>JBDHZD010000035.1:0-35688 GCA_039811705.1 Fimbriimonadaceae bacterium | reverse complement strand
GGCGGTGCGACGGCGGCCTTCGCGCGCTCACGCGCCGCGTGGATGTTCGATGGCTCGTCGATAGGGCGCGGAGCCCAGATGAAGATGCCGATGGAAGCTACAGTGGCAAGCCCCAGTCCTGGACCAACAACAAACTTACCGATTTTCACGGTCGCCTCTTTGACGAGGCCCTGACAAGATGATGACGTTCATGGCAACTCGCGATACGGATGGGCCGCCGGACGCAACGCATCGGGCGGTAGGACGAGTCCTAAGCCGCAGGAGGTGCTCGCAGAGGATGGCCCGAAGAGTCGGGGCTGCGAATGCGGGCCGAAGACGTCTCTGGTGCCTTCGCACCGCGGCCCAACACGGGAACGACGGGCAATTCGACTTCGACCGCTAGGAGAACGGCGACGTGGACGGGTGCGGGTGCGGTCGTCCAAGGGTCGCTGTGATGCGAATCAGGTGCAGTGTTCCATTCGCAACCACAGGTCGCTTTTGGTTTGGCTTGGACGCCCGTCTTGTTGCCGCAGCAGTCGGCTTTGCTCGTTTCGCGTGCGCAACACTTTGCGGGACAGGATGGCTCGGTGGAGCCAGCAACCGGTCTTGCGACGCCCAGTACCGTCGTCGCCAACAAGGCAACGATCGGCAACCAGCGAGCGAGATGAATCCTCACGCTATCGTCAGTATAGCATGGATTGCCAGAAATGACAAGCCTTCTACCGCCAAACCGCCTATCGGTGGCCCGCCACTGTGGAACGTGAGAAACCTCATCGCTCGTACGCTTGGAGCACGTCGGGCGGAGCTTGGACAAGTTCGATCAGCACGCCCTCGCCGCCGATCGGAAACTCGTCGTTCCCCTTGGGGTGGATGAAGCACACATCGTGGCCCGACGCCCCCTTCCGGATGCCGCCCGGAGTGAAGCGAACGCCGTGCGCCGTCATCCAATCCACGGCGGCGGGCAGGTCGTCGACCCATAGACCGACATGATTCAGGGGCGGCAGGTGTACGGCGGGTTTCTTATCGGGGTCGATCGGCTGCATCAGGTCGACTTCAACCCCGAACGGGCCAACACCAAGAGTGAAAATATCTTCGTCGACGTTTTCAGACTCGCTCCGAAAGTTGCCTATGCGTTCTAAGCCGAAGATGTCGAGCCAAAGCGTCATCAAGCGCGCCTTGTCGGGACCGCCGATGGCGATCTGCTGCACTCCCAGGATCCTAAAGGGTCGTTCGTTCATGGCTCGGGCTTTGCTCCCTATTCGAACCGGATGATCGGCTGATCGACCGACAGCGTTTCACCAGGCTTCGCGAGCACCTCGGCGACAGTGGCGTCCTGAGGCGCGGTCAGGATGTTCTCCATCTTCATCGCTTCGATCACCGCCAGCCGCTCCCCCGCTCGGACGGTTTGGCCGGTCTCGGCGGCAACGCCGACCAAAAGGCCGGGCATGGGAGAGAGGAGAAATCGGGAAAGGTCCGGTGGCGGCTTGTGCGGCATCATGGCGAAGAGTTCGGCCGCCCTCGGTCTCAGGACCAGAGCTTCGATTTGCGTGCCGTTGTGGGCGATGCGGATGCCCAACGGACTCTCGCCACCGCCTGCACCGCCAGTCGAGCGCGCGCGCTCGACCTGGGCCGTGAAGGGCCGACCGTTGCACGTGCCCGTCCCGAGTACCTCTCCCAGTCGTGTGGCACTCTGGATTTCGTAGCGTCGTCCTTCGACAAGGATCACCGCTCGGCCCATTTCCGGATCGAAGGACTCCACCAAGACGTCGTGGTACCGGTGTTGGCCCCCTCGGTCGAGCACAATGACCACCAGTTCCGGCTGGTGGCTGGCGTAGTGTCCGTCGATTTGTCCGCTGATGCCGATCGCGCGTTCGCGCGCCTTTCGCCGAACGAAGGCGGCCAGAGCGACCAGGAAGAGCGGATCGTCGTGGACCACGTCTGCCGCCTGGAAGCCGTTGGGGTAATGCTCTGCGATGAATCCCGTGTGGAAGTCGCCCGCGATGAACTTGGGATGCGCGAGCAACGCCGATTGGAAGGCGATGTTGCTTGCGATCCCCCGGATCACGAAGCCGTTGAGCGCCTCTCGCATGCGGGCGATCGCTTCGTTCCTGTCTCGGCCATGCGCGATGAGCTTGGCGATCATCGAATCGTAATACATCGGAATCTCGCCACCCTCGAAGACCCCTGTATCGACGCGGATTCCTCCGCCTTCCGGCACTTGGCCGCCCGCCTCCATGTTGGTCATTGGTGGCATGTATTGCACAAGGCGACCGGTCGAAGGAAGGAAATTGCGAAACGGGTCCTCGGCGTTGATCCGGCATTCGATGGCCCATCCATTCCGCTTCACGTCGGCCTGGGAGAAGGGAAGCGGCTCGCCAGCTGCGATGCGAATCATCAGTTCGACAAGATCGAGTCCGGTGATGCACTCGGTCACTGGATGCTCGACCTGAAGCCGCGTGTTCATCTCCAGAAAGTAGAAGCTCTGATCTTTGCCGACAACGAACTCGACGGTTCCAGCGCTCTGGTAGTTCACGGCTTTGGCCAACGCTACGGCTTGCTCGCCCATTGCTTTGCGGGTCGCATCGCTGATGAACGGCGATGGCGCTTCCTCAATGACCTTCTGGTGTCGCCGCTGAATGCTGCACTCGCGTTCGTTCAAGTAGACGACGTTGCCATGGGCATCGCCGAGGACTTGTATCTCGACATGGCGGGGCTCTTCGATGTACTTCTCAACGAAGACACGGTCGTCACCAAAGCTGGCCTTTGCTTCATTGCGGCAGCTGGCAAACCCTTCGTACGCCTCGGTGTCGCTGAATGCCACACGCAAGCCTTTGCCGCCGCCTCCGGCACTGGCTTTGATCATGACGGGATAGCCGATGTTGCGGGCGATATCGACGGCTTGCTCCGGGCTTTCAATGACTTCATGCCAACCTGGAATCGTGTTGACACCCGCTGACTGGGCCAGCTTCTTCGAGGCGATCTTGTCGCCCATCGCGGCAATGCTCGCGTGATTGGGACCAATGAACACCAGTCCTTCGTCTTCAACGCGTCGGGCAAACGCTTCGTTCTCGCTCAGGAACCCGTAACCTGGGTGGATGGCCTGCGCACCTGTGGCCTTTGCCGCGGCGATGATCTTATCGGCCACCAGATAGCTCTCGCGGCTCGGAGCGGGCCCGATGGCTGCGGATTCGTCGGCCAGATCGACGTGTCGGGCGCCACTATCGGCCTCGGAGTAGACGGCAACCGTGGCAATACCCATCTTCTTGGCCGTCTTGATGATGCGACAGGCGATCTCCCCGCGGTTGGCGATGAGGATCTTGCTAAACATCGTTGGACTCCATGTCGGTCACAGTGGAATGTTCCCGTGCTTGCGCCACGGGTTCTCCAGTTTCTTGTCCTTAAGCATTGCCAGTGATCGGCAGATGCGCTTCCGTGTCTCGTGGGGCCAGATCACATCCTCGATGAAGCCGCGGGCTCCTGCGACGAAGGGGTTGGCGAAACGAACCTTGTACTCTTCTTCGCGGGCGGCCAGCTTGGCGGGATCGTCTTTGTCCTCCCGGAAGATGATTTCGACGGCGCCTTTCGCTCCCATCACTGCGATCTCGGCGTTCGGCCAAGCCAGATTCACATCGCCGCGCAGGTGTTTCGAGGACATGACGTCGTATGCGCCGCCATAGGCCTTGCGCGTGATGACCGTCACCTTGGGGACCGTGCATTCGGCGTAAGCGTAGAGCAGCTTGGCTCCGTGCTTGATGATGCCGCCGTACTCCTGGCTCGTGCCAGGCAAGAAGCCGGGGACGTCGACGAATGTGATCAACGGGATGTTGAACGCATCGCAGAAGCGCACGAATCGCGCCGCCTTGATGCTGCTCTTGATATCGAGACATCCCGCCAGAACGAGGGGGTTGTTCGCCACGATGCCCACGGTGCGGCCCTCCATCCGCGCCATACCGATCACGATGTTCTTCGCGTTGTCGGGTTGCAGTTCGAAGAAGTCGCCGTCGTCGACGACCTTGAAGATCAGCTCCTTGATGTCGTACGGCTTGTTCGGGTTCTCGGGCACCAGCGTGTCGAGGCTGTAGTCGGCGCGATCCACCGGGTCGCCGCTCGGGCGCACCGGTACGCCGCTTCGGTTGCTCAGCGGCAAGTAGTTGAAGAACCTGCGGAGCATGAGCAGGGCCTCGACGTCGTTTTCGAACGCAAGGTCCGCCACGCCGCTCTTGGTGGTGTGGGTGGTGGCGCCGCCTAGTTCCTCGGCGGTCACTTCTTCGTGGGTGACCGTTTTCACCACATCGGGACCGGTCACGAACATATAAGAGCTGTCCCTCACCATGAAGATGAAGTCGGTCATAGCGGGCGAATAGACTGCGCCTCCGGCACAGGGTCCCATGATCAGGCTGATCTGCGGAACGACCCCCGAGGCCAACACGTTGCGTTGGAAGACCTCGGCGTAGCCACCGAGCGACGCCACACCCTCCTGAATCCGCGCGCCGCCGCTGTCGTTCAGGCCGATGACGGGCGCACCCACCTTCATCGCGTGGTCCATCACCTTGCAAATCTTCTCGGCGTGGGCCTCCGAGAGAGCGCCTCCGAACACCGTGAAGTCTTGGCTGAAGACGAAGACCAGCCGACCGTTGATCATGCCGTAGCCTGTGACGACTCCGTCGCCGGCCACTTTGTTGTCGGCCA
Source organism: Fimbriimonadaceae bacterium (assembly GCA_039811705.1). Lineage (GTDB taxonomy): Bacteria > Armatimonadota > Fimbriimonadia > Fimbriimonadales > Fimbriimonadaceae > UBA2387. The sequence goes on along the minus strand of JBDHZD010000035.1, from coordinate 31,020 downwards.
TCCCGAAGTCGGTGCAGCGGTGTTCGACGAACATATCCCACTCTTCGAAACTGCCCTCGTCCAGCAGGATTTCGAGGCGTTCGCGGGCGGTGAGTTTCCCTTTGGCATGCTGCTTGGCGATTCGAGCCTTTCCACCACCGAGGCGCGCGGCTTCGCGCTTCCTCTCAAGCTGCTGGATCATGTCTTTCATGGGGTTCTCAGTGCTGGTTCCGAGGTCGGGCGTCCTTCGGTATACCAGAGGGCCGACAGGGTGGCCGCAGAATTAGGCTCACCCGAACAGGTCGAGCAATCGCCTGGCCGCAACGGATGGGGCGACGCGGCCCTCGTGGACTTCTTGGGACAGCGATTCAAGGGCTTCGCGCACTTTGGGATGGCGGCGAAAGCGTTCGCGTAGGCCCGCGTCGATCCGCTCCCACATCCACGCCTCGTCTTGGGTCCTTCTGCGTTTGGCGAACGCGCCGCTTGCTGTCTGCACCGCTCGAAACCGTGTTGCCGCATGCCAAAACGCCTCCAGGCCCGTGGCCATGAGGGAGGACAGTTGGAGGACTTCGGGGTGCCACTCCGTGGCTTGAGACGGGCCGTGGCGACCCATGATCTTGAGGGCGCTTGCCAACTGCGACCGCGCGCGGGTGGCCGCGTCTTCATCCAAGTCGGCCTTGTTGACGACGATCAGATCGGCCAACTCCGTGATACCGCGCTTGATCGCCTGCAGGTCGTCGCCCGCGTTGGGCAGTTGGAGCAGCACGAACAGGTCGGTCATTCCAGCCACGGCGGCCTCGCTTTGGCCCACTCCGACGGTCTCGACCAAAACGACGGTGTAGCCCGCCGCTTCGCACAGCTTCATCGCTTCGCGGGTCTTGTCGGCGACCCCGCCAAGCGTACCGGAGGACGGGCTCGGTCGGATGAACGCGCGCTCGTCCGTCGAGAGCCGCTGCATGCGGGTCTTGTCGCCCAGGATGCTCCCTCCGCCGACTGCGGAACTCGGGTCGACAGCCAGCACAGCCACGGTTTCGCCTTGCTCGACGAGGAAGAGCCCCAGCGCCTCGATGAACGTGCTCTTGCCCACGCCGGGCACGCCGCTGATGCCGACCCTGAACGCCTTGCCGCTGTGGGGGAGCAGAGCGCTCAGCACCTCGTCGGCACATTGGCGGTGGTCTTCCCGTGTGGATTCGATGAGCGTGATGGCCTTGGCGAGCGCCCGGCGACTCGCTGGGCCAGGCGGGCCGAGGATGGCTCGAACCAACTCTTGCGGATCGGTCGGGGCCATGGCGATCAGCGTGCCGACACCTTCCGGATTTGCTCCAACACGTCCCTCGCGCTGACGGGAATCGGCGTGCCAGGGCCATAGATGCCCTTGACCCCCGCGTCGTAGAGGAACTCGTAGTCCTGGTGCGGCACCACGCCGCCGACGAACACCACGATATCGTCCCCGCCTTGCTTCCTCAACTCCTCGATGATCGCGGGTACCAGAGTTCGGTGGCCCGCCGCCAGCGTGCTGACGCCCACGGCATGGACGTCGTTCTCAATGGCCTGGCGCGCACACTCTTCGGGCGTCTGAAATAGGGGACCGGTGTCCACATCGAAGCCCAGATCGGCGAACGCGGTGGCCACCACTTTGGCGCCTCGGTCGTGGCCGTCTTGCCCGAGTTTGGCGATCAACACCCGCGGACGACGCCCCTCTTGCTCGGCAAATGAGGCGGTTTCGGCCCTGAGCAGGTCCAGGTCTTCGGCGCCACCGTAGGCGGCTGCGTACACGCCGGTCACCTTCTGGATATCGGCTCGGTAGCGGCCAAACACCTTCTCCAGCGCATCGCTGACCTCGCCTACAGTCGCCCGCAGACGGACCGCGTCAAGGGTCAGCGCCAGGAGGTTGCCGCTGCCGGGCCCCCCGTGCGCGCACTCGGTCAGGGCGTCGAGGGCGCGTTGGACCGCTGTGGCGTCGCGTTCGGCGCGGATCTTGGCCAGCCGGGCGATCTGGCTCTCGCGGACCTTGACGTTGTCCACGTGGAGATAGTCCACCTTGGGCTCCTCGGCCAGCTTGTACTTGCTGACGCCCACGATGACGTCCTTGCCGCTGTCGATCCGCGCTTGCTTCTCGGCGGCGCTGGCTTCGATTTTGAGCTTGGCCCAGCCGCTGGAAACGGCGCGCGTCATGCCGCCCATCGCTTCCACCTCGTCGAGGATCGCCTGCGCTGTGTCCGCCATCTCCTGTGTCAGCGACTCCATCATGTAGCTGCCCGCCCAGGGATCCACCACCTTCGTGATGTGGGTCTCTTCCTGGAGGATCAGCTGCGTGTTCCGAGCGATGCGGGCGCTGAACTCGGTCGGCAAGGCGATGGCTTCGTCGAAGCTGTTGGTGTGCAGCGACTGGGTGCCGCCGAAAACGGCCGCCATGGCCTCGATGGTCGTCCTGACGATGTTGTTGTAGGGGTCTTGCTCGGTCAGCGACCAGCCGCTGGTCTGGCAGTGCGTGCGCAGCATCAGGCTCTTGGGGTTCTTCGCGCCGAACCCATGCATGATACGCGACCAAAGCAGCCGCGCTGCGCGCATCTTGGCCACCTCCAGGTAGAAGTTCATCCCGATCCCCCAAAAGAAGCTCAGGCGGCTGGCGAAGGCGTCCACGTCCAGACCCCGGGCCAGTGCGGCTTGAACGTACTCCTTGCCGTCGGCCAGCGTCAACGCGAGTTCCAAAGCCTGGTTCGCGCCCGCCTCCTGCATGTGATAGCCCGAGATCGAGATCGAGTTGAACTTGGGCATGTGGCGGGCCGTGTACTCGATGATGTCGGCCACGATCCGCATCGAAGGCTCGGGCGGATAGATGTACGTGTTGCGGACCATGAACTCCTTGAGGATGTCGTTCTGGATGGTGCCGCTGAGCTGGTCCTGCGCCACGCCTTGCTCCTCGGCGGCCACGATGTAGGCGGCCAGCACGGGCAACACGGCGCCGTTCATGGTCATGCTCACGCTCACGCGGTCGAGTGGGATGCCGTCGAACAGGACCTTCATGTCCTCCACGCTGTCGATGGCGACGCCCGCTTTGCCCACATCGCCCACCACGCGGGGGTGGTCGCTATCGTAGCCCCGGTGCGTGGCCAAGTCGAACGCGACGCTGATGCCCTGCCCGCCCGCCGCCAGGCTCTGACGATAAAACGCGTTGCTGTCCTCGGCGGTCGAAAACCCGGCGTATTGGCGGATCGTCCACGGTCGGCCGGCGTACATGGTGGCCTGCGGCCCCCGGACAAAGGGTGGGAAGCCGGGGAGCGTGTCGGCGTAAGCGAGCCCCTCCAGGTCGGCGGCGGTGTAAAGCGGCTTGACCACGATGCCCTCGGGGGTCACCCAGTTCAGCGCCGCCAGATCGCCGCCAGGCGCGGACTTGGCTGCGGCCCGCTCCCATTGCTCCAGCGTCGGACGAGGGAATTCGGCTTCGGGGGTCATCGTTCCACCCCGAGTCTACCGTTCAATCAGCGAGCGTGCGGTGGTCCCGTGGGTTCACTCGGGGAAGGGCAGGGTCCTCCCCTGACGTTCCTCTTCAAGTGCGGCGTCGGCGTTGCTCCTTTGAGTCCTTTAGGAGCCTGGACAGACGCATTTCAGACTCCATCTCCCGGATGAGTATCGCGCCAAGCGCGTCCTGCTCCTTCGCCGGGAGCTTGAACGCCCTCTCGACTGCCTGCTTGAAGGTGATGCTCATGCGATGACCAAACACTATGCACGCAACGTACTCGTGGCCTCAGCATGCCTGCCAACGGCCAGAGAGCTGGACCTGATGTCGGCGAAGAACCCTGTTCCAGATCAGTCCGAACGATGTCCTCCAATAAGGATGGCAGAGATTAATGTGCTGTGCTATAATGCCACTTGACGCACATGGCAAATGGTATTGAATCGGAACTGGACGTGCTGAGAGACATTCGCGAACTGCTGCTGCTGATGGCGGAGCCACAGCTAGCGGAGCGGGACAGGGCCCGTCGGGAGGACCTTCGCCGCGTGGCGGGCCGAAGCGAGAAGAGCGTGAAGGCAGTCTTGCTCATGGATGGGACCCGAAGTCAAGCGGCGATCGCAAAGGAAGTTCCGATGGACGTTGGGCAGCTGAGTAGGCTTGTCAAGGCACTCAACGACGCAGGGCTCTTGAGGGGGAGTACCAATCCCCACCTTGTGATGCCGGTGTCTGAGGCGGTGTTCAGCGAGGGCAAGTAATGGAAGAGGAAAGAGAGCTCTTGGTAGTGATGAAGGAAATTTTACTTTGGACGCGGGTCGGGTTTTACGGGACCGCGAAGAAGACCTTGCAAGATGTGCTGAATACAGACAAGAAACGAATGGCGTACCAAGCAGCCGACGGGACACGCACTCTGGAGAGCATCCGAATCGAAGTCAAGATGAGCCCAAACGACTTGTCCGATCTGTTCAAGGTGTGCGCCAATCTTGGTCTGATGACCCTTGAGAATGGCAAGAGGCGCAGGCTGTTTGATCTAGGGCAGTTCGGCTTGGAGATGAGAGTGGAGGAAGACGCAGATCTATGAGCGACACAAGAGTTGAAGAGTTATTGGAGAATATCTTGGTATGGACCCGGGCAAGCTCGTTTGACGCCGTCGGCAAGTTGCTTGAACGGGCTTTACCCTCTGACAACATGCGACTAGCCTACCAAGCGCTTGATGGCTCAAAAACCATTGAGAAAGTCAAGAAGGAGTGCAGCATCGGATCGAACACAATCAATGCGCTGATCATTCGTTGTTGCTCAATGGGATTGATGGAGAAGTCCAATGGAGTTGTTACTCGTTTGTTTGATTTAGGTGACTTTGACCTGCTGCCGGAGCTCCCAAGCGGTCCGGAAGTGAAGGCATCTGTAAACCGTGAGTAAAGTGAAACAAGGCATTGTGGAGGTCAATTCTGACCAGCTTGATGGCAGGTTGGCAAGGCTGGAGGACCGGATAGCGGGCGTTGAATCGCTTCTGGCATATGTTCACCGTGAAGATATTGAAAACTTGATCTCGCAAGCGATTGGGAGTTCTGTCCAGAAGCGCCAAATCCTGCGCCTTTGCGAGAAACCCCAGTCCATATCCGCCCTGAAGAAGGCTCTCGGCCTCACTGGGCAGGCTCTGAACCATCATCTGGCCCCATTGAGGGACCACGGGTTGCTTCAACATGCGACAACTTCTCCGAGCGTGACGTATGAATGGACCGCAATGATTCGTCGTCTAAACAGGGTTGTTCGGGACAAGCTGTTGGGCCCTGAACCACCCAAGAACGGGCTCAATGCGGATCCAGAAACGAGTCAGGAATAGCGGAAGCTTGGTCGCCACTAATCCACCCTTCAACGAATAGTCTGCCTTTCTCGTTGAGGCTTGCAAAATACGTTACAATGGCTCCATTCCTCAATTCGATGACGTCGGCCAATCCAGAAGCAAGAAGCGGAGCACATTCGCCGCCTGTGAGGGCTAACGTCTTTGTCCGGTGAATAGCTAAGAGCAGGTCGATCGTGCGGCGGTCGAATGCTTCGTTCAGGGCAACGAGCAGTTGCTTCCAAGTTCGCAGGCTCGCAGGGGGAATCTTTCCGGAGTGATGGTCTGCGTGACAGTTCGGGCAAATGGCTATCAAGTTGTCTGCGGAGTCTGGCCCGCCTTCCGAATGAGGGATCAGATGATGTCGGTCAAGTGTGATGGGATACCGGCAAGCAGGGTTTGCGCACCTGTATCCTGCTTCGTGAAGCACCCGGCTCCTGACGTCGATTGGAATCGCTCTTCGTGCCATTGTGGTCTTTGCCAGTATACCGTTGGATGGCTGGATTGAGCTTGAGTCATGGTGCCGGGCCCGCTATTGAGGCGGTCCAACTACGTCGGCGATCGTTCGGGTTGTTGCTGTTGACGCACGCCCTCCACATGATGTGGGGAGTCCGGTGATTTGTGGTGAGGCTCCTGATTGGCAGAAGTGAGTTAAGAGTCGTCCACGTGATCGGACTCTTCGCCTCACCACTTCGTCTCGACTGTGTACGTCACCGTCTTCGACTCGGCCGCGCCGAGCGTCACCACGAACTCCATCGTGTTGGAATCCAGCTTTGCATAGTCCATGCTCGACCGAGTGACCGTCCAGTCGCCCCAGCGGCGCTCGTACAGGTGCACCGTCTCGGGAACCTCCTTCCGATTCCGAATCTCGATGGAGAACGACTCTCGCACCATCCGGGGCCCGAGCCGCTCGAAGTTAGAGCGCAACCGGTCTGCCCGGATATCGAACGAGCGCCCCACGACCAGCGAAAGCTTCTCGTTCTTGGGCGTATGGTCGATCGAGTCCTCCCCGATCATCTGCACCGAGCCGCTCTTGTCGCGTTGGTAGACCTTCACCTTGCCCTTCGGCAGCGGGATGCCCAGGCCGTTCGCCTCGGTGTTCTCGAACTCCACGCGCACTTGCGGTTTGAGTTCGCCCGTGCCCACCTCGCCCTCGCCGGGATAGTACATGCCCACCGAGCGCAGGGGGTCGAGGATCAGCTTCTTGGTGGTCTTCACCTGGTTGCTGGCCAGCAGCGACACCTGCTTGGTCTCCTTGTCGCGCACCGTTGTCTTGCGTTGCAGCGTGTACAGGTGGTACTCGAACAGCGATTCTTGCTCGAACTGCTTGCCCAACGACATGTCCATGGCCGCGCCGCCGAATCCTCCGCGCGCAACACCCGGTCGTGGCGGCTGCACCCGGTTCACGTCGCCCGCCAGCAGCTTCAGCGTGGCGTCGGCGTAGGTCCGCCCGCTCTGGTTGCTCAGCGTCACCCAGCCCTGCATGGCGCCCGGTCCGTCCTCGACGATGGTCAGGACGTAGTCCGAGTTCCACGTGACGCCGTTGGTGAGGTAGCTCAGCTCCACGTTGGAGCGGCCCGCGCGCGCCGCCTCGATCTCCCACATGAGCGTGGGCTTGCTGATCAGGCCCTCGGGAATCTCGGCGACCTCGATCTCGCCGGTGGGGTTGAGCAAAATGCGCCCGTCGTCGGTCCGCACGACCATCCCGTTGTAGGTCATCGTCGAACCGCCGGGCAGGCCGTACGAACCCCAGTTGTAGCCCGCGTTCGGGTCCGAGACGCCGGGGTTCACGATGGAAGTCGGGCTGCTCACCAGCGTGCCCGAGATGCGCTCCTTCGAGCCATCGGGGTGGACGCGGTTGAACGTGACCTTCTTGCCGACCGCCTTGTTCAGGATCGCCTGAACCGAAATCAGGTCGAACTGGTAGTTCTGCTCGAGCACCTGGAACGGCGTCCCGCCGATCAGCCGAACGCCCACGCTGTTCGTTTCGATGAGGGCGGCCACGTCCTCGATGGCCAAAGACTGCCTGCCCGCCGAAAGCGATAGCTCGCGAGCCTCCTTGACAAGGGCGAAGCCCTGGTTGTAGATGGTGAGTTCCGTGTTGGAAGCCAGTTGTCCGGTCGCAAGACCGCCGAGAATCGAAAGCCAGATCATCCGCGTGTACCTCTGCTGGCGAGCCTACCAACCCGCCGCCACTGATGAGACGCGCCAGGCCGCAGATCGTTGCACGCGTTGAACCTGGCTGCCTGAAGGGTGAGAGTTGCGGAAATCATGGCTGTAAAGATGGGCCATCTCCTTCCGATACTTCGCAGTAGACGTGAGATTTTGTCGCCTTCTGCCCGTGTGCCTTGTCCTCTCGCCCGTCTGGGCGTCGGCTCAGGACGAGTACCCCAAGTTCACGGGTGTGCTGGAGCACTACCTTTGGTCGATCCCGAACCAGGAGACCGACCGCGTTCGCCACCGCTCTTGGTGGGCGCTGGGCACGTTGCACCTGTCTCCCATGTGGTCGGTCACCGCCGGCTATTGGACGATGAACGGTGCCTTCTTCGACCCGATGACCGAGATGCTGGACGAGAACTTCGTCAAGTACACGACTGGCGAGGCCGACTTCCGCTTCGGGCGGTTCCGCAAGGCGTTCGGGTATGGCGACTGGTCCGAGTGGTACAGCGGCTTCGTCCGCAACCCCATCATCCGAACCCGAACCAGCCCGCAACTGACGGCCAACGGCCTGACGACCGGTGCGGATGCATCGTTTCCGGTCAAGGGCGTTGGACGGCTTCAGGTGGGCGTCTTGGATGAGAGCCCCGATCCGTTTCAATGGGGTCCCCGGAAGATGGAGCACGTCGTTGCGAGGCTTGAAGTACCCTTTGGGCCAGCCATTGTGGGGCTGAACAGTTTGGCGAAGTCGGCCGCCCAACGCGCCGATCGCACCGCGCTCTACGACATCGACGTTCTGTACACCCAGCCGGGCTACCAGGTCAAAGGCGAGTACCTGTGGGGCGATATCGGCAATGCCAAGCCACGGGGCCACTACCTGGACCTCTACGTGTTCCCGAAGTTCGACCGTAGGGCCACCTTGTTGGCGCGTCACGAGGGGTTTCGTGGGCCGGGTGGCGCTCAAGCCATGCTGGCCACCACTGGAGCGAAGTATACGCTCGGGCGAGACCTGATCATGGAGGCCAACTACAGCTGGGGAAGCAAGACGGGACCCGGCGCCAACAATCGAGGTTGGAGTTTTCAGGCCATCACCTTCGTTCGATTCTAGCCATGAACTCAAGAACCGGTGTCTGCGCGCTCTGTTTAACCGTCGCCTCGGTGGCGCAGGCCGGAGACGTGGCTGGCACGGTCACGCTAAACGGTAAACCGGTGGCCAACGTCGCCATCACACTGGAGGGATCGGGGCCGGCAACGAGTCTGAATCGGCGCATGGACCAGCGAGAGCGGACCTTCGTGCCGCATGTGATGGTGGTTCCCGTGGGGAGCTCGGTCACGTTCCCCAACAGCGATACGCTCCACCACAACGTGTACTTCACGTTCAACGAGAAGGTCGTGGACTTGGGCACCTACGCCAGAGGGCAGTCCAAGTCGTACAAGTTCGACAAACCGGGCTTGGCTCGCATGCTGTGCCGCATCCACGCCGAAATGAGTGCGTTCATCCTGGTCGTCGAGACCAATCACTACGACGTGAGTGCGAAGAACGGCTCGTTCAAGATCGACAAGGTCCCGCCCGGAACGTACACGATGAAGGCCTGGCACGAATCCGGCGCCGTGGCGACCCAGAAGGTCGAGGTGCCCGCTTCCGGCGTCGTCAACCTTGACATCGAGGTGCGCAAGAGGTGACCATGAAGCTGGCGCTGAGGCACAAGCTCATGGCGGTCATCGCCGGTTCGGTCGCCGGCCTGTCTGTTCTGATCTTCGCCGCGCTCGCCATCTTGACCAACAACGAGGTGGATCGGCAAGTCCGCCAGGACATCGAACGCAACGGCAAGCTGCTCGGTCAGCTGATCGAAAACGAGAGCCACCGCATGCGCTCTCAGATCCAGTTGCTGGCCTTTACCAGCGGTCCCGAGGTCATTGCCAGTCTCAGCGACGACCCGGCGGCCACTGAAACGCGGCACGTGTACGCATCGGACCTGCGCGAGCAACTCAGGTTGGACGCCCTGCTGATTACCGACAGCGTCGGTCGTTACACCGCCTGGTCCGGCACCATACGACCGGAGGACGCCAGCATCGCAGGCGTTGAGAGCGCGTTGATGGGAACCGAGCATACGGCCATCACGGCGCGCGCGGGGAAGGCGTATCTCTTGGTCGTTGTCCCTTACATGAGGCAGGGATTCACCCAGGCGACGATCTCCGCCTACAAGGAGATCGACAACGTTCTGGCGGGCCGCCTGAAGCAGGTGTTGGGCGTCGACGTCGCATTTTTGCAGGGCACTCGCGTGTTCGCGGCCTCCATGAAGACACCCAGCGAACTGGAAGCCGAACGGCAACGACCCGAGCTCCTCGAGGTGGGGAAGCAGTTGTATTACGCCCAGTGGACACCGCTTCCGAATTCGGACGCCGGAGAGGTTTTGGGCATGATCACGCTGCGCTCGCACGCGGAGGCCCAGAGCGTGTATGGTCCGTTTCGGGTCGGATTGCTTGCGCTCTTTGGTCTCGGCGTGGTCGCCGCGTTGGCTGCAGGCCGGCGCATTGCGAAGGGAGTCTCGACTCCGCTGGACCACGTCGTCGCTGCGGCGAAGCAACTTCGAGCGGGCGAGTGGCCTGAGACGATCCCGGTAACCCGGACCGACGAACTCGGCCTGCTCCAGTCGTCGTTCAACGAAATGACCCGATCGATGCGGGAGAGTCAGGAGAGGCTTCTTGGACTGATCGACCGCGACCTGCTCACGGGGTTGCTCAACCATCGCAAGTTCCGCGAGCGATTGGCGCAAGAGTGCTCGCGATGCGCCGAATCCGGCGACCCGCTTTCTCTGCTTCTACTCGACCTCGACCGGTTCTCTAAGTACAACGAGGGATTCGGTCACGCGGCTGGCGACGGCTTGCTGCAGTCCATTGCCTCGTTGATCCGCGACGCTGTTCCCAGTTCCGCCATTGTCAGCCGCTACGGTGGCGACGAGTTCGCGGTCATCCTCCCGAACGTGGAGTTGCCCTTTGCCGAACAACTGGCCGAAACGTTGCGCCTCGCGTTCCAGAAGCTCTCGGCGAAGACGGGCTACACAGCGACTCTGAGCATCGGATGCGCCGCCATCGGGCCGACAGTCGTCGAAGGCGAGGGACTGGTGTTGGCCGCAGAACTTGCACTGTCGCGCGCCAAGCAACTCGGGCGGAACACCGTGTGCCGGTTCGATTCGCTTCAGGCGGATGGGGAGTCCGATCCGTTCCGCTTGAGCCAACTGCTGACAGGTGATGGAAGCTTTGTGGCCATCCAAGCCCTTGCCGCCGCCGTCGATGCCAAGGATGCGTACACCAAAGGGCACAGCCAACGCGTGGCCGAATACGCCTCGGAACTGGCTCGAGCCACGGGAATGACCGACGACATGGTCGAGCTGATCCATGCCACCGGCACGCTGCACGACGTGGGCAAGATCGGCGTTCCCGACGCGATCCTGACCAAGCCCGGCCGTCTGACCGACGAAGAGCGTGCCGTCATGGAAACGCACCCTGTCCTGGGCGAGGTCATCGTCAAGCGCGTACCCCAGCTTGCGTCGATGCTGCCGGGCGTGCGGCATCACCACGAGCGTTGGGATGGCCGAGGCTATCCGGACGGTTTGGCTGGCGAAGACATTCCCCTGATCGCGCGCTATCTGGCTCTCGCCGACACCTTCGACGCGATGACAAGCGACCGACCCTACCGCAAGGGTCTTGATCCAGAAGTCGCTCTAGCCGAGATCGAGCGCTGCGCGGGCACCCAGTTCGATCCTACGCTCGCACCAGCCTTTGTGCGCATGATGCGAACGTTGCTCCGGTCCAAGCGCGCGGCCTGAAGGTCGGCTTAGCCGGCGGATTTCTTGAACCACTCGATCGCCTTCGCGATCCCTTCGTCGAGGTCTCGGTTGGGCAAGGCTTCGATGTCGGGTTGGAGCGGATTGCCTTCGATGCGGATGCCTGCCGGCATACTGACGTAGTCGCTTACGGGATACTGCAGCTCGAAACCGTGAGGAAGGCGTCCATAGACCGACGCCAACACCGCACCTGCGGTGCGTTGCCCGATCAGCGGTGCCGCCTTATGCTCTCTTAGGGCGCACGCGACGATCTCCGACGCGCTGGCCGAACCCCGGTTTACCAGCACAACCACTTTGCCCTTAAAGGGCTCCAACGAGCGCTTGCGGGTTTGCGTCTTGCGTTCGGTCCACTTCGCGATTTCCACGGGGTCGGTGGGCTCCCTTTGGGTCGCTTCTTTGAACTGGTCGGCCATACGCCTGTTCACGAAGACGCCAAACGGCGTGGCGTCGGGGAGCAACAGACTCAGCAAGTGGTTCATGTTCGTCGTCGCGCCGCCACCGTTGGACCGAAGGTCGAGGATCAGCAACTCGGCCTTGGCCGCCACGTCCATATGGTTCTCGATCTTGCGTTGGTCGTAACCGTTGCTGAAGCTGTGAACCTTGAGGAGGGCGACGTTCTTCTCAGGCCATGAGAGTGTGTCTTCGCGGGCGGTCGCCATGCGCCGAGCCTGCATCGAAACCTCGACCTGTTCGCCAGTGGGCCTCTTGACTTTGACCGCCAGCGTCTGCCCCTCTTCCGGGCGCAACGATTCAGCCGAGGTGGGCTTCGTCCCGTTGACCTCAAGGACAATGTCGCCGACTTTGAAGCCGGCATCCGCGGCCGGGCTGTTCGCCACAACGGCGGTGACCTCCAAGCCTTCTTCGACGGGTCGCGTCGAGAGCCCGAGGACTACGGCAGATCCCGACCTGCGGTTCTCGGACGCCGATGGCGTGCGGAGGTTGATGTGGCTGAACCCGAACTCGCGCAACGCTCGATTGACCTCTCGTGTGAAGCTGGTCACTGTGTCCGATGCTTCGATGCTTTCCCGTCGCTTCTCGACGAACTCGTTCCATCGTGTGAAATCGACGCCAGGCACGAAAGCTCGGGTCGACACGAACGTCGAGATGCTGTCAAGGATTTCCTTGCGCTGGTCCGCCGTCAGTGTGGTCAGAGGCGGACTCGCTGGCGGTGGGGTCGTTTCGGGTGGCGTTTGCTGGGCGAACGTCGGCGCGGCAAGCGCCATGACGCACACCAACACCGAGAAGGACCTGCGGAAGGGCTTCACAATGGGTGATAACTGACAATCCTGGCGATTGGTTCACTCGCGAAGGGCAGAAAAGACGGTGTAGCCGCCGAGGTAAACCGTGCCGGATCCCCCGTTGGCCGGCTGAATCAGCAACGGCGAGTGAAGGCGGACGGGGAAGTGCACGACACCGTCGTTGGCACCACCCCAACGATCGCGCGCCGAGTTGTCGAGCGGCACGATCAGGTGCTTCCATCCCTTGAAGTCGATAGGCCCGAGATGGTGCTGGAAGAACTGGCCGGTCGCGTCCACGATTCGCGCTCTCAACGCGTGGCCCGAGCCGTCTCCGTACACCCACATGCCGATCGAAGTCGCTTGCGACGGGATCGTGGGGCCTTCCGGTGGGCGAACCTCGAAGTACCCGCGGCCTTGTCCCAGACGATAGTCGACCCGAAGCGCTTGACCCGGCCATCCAGCGGGTGCTGGCACAACCGAGATCGTCACATTTCGGTCGACGCCCGCATCGGCATCGACGACGGCGCGGAAGGTCGTGGCGTCGTCGGGACCGAATCGCTTGGTTTGCAGCGTCTCGATCCTGCCGATCCAGGGCGTTCCCTGACTTAGGTTCGCACGGAATTCGGCCCTCACCGGTCGGCCACGCTCGGCCGCACCCAGCGAGACAAGCACCGGAGTGCGTCTCCCATCGAGCACGAAGGGACGTTCGATGGTCGCCGCTCCAACTTTGGAGGCGCTCGTGCCTGTGGCGGCACGTGGAACCAACGGCACCAGCGTGACCTCGAACGCTCCGTTCAAGGGATCGTGCGGAAACACGGCCAGCGCCGCAGGGTCTCGGACACGCCACGATCTCGCAATCCTGACGCCTTGTTCGAGAGTCACGGTCAGACGAAGCGAGGCTTCCTGCCTTCCGGCGACTTTGAACAAGGGTGGGAGCGATTTGTCGATCGCGGAGAGCACGGCATCCGCCTTGCCGGCGACGCGTCGGATGCTCGTTCCCTCGAGAGCCAAAGCGGCTTTGGGCCAAGCACGGCCGACCGCCAGAAGTGTGGCCCGCAACGACTCGGTGGCCTCGGTCGGATTCAGAGCGCGCTCGGGGACCGCGGGAAGCAAGGCCAAGCGCTTCAGCAGATCGCTGGATCGGTTCACCTCGACAACGGTCGGTCTTGGACCTAGGGGAATCGAAACCCGTCCGCTCTGGCTGGACTTGATGGACGACCCGTGGGCGGGTCGCAGCACGCGGACGTCGGGTACTCCGACCGCGAGATCGCCTTGCGTGGCGCGTTCTCGAAGCGTCCAAGCCACCCATCGGTAAGAGTCCGCCTTTGCGAAGAGGAGCGCAAAGTCTTGAGGCGATGCCAGCGCGAATCGACCGACGAGAACATGGTCTTTCAGGCTTCCACCGATTTCGGACAGCGCTTTGGCGGCGGTCTTCGGCGAACCGTCGGCCTTATACAAACCGAAGTGATGCTCTCGCTCCTTCGGGTCGTCGCCGTCGTTCATCAAGTCGTACCAAAACGTCCTTTCGATGCCGGCCGCCATCGCTGAGAGCAGAGTGCGTATGGCGAGGTCGGCGTGCTGTTCGTCCGTCAGGCGACCCCTCACCGAGGAATAGCCCCACTCGCTGGCGACAAGGGGCGCGCGCGGGGCCAGGTAGCCCATCGTCTGCCTGAGTCCGTCGAGCTCGGGCACCACCGATTCCGGCGCACCGTCGCGGTAGGGGTGGAACGAGACACCGGCAAACCTGTCGAGCACGGGCGAAAGCGCACTGAGAAAGTCGAGGTCCAAGTGTGAGAGCGCGGGACCGATCAACGTCTCTGCCGGAGCGACTTCTGCGAACACGGAGAGGACTTCTTCGGCGAGGGCATTGTATTCGTCCGGGTCTGGCTTGGGGTGCCAGTACTTGGGGTGGTTGGGCTCGTTCCAAAGTTCCCAGTGGAACCCGCGCCCTTTGTAGCGCTGGAGGGACTTCCTCACATAGGTGGCGAATCCTCGGCGGGCCACGTCGGTGTTCATACGCGGCCCGTCGTAGAATCGGTGCCAGTAGTCGAGGATCACCAGCACCTTCAGGCCTAGGCGATCCGCGTCCGCGAAGAGGCGGTCGTAGGCGGAAAAGTCGAACTCCCCTCTGCGGCGCTCGACGCTCTCCCAGTTCAAGTCGGTGCGGATCCAGCCGATGCCGAGGTCCTTGACTCGCTGCAATCCTCCCTTGCGGACGTGCTCCATGTGCACGCATACGCCGACGCGATCCTGGTAGGCGAGCGAGGAGGTTGGCTGGGCGTTCAACGCAACCAGGCATAGGAGGGCATACAGCATGGACATGGAACGGGACCGCTCCCATGATACTGAATGGTCGTTTGAGCGCTGAAAAGGCAATTCGGTGAATCGGAGCGGGCGGCTGATGCGTCTAAGGCAAAGAAGCAGCGGGCCCTAGGTGCGCCGGAACGAGATGAACGAAGCTTCAGCCGAGGTTTCTTGACTTCGCTTTCCGGCAACCTGTATGCTTGCGCGAGAGGTGTATGCGTCAGTGACCGGTATTAGACGAACGTTGGGAACCCTTGGCGGGGTTGTTGCAGCCGCCGTGTTGGCAACCGCCGCTTGGGCCGCTCCGATGTCCAAGTCCGACAGGAAGAACGAGTCGCGAGCAGCGACGCGGGCCGAATTGTCCGGGCTTGCCAAACGTGAGCAGGGAAGGTTCATGGAGAACAAGGGCCAGTGGCCCGAGGGAGTTCAATTCCTCGGCCGCGCACCCGGGTTCGACTACTGGGTGACCGAAAGCGGTCTGGTCTTCGACCACTATGTGAACGACTCCGGCTCGAGAACGGGCCAAGTCGTCCGCATGGACTTCGTCGGCGCACGCGAGGCGCGGTCCGATGGCCAAAAAGTCGTGGGCGGCGTCACGCACTTCCTTCAGGCCGCCGACTCAGGCTCGCGGAAAACCGCTCGCAGCTATGCCGAGGTCATGTCTCGCGACATCTATCCCGGTATCGCTCTCCGCAGCTACTTTGACGGCGGCAAGCCTCGATACGATTTCGTGCTGAATGCCGGAATCGACCCCTCGATCATCCGCATGAAGTTCGGCGGCACCGAGTCGGTCCGCGTCGATGCCAAAGGTGACTTGGTGCTGGATTCGTTCAAGGGCGAGATTCGCCAGTCGGGCCTGCTCGCCTATCAGGTGGTCGACGGCAAGCGCAAGGTTGTTCCCGCCGGATTCAAGCAACGGGCCGACGGCATCGTCACCATTGCCGTCGGCGAGTTCGACGGCACGCGCCCCCTCATCATCGACCCGCTCGTCTACGGCAGCTACTACGGTGGCGACAGCGGATTCGACGAGGTGAGGGCGGTTGTCAGCGACTCGTCCGGCGTCTATCTCACGGGTTACACCCGCGCCCCGGATTTTCCTGCGATCCAGGGCCCTTACACTTTCAACCTTCAAGGACCGCAGGATGCCTTCGTCTCCAAACTCCAAGGCGACGCCTATAGCCACGATTACGCGGCGTATATTTCCGGCACCGGAACCGAGACGGGCAAGTTCATCCAGATCGACCCGTTCGGCGACGTTTGGGTGGCGGGTGTCACCGATTCACTCGACTTCCCAGGGAACCTGCGGGGCAATGTGTTCATGCTCGCCGGCGATAGCTCCGCCACTGGCGGCACGTTCGACTTGACCTTTGGCGGCGAGACCGTGACCCTCCCCTACAACGCGAACGCGTCCATGGTGAAGACGGCTCTCGAAGGCATTGCCGGTCTGGCGGGCAAGGTGGCCGTGACGGGCACCAGCCTGCCGAGCGGCACGCTCCGCATCAACATCAAGGCGGCGGGACCGCTGACCGTTGACAGCGCCGGTATGGCTGCGAACTACTTTGTGGCCGCGGGTGCTGACGGCATTGCCCAGCAGCTCACGCCGACCGGCGTTACCGCGGGTTCGTTCACCCTGACGTTCAAGGGACAGACGACGGCCGACATCGCTTTCGATGCGACGCCGACACAGGTGCAGAACGCGCTGAACGCCCTCTCGACGATCAACGGCGCCGCGCGTGTCCACGGCGGTCCCTTGGCTGATGGAACCGATCCCGGCGTGCCTATGGTGATCCGCTTTACCGGCGACATGCGTTTCGAGGCCCAGCCCGCTTTCGTTCTGGATGCGACGAATCTGACGGGCGCCATCGCCGTCGATGCCCTGAGCAGTCAGTTCATCGGAACCGACCGGACGCGTGGCTCCGTCCCTCGTGGCGGTACGTACTCGCTCGGTTTCGTCGGTGATGTGACCGCTCCGCTCAACCACAATGCGAGTTCGGCCGCCCTGGCCACCGAACTGGAAGCATTGCCCGGCATCGGTCTCGGCAACGTGTTTGCGACGGGGGCGCTTCCGAACGGCGTGATGCAGGTCATCTTCCAGGGGGCCCTTACCGGTGCGCAGCCGGAGCTCGTGATCTTTGGCGATGATCTGACGCCCGATCCCGAGTACGTCATCTCGTCCTCGCCGGCGGTCTTCGCGGTTCGCTTCAAACAGTCGGATACGACAGTTCTGGATCCGCTTCCGGCGGAGACTTACGTGTTCGGCCCGGTTGCCAACCTGAACTCTTTGATCGGCTTCCGGATTGTGCCCAAGAGCAATCCTGCTTCGAACGATCCAGTCGAGCTCGTGTTCGCGGGAACGGGTCGAATCGACGAACTGGCGACCACGCCGAACACCGTAGCCTCGTGGCTGTTCCGAGTGAACTACACGTCCGCGGGCTTCGCCGTTCAATCCGGATCCCAGTACCTTCAGGGCACGACGGTCAACGTCGCCCTGCGAGGTCTTGATGTCGATGACGAGGGCAGCGCCTATCTCGTCGGCTCGGTGGCGACTCCCGGCATCGTGGACACTTCGGTCGATGACCGATTCGTCACCACGGCTGGCGTGTTCCCCGGAGGCCGGCTTCTCCGGCTTGCCGATGCCTTCATCCGAAAGGTGACGCGCAACGGCACGTTGGCTTACTCGGCGCTGATCGGTGGCAACGGCAGCGACCATGCGATGGCCGTGGCTGTGGATGGCGGACGCAACGCTTACGTCACGGGTCTGGCGGGCTCGTTCAACTTCCCGCGAACCCGCGATGTCTTTGGCGAGAACTTCCCGCCAACCAGCATCGTGTACGTGACCAAGCTGAATCAGGATGCCAGCCAGTTGCTTTACAGCACGCACCTGAACACGAGCGGTCCCGTCCAGCCGATGGGCATCGCCGTCGATCAGGCTGGCCGCGCGTTCGTTTCGTTGCTGGTCGATTTCAGCATGACCTTCCCGGTCCCGGCCGCGGACCCGAACCAACCGACGGCCATCACGCCGGGCACCATCCCCACCACGGGTGATGCCATGCAGGCCACGAACGTCCAACCCGCGACTCCCGACATGGGCTCGCTGGAGGGTGGTCTGTTGGTTCTGTCTCCGAACGCGCGGACGTTGGTTCACGGCACCTACATCGGCGGAATCCTCGACGATGTCGTCTATGCACCGTACACCGATCGCTTCGGTGACGTGTGGCTAATGGGCTACACGGAGAACTTCCGACAGTATCAGCGGGTTAGCACGACGGGTGTGGTCACGACGCACACGCAGTCGACGGGCTCATCGTTGCCCGCCCAATGGCTTTCGGCAACCGCCTTCAAGCGCAATGCCGATGCCCGAGGCAACACGAACGTCACCAAGCTCTACGGCCTCAAGGAGAGCCCGTTCACAGCTCCTCCCACGATCACCGCTTCGGTTCGACAGGATGGCTTCTTGGTCAAGCTCCGGTTCGGCCTCGCGGCGATCCAAGACGTGACGTTCACTCCCGACCAGATCGCTGGCGGATTGGGCAACGTCGCGACAGGCACGGTCACGCTCACGGAGGCCGCTCCGGCGGGTGGCCTGGATGTCACTCTGACGATCCTCAATCCGGCGGGTGCCAGCTTCTCGGTTGCCGGTGACGTGAACACGTCGGTGCTGACCATCCCCGGCGGTGCGACTTCGGCGACCTTCTCGGTCTTCCCGAAGGCGGTCAACACGCTCACCCCGGTGGAGATCCGCGCCTCTGCTGAGGGCAATTTTGCCGTCGGCGTCCTCACGGTCACTCCGTGGCTCGCATCGCTCTCGATCAGTCCGAACACGGTTGTCGGCGGCAATGCCGCCACGGGCCGCGTCCGGTTGTTCGAAGCGGCTCCCGCGGGTGGCGTCAACGTGACGCTGACCACGAACAACGCTGGCCTCGTGCTCATTCCGACGGTGGTGACCGTGCCGCAGGGCCAGGACAGCGTGCCGTTCACGATCGACACCAACGGTGTGATGACTGTATCGGCGCCAACGGTGACGGCAAGCCTGTTCGGAGTCGGTCGTACCGAAACGATCACGTTGCTGCCCCCGAGCCTTGCGACATTGACGTTCACGCCGAACCGAGTCGCGGGTGGTACGAGCAGCACGGGTCGACTGACGCTGAACGGCAAGGCAGGCGGCAACTTCACGGTCAACCTGAGCATCGATGCCGGCACGGCGGGGTACTCGATCTCGCCGAGCACCCTCACGTTCGCCAATGGCGACACGTTCAAGGAGTTCACGGTGAACACAGCCTTCGAAGCGACGGATACGCAACGCCGGATCACGGCCACGCGACCAGCGCAAGGTGGTCTGAACCAGCAGGCGGTTAGTGGCACGCTCTTCATTGATGCGGTCTCGCTGACCACCTTCACGGTGGACAAGGTTGCCCTGAATCTAGGCGAGAACGGCACCGGCAAGGTGACGATCAATCGTCCGGCTCCTGCGGGCGGCGTGGTGGTCAACCTTTCGGCCAGCAACCCGATCCTTCAGGTTCCCACTCAGGTGGTCGTCCCGGTTGGCCAGACTGAGGCGGAGTTCAACTACCGAGCGACATCGCTCGCCGTGGTTCAGAACACCGTGGTGACCATCACCGCTACCCGAGGTCCTGTGACGCTGTCGCGAAACGTGACCGTTTTGCCGACGACCCTGTCGGTGACTGTGGATCCGTTCCTGGTCGTTGCCGGTAGCTCGGCCCAAGGCACGGTGCGCCTCGGCGCGGCTGCTCCTGCGGGTGGCGTCGTGGTCAACCTGAGCAGCAACACCACCGGTGTCAACGTCCCCGCGACAGTGACCATACCTGCCAACCAAACCACCGCGACCTTCACAGTGACCACGGCTCCCCGCACGACCGATGTCGTTGCGACGATCCGGGCCACGACCGGGCAATTGAGCGCTCAGACGACCTTGAACGTGTTGGCGGAGTATCCGTTCGACATTCTCGGAGTCCAGTTCGATCAGGCCTCGGTCATGGGCGGCATGAATGTGACCTGCACCGTCACCATCGACGCGCCGGCGCCTCCAGCGGGTCTCGTGCTCCAGCTGGAAAGCAGCAACAGCCGCGTCGTTCCCGTCCCCGCGACGATCACGGTCCAGAACGGCAAGGTGGTGGCCACATTCACCATCAACACCGCCAAGGTCTCCCGCGATCTCTCGGTCCGTGTGACGGCCCGCTATAAGGACAGCGTCGCTTCTGGTGTCCTGCAAGTCCGAAGGCGCTAATCTCGACCTGGTCGCGAACCAGAGGGGCGCAGGCCGAAAGGCATGCGCCCCTCTTGATTTCTCGGGGCGGGTAAAACGGGGGTGTGAGGATAACGCCCAAGCTGATTCTGATCACTGGCCTGGCCGGAGTCGCCACGGTGGCCATCTACCGAATTCTGCGCCCGCTGCTGCAGGAACTGGGCGACCCCGGTACGCTGTTGGGCAAGCTCGAGACCAAGCTCGATGCACTCGAATCAGACATGGAGCTTGACCCGGAGGCGTAACTCATGGGTTTCGATGGCGATGTCTCACGAAAGGAGTTTCTCGGTGTTCTCGCCACGTTGGCCGTTGCGGGCGGACTTCCGACACGCGCGGCAGCGCAAGCCCAAGAGGCGCCAGCGATTGACGTAGCGCTGCTGAAGTCTTGGGAGCCCATGCTCAAGCTGGGTTTCACCGATGAGGAACTCGATGGCATCCTCCGCACGGTGCGAGGATTCCCAGCTGGGTACGAGGCCGTTCGCGCAATGCCGATCGACTACACGATCGAGCCGCCGACCCCGTTCAAGCCGTGGGGACGCATGCCGACGTCGCGCGGCGGAACCAGCGTGCGCACCACCCGCGTCGATGCCCGCAGCCTCCCGGGCAACGAAGAGGCCATCGCTTTCCTTTCGGCTCGGGAGTTGGCCGCCCACATCCGTGCCCGGCGCATCTCTCCGGTTGAACTGGCGAACATTTACCTGCGTCGGATCGAACGTCTTGATCCGAAGTTGCTTTGTGTGGTGACACTGACCCCAGAGATCGCTCTGGAGCAGGCGCGCCAAGCGGAACGCGAGATCGGGCAAGGGAAGTACAAGGGTCCTCTACATGGGCTGCCCTTCGCGATCAAGGATTTGTTTGCGACCAAGGGTATCCGCACGACGTGGGGAGCGGCACCTTATGCCGACCAAGTGTTCGACACGGATGCCACCGTCGTTCAGAGGTTGCGGGCCGCTGGGGCCGTCATGCTCGGCAAGTTCAGCTTAGGCGCGCTCGCCATGGGTGACCAATGGTTCAAGGGCCGCACCAACAATCCTTGGAACCTCGAGGAGGGTTCGAGCGGTTCGTCCGCGGGCTCGGCTTGCGCGATGGCCGCAGGATTGGCGGCCTTCTCGGTAGGGACCGAGACGTTGGGATCCATCGTCTCGCCTTCCCACCAATGTCGGGTCACCGGGCTTCGTCCGACTTACGGCCGAACCAGTCGGGCGGGCGCGATGGCGGTCAGTTGGACCATGGACAAGGTGGGACCCATCTGCCGCGAGGTGGAAGACACCGCTTTGGTGTTCGCAGCCTTGCATGGGGCGGACCCGTTGGACGCGTCGACGGTGGACAAGCCCTTCCACTTCAAGCCGCAAGCCGATCTGGGCAAACTCAGGATCGGGGTACTCGGCACCTTGCCCGAAGAGGCGGTTCAGGTGCTCGAGCGACTAGGCGCCAAACTCGAACCGATCCAATTCGATCCCATGCCTGCGGGGGTGAGCTTGATTCTCGGCGTGGAGGCCGCGGCTGCGTTTGACGCGTTCACGCGATCCGACCAGATCGACGAACTCACGCGCACCACCTGGCCGATCACCTATCGCTCGAACCGCTATGTCCCGGCCGTGGAGTATCTTCAGGCGCAACGCGGCCGCACGCTGCTCCAGCGGCGATTCGAGGAGCAGTTCGGCGACTTCGACCTGTTCGTCGCGCCCGAACGAGCCCTCGCAACACTGACCATCACGAACCTCACGGGCCACCCGCAAGTGTTGCTTCCCTTCGGCAGCGACGACCGGGGGCGACAGCGGAGCATCTCGTTCGTGGGTCGTCTGTACGACGAAGCGACGATCCTCAGCGTCGCGTCCATGGTCCAGCGGGCGATCGACTACCACAAGAAGCACCCGTCGTTGTGAGGCCCTCGCTGGGACCAAGGAACGTCTGGTAAACGTCGTGCGTCATAATGCACAGGACAACGGGGGCGTAAGGGCTCGACAGAGCCGGTTCGACCGTTGGTTGCGAGCCGAGGCGCCGCTGGCCTCGTTAAAAGCGGCAAGCACAGTAAGTGCGAACAACAACTACGCTTACGCGGCTTAATTGACCGCGCGGTCCCCTCGCCCAAGCCGGTCGGGTGAACGGGAGCGACGCCAAATCCGGATCGCTTGGAAGGCTTCTGCTCGGAGCCGACCCGGCTAAATCAATCGAGCTGGTACCGCGTGCGCCCGCCTCGGGGCATAGCCTGCGGTCGAGACTCAAACCGAGGATACGCTCGTAGACGCCTTCGGGGCGACGGTTTTGGAAGCGGGTTCAATTCCCGCCGCCTCCACCAGATCTTTCAAAGCACCGGTTTCTAACCGGTGCTCTGCATCCCCGCCGCGATGCCCATCATGGTGTGCAGCATAGCTCTGGGGTCGGCATTGCGATGCAACAGCGCCGCCTGCAACCGGTGCAAGGGGGCAATGATGGGGTTGCGGAAGTCGATCGTCTGCCGCACCACCTTCGACGTGGCCATCAGATCGTTGCCGGTGATCCGCCTGACCCATTCCGAGGTCAATCGGTGTTCGGCCTCGATGCAGGCGTGGAAGCGCAGACCAAGGTCGGCGGGTTTCACCTGGCGGGCGTACACAGCGGCGATGCCCATTTCCGAACGGCACAACTCCAATTCCACGTTTTCCAACATGGTTCGGAAGAGGGGCCAACGTTGCGCCATGTCCCGGAACACTTCGATTTGGTCCGAATGGGTCTCGAACGCGGTGCCAACGCCGTACCATCCGGGCACCCCGTAGCGCGTCTGCACCCAAGCGAAGTTCCAGGGAATCGCCCGGAGCGAATCCAGCGTGCGAGCCGCTCCTCCTGGACGCAACACGGGGCGGCTCGCGATCGAGAGCTGCGTCATGAACTCGATGGGAGTCGCTTGCGTGTAGAAGGTCCAGAAATCCGAGTCGAGATGGACCAACGTGCGATAGGCTGCGAGCGAAGCGGCGGCCAAGTCGTCCAGGAGGGCCCACCATTCGGGCGGGTCGGGAGGTTGTTCGCCAGCCGTTGCCAAGGCGAGGAGGGAAGCCGAGAGAATCTGCTCCAGATGTCGGTGGGCGATCGGCTTGAGCGAATAGCGGAAGCCGATCACTTCGCCTTGTTCAGTGAATCGAATGCGGCCGTCGAAGGACCCTGGGGGTTGCGCCTGAATCGCCCGGTTGGCGCGTCCTCCGCCGCGCCCGACCGTGCCGCCGCGCCCGTGGAAAAGTGAAAGCCGAACCCCGTGCTCGCTGGCAGCTTGGGCAAGCGCCGCCTGCGTTCGGTAGAGCGACCAAGTTGCAGCGAGGTAGCCGCCGTCCTTCCCACTGTCGCTGTAGCCGAGCATGACCTCCTGGCGGTAACCCCTTGACTTCAGATACGCCGAGTAAGCAGGGTTCGACCAGATGTCCTGCATCAAAGCCGGGGCGCCTCGAAGGTCCTCGATGGTCTCCAAGAGGGGAACCACGTCGAGCGATCCCGAGGGCTGCCCGTCCCGAAGCCGCAACAGACCCGCGTCCTTCATCAGGAGGAGCACCTCGAGCAGATCGCTTGGCCCATGGGTCATGCTGATGATCGAGCAGGGCACCGAGTCGGAGCCGTACCGCCGATGGGCGTCCGCGATCACCCTGTAGAGGTCCCGCACTCGTTGCGTTGCTTCATTGCCGCGCCAATCGGGACCGACCAACGGGCGTGGATTCAGCAACTCAGCGGTCAGGATCGTGACCCGATCGGATTCAGTTAGGTCGCGGTAGCGCGGAAAACCAGCGGCGTCGAGCAACTCCGCCACGGCCCCTTCGTTCACGGCGCTATGCTCGCGAACGTCCAGGCCAGCCAAGTTGAGCCCAAACGTCTGCACCTGGCGGATCAGCCGCGGCAGCAAGCCCGTGTTGGCCGACAGGATGCAACCGTCTTGGCGCAACGCTGTTTGCAGGTCCAACAGGTCGGCGGCGAGCGACGTCCCATCGGCGTACCCTCCCTCCGTAAGTCGCGTTCGCAGGGCGCTCACCCGGGCAGCGTAGGCATGAGGCAACACCGCTCCGTCAGATCCCTTGAGCCCTTGGGTCAGCTCGCTTTCCAGCCGAGCCAGAAGCTCGCTATACCGACGCGTCGCCAATTCGCGGTGCAGCACCAGCGTCTGGGCTGTGATCTCCGGTGTCACATTCGGGTTGCCGTCTCGATCTCCGCCGACCCACGAGCGATACCGCAACACGGGCGGCAGGTCGGGGACGCCAAGCGCCTGTTCGAAGTCCCGGACCAGCCAAGAGGCCACGCGCATGATGCTCGACTCGAAGTAGTAGAGGGCCTGCCGAACTTCCTGCTCCACCGAAATGCCCTCGTCGAGCACCTCGGGCGTCCGCCAGAGCGCAGCGAGGTTACGGCGGAGGTCGGTCAAGTCCCAGTTCTGGGCGTCGAGGGGACGGTCTAGATCCGTCGGAACCTCGTAGTCCAGGCGGGCGAGGCTACGCACGATGGCCTCCAACCGGTTGAGCACGTCGCGGTTGCGGGCCTCGGTCGGGTGGGCCGTCAACGTTGGCGACACCAGGAGTCGGCTCAGCCCGAGGCGCAGTTCCTCGTCGCCGACGCCGCGGGTGCGCAAAACTTCGACAACTTGTCGGATGGACTCGGGGCGATCCAGGCGAGAACGGTTCACGCGGACGATCTCCTTCTGTTCGGCGAAGTTGATCAGCTGGAACAGAACCGTGTACGCGCGGGCCACGGTGGCGGCGCGCTCGGAGTCGCAGAGCTCGGGAACAGCGTCGAAAGGATCGCTATCGAAGTCCTCGCGCGTGGTGGCGTAGAGACGCCGAATCGTCTCCAAGGTCTCGGGCCCTTCAACCTCCAGAATCAGTTCACCAACCAGGCGGTTCAGCAAGCGGATGTCTCGGCTCAGCGGAGCCGAGAGCCCAGCCGACTCGGGGTCCAGCGGCAGCATCCCAACCTCGTCCATGCCACCTTTTACCCGCTCTGTCCGCGGCCATTGGCTCAACGCGTGAGCACGTGATACGTCGCCATCTGAGACGTCATGGGCGGCTCATGGCCCTGCTCCTTGGCCAGACGCAGATCCTCGAACGCCCGCTTGTGGCCCTCGTGGAACTCCTCCGAGCCCACCCAGGCGCGGAACGACGCTTCGTCGTCCCAATGGCTCACGACCAGATACGGCTGGCCCTCGCTCGCAGGCTTCAGGACTTCCATGCTGCGAAAGCCGGGACGCCGGTCGATGGCCTTGGCGCGCGTCTGAAAGAGCGTCTCGAACCGCTCGAGGTACTCCTCGCTGCAATGAATCGTGTTGATGGCGACGAAACCGGAGGTGGAAGAATGGGCCACATACAATCTATACCATATTGTAGAGATTGATGTGATTGGAGAGGTGAACGTTGCCTAAAGTCGAATGGATCACAATGGTCCTGTGGCGAACGTCGCCCTGATCCCCGCTCGTTCCGGCTCCAAGCGCGTGCCGGGCAAAAACATCCGCCCGCTGGCCGGGCACCCGGTCATCGCGTATTCGATCGCCGCCGCGCTCGGCTCGGGGTGTTTCGAGTCGGTGGTCGTCTCGACCGACTCCGAGGAGTACGCCGAGATCGCTCGCCGCTACGGGGCCGAGGTGCCCTTCCTGCGGAGCGAGGCGATCGCGGGAGACTTGTCGCCCGACATCGAATGGGTCGCCGAGACGCTGCGCCTGCTGGCCGAACAGGGAAGGCGTTACGAGACGTTCAGCATCCTGCGGCCGACCAGTCCGTTCCGCAGGCCCGAGACGATTCGGCGGGCATACAGCGTCTTCGAGCGGCACCCCGATGCGGACTCGCTCCGCGCCGTCGAACTGTGCAAGCAGCACCCCGGCAAGATGTGGGTCGTTCGGGGCGACCGCATGACGCCGCTCTTGCCCCTCCAGCCCGAGGGCCAACCTTGGCACAGCAGCCAATACCAGGCTTTGCCCAAGGTCTACGTGCAGAACGCCAGCCTGGAAATCGCGTGGACCCGAGTGGTCGAGGAGACGGGCACCATCGCGGGCCACGACGTGCTGCCGTTCTTCACCGAAGGCCTCGAGGGCTTCGATGTGAACAGGGAAGAGGATTGGCGCGAGGCCGAAGCGATTGTCTCGCGGGACCCATCGTTGCTGCCATCCCCGGGGTAGCGGTCCAGACCACAGCCTTGAACATCTGGTCGCAAGGGTCGTCTTGCTGAACATGCTCGCGTTTGCCATGGCTCTTGTGGTCTTGGGTTCTGCGAAGGAACCCAGCGTTGTGGACCTGCTGCACGCCTACTACGACGGCGTGTTCCAAGACTTGAGCCTCACGGAAGGCAAGTGGGTGGAAGGAGAGGCCAATGGGAAGAAGGTTCGACGCTGGCAGCCCGCTCGTTTAGGAGTCAGCCGCATGCGCGGCACTCCCGTCGTGGGCCAACACTACCTCGATTGGACGGCACTCTCGCGCAAAGCCGCGGAAGAAGCCAAAGCCAATGGCGTCGAGTACTTTGCCACGGTCTACGGTAATGGCGGAAAGCCCCTGTCCGCCGACACTCTAGCCAAACGCTTTGGGCCGGAGGCCGTCAACTCGACCTCGATGCTCTTCAACAAGGGCATCGACCCCGATAACCATCTGAAGTTTGCCAAGTTGGCGTTGGAGCCTATCCGCAAGGGAAGTGCCCTGCAACGGAAGGTCGACACGTGGATGCTTGAGGCGCGTGGCGTGTTCCTCTCCAAGCCCGAATGCCTCAAGTGTCATGCGGGAATGAAGGTGGGCGACCCGGTGGCCGTGATGGTCTACGGGACGAGCCGCTAGAGCGAGCGCACCCACGTGCCCGAGCCGCCCGCCCAGCGCACGTCCATCTGGTTGCCGCGAGACACGTACTCCACCGTCGTCGGTACGGGGACCTCGGGCAGTCGCCGCTCGCCGACGCCGTACAGGGTGTAGCCGAGTCGCAAGCGGCCACCGTCTCGCGTCCAACGACCCTCGCCCCACGGGGCGTCTCGACCCAAGCACGCGAACTCGAAGCGCTGGTCGCGGTAGAGCTTCAGCTGGCAGTCGTTTCCTCCCTGCAGAGGCAAGGGGCCGGTCCACTTGCCCGTGATGTCGGGCTGGGCGCACCCCAGGCACAGAGCGAGCCCGATGACCCACAATGACGCCATGAGCTTGGTGGTGCCCGTGGCGCACGATTTCAGTTGCCCGTGGTGCTGGATCGCCATGTCGCAGATTCAGCGGATGCGTGAAGAGTTCGACGTCGTCATCGAGTGGCGCGGCTACGAGTTGTATCCCGAGCCGATGCCGCTCAACGACTTTACTCCAGGAACGCCCCCGGACGGCGACAAGCCTCGCAAACCGACGCGCCTCGAACTCGCCTACGCCGCGGAAGACCTCGACTTCCCGCCGTTCCCGCACGACGGCAACCTGCGCACCCGGTTGGCCCATTGTGCTGTGGAGTTCGCAAAGGAGGCAGGGAAGGCCGACGAGGTGGTCGTTGCGCTGTACGAGGCCCTTTGGACCCGCGGCGAACCCATCGGCGAGCCGGAGGTCGTTCAGCGGGTGGTCGAACCGATCCTCGGGACGGCATTCGATCCCATCCAAGCTCTCGCGTATGCCGAGCGCATCGTCTTGTTCGACGAGTCCGCCTACGCCTCGGGCGTATGGAACGTGCCCACGTTCTGGATCGGTGACCGACGCTACGCCGAACAACCCTACCGCGTGCTGCGCCGCGCCCTGCGCGAGGTGGTGGGTTGATCGAAGGCCTGTACAAGGACGTCGTTTTCCCAGAACCGCCGCCCCACCGGCCGTACGTGTTCAACAACACGGCCGCGACGCTCGACGGCAAGATCGTCACAGGCGAGGTGGACGAGCCCGTGATGGACCTGGGTACGCCGCTCGACCACGCTACCATGCGCGTGCTGGAATCGAAGGCGGACGCCGTGCTCATCGGGGCCGGAACGTTGCGGGCGACGCCCAAGCTCTGGTACGCCGCCGACAAGGTGCGCCTCGTCGCCACGAAGACCGGGCGGTTCGATCCCAACGTGCGCTTCTTCACCGATGCGCCGGGGAAGGCGATCGTGGTGGCCCATCCCGATGCGGCGCTGCCAGACCTGGCCGCAGGCGTTCGCGTGATGCGAGCGGACCTGAGCGACAAACCCGCTTGGCTGGGCTTCCTGGCCACCCTGCGCAACGACCTCGGTGTCCGGGTGCTGCTGTGCGAGGGCGGCGCGGAGTTGAACGCCGAGTTGCTGCGCCACGACCTGATGGACGAGGTGTTCCTGACGCTCGCACCCAAGGTGAAGCTGGGAGCGAACCTGCCCACGATGGCGGGCGGCGCACCGCTCGCCAGAGCCGAGGTCAAACGTTTTGAACTGGTCTCGTGCCAGCCCGTCGGCGATGAAGTCTTCCTCCGCTACCGCCGCGCCTAGCCGCCGTCGCGCTGCTTGATGAGGGTCTCCATCCGGATGCGGGGCCCGGTGGCGTTGCGGCCGAACTCCAGGCGCAGTTCCTCGTTCGGGGCATTCCTCGCGGCGGCGATGTGGTGATCGTAGGCCCGCTTGTAGAGGGCGATCCGCTCATTGAGTTTCTCGGGGACGTCCTGCAACTTTCTGGCCTCGATATTCAACAAGGACCCAAGTCTGTCGTTCACGAAAGGGTTGTTCGGCGCTTTCTGGTGTGCAAGTGTGTAGTAGTACAGTCTGTCCTTGGCTTCGTCGCACGACAGCGCTATGCGAGTGAGCCACATGGCCTCAAGCCCAGCCTGGTTCCCGCTCTGGTTGGGCAACACTCCGACCCAGTCGCTAGGACCCGTCCAAGGCGTCCACATCGCCCTGCTCTGCTCCAGATCGCCCAGCTTAGCCTTGAGCCAGCCGACCCTCATTCGATACGCCCATGCCGATATGCCGGGGTCCAAAGAACTTTCTGGTCTGCCAAAGAAAGCGTCGTAGGCGGCCAGCGCATGATTCAAGTCAGTCAGCGCCGCTGCGAATTCGCCATTCCGGATGGCAACTTCCGCGATGAATGCTTTCGCGTCCGCCCAGTTGGTTGCCAGATCGCGTCCGGCGGAGGCAGCGATTTGAAGCCAGGTCTCGGCTACGTCCAACGCCTCCTGGTAACGGCCCGAGGCGAACAGTTGTCGCCCGACTTTGGCTTGCGCCGCAATTTGAATCCGGAGGGGCTTCAACTCGGCTTCTCGCTCAGGGCTGGGTCTGACGCCGCCGGAGAGGCTACGTACGTCGGGCGGGATCGGTTGGCTGTATCCTGACGGTGCAAGACCAACGCTGGCGAACAGCGCCAAACCGATGACCGATGGCGAGACGTGTGTGCTTAGCATGGCATTTTCTCCTAGCTGATTCTCGTTGACCAAAACCCATTGAGGAAATGGTGTGACCACCGTGGTCCACTGCGGGTGTTCCGGGAAGTGATCCGCAGTTGCGTCAACCGAAGGGGCATCATCAGCATCCATGGACCAATTGCCCACCCCATGACTATCATCGTGTGCCTTCCCTAACCAATCCCAGTTCAAGGATCGCAGGGGTACCCACTCAGATTCAGCACCCGGAGGCAAGTACAGTAGATACATTCGGAACGCATCGTTCGACTCTACACGATGGATGAGCTGAGACGTAAAGCTTTGGCTGTCCGCCGCGAACCCTGGCGAATCAACAGCGTCCCTCACTTCTTCGATCGTCGCTGAAAATGTATGAAATTGGGTCTCCTCGCCCTTGTAGGTTCGATACGGGAATGCATGGTCAAGTATCGCGTTGCCGGTCTCGAAGTTCGCTGAGTTCGCCCACAGAAAGTCTCCTGCCGGTTCCGCGGTATTGTACTTTCGCATGAACCTTTTCGTGCGCGTAACAAGCTGAGTGAAGCACCAAGTGCCTGTGTCGCCACCGACCACGAAATCCGAGGGCGTCACCACCTGGCCCCGAAGCGTTACTCCGTTTTCGGGTGCGGATGGGTGAATATGGAACAAACGAGAGATTTTCGGGTGAGAAAGATTCTCCTGATTCAGCGGTTCCATAAGTCGGGCCCGCCCGGAAGGAGTGATCAGGGTGAGGCTTCTCACATCCGGGGCTGCAATCGAAACGGCTCGGCTCAGTTGGAACCATAGCGACCTCTCGGGAATCGAGACATTCACGCTAAGCGTAGCTCGTCCATCGGTCGCCCCTGGCTCGGCAAAGTAGACTTGAATGGATGGCGATGAGCCCGTCGGTGCAGTCCAAGGCGTAAACGTGGCGTAATAGGTGGTCGGCTGGTAATCCGCGAATGGCCGGCCACTCGAAATCGTCCAGCCGGTGAACGTGTTCTGAGACGATTCGAGTTCCTCGGGCAGTTCGACGGAGGCCGTCAATTGTTGGCCGATTAGAATGCTCGCAGCATCGAGTGGGTTCAGCACGCCACTGAACCCCAACTTGGGGATGAACACCTCGACTTTGTACTGAACCGAGCACACTCCGCCGCCGATATCGTCCGAAACGACGTCTGCCTCAGGCTCGACGGCAACTTGGATCGTGTGCGTGTTCTGCGTCTGTACGCTCCAACGCACGCTATGAGCGGTGCCGCCGCCTTCGGATTCTTCCGCATCCACTCCTAAGCCGTTGTCGGCAGAACCGTTGTCACCGCTCCACTGAGCGATCGAGGTTTCTTTGATCACCACGACGGGAGGCGGCGAGTCGAGTCCGGTCCAATAGATCGTGCACGTGATTTCACCGAAGCACGCTGCGTAGCCCTCCGCTCCGATCATCGGCCCAAGGGGGTCCCAGACGCCCCCCGTTTCGGGCGAGGCGCCCCATCCAGCTGTCACCACAGCGTAATCGTCGCCACCGTTGGTCTCCACCACGCCAAATGTGGCCCACTCGCCGCCGTCATACGTTGGAGGGTCATACCCGCTGGCCTCCTCCTCTTCTTCCGAGAACGCCAGCAAAGGAAGAGGTGAGGTGCGACTAACGACCCTCTTGCCCCCCCCCCCCCCCCCCCCCCCCCCCCCCC
>JBDHZD010000034.1:0-35889 GCA_039811705.1 Fimbriimonadaceae bacterium | reverse complement strand
TCGTAGGCGATGAGGTCATCCGGCGTCACGGGCTTGTCGCCCAGACTCCACTGAACACCGATGGGGTTGGGCAGAGCCTCGATCTTCTCCTCGCCGTCGGTCTGGTAGGCGTGCGTAGCGAACGCTGGAAGCGAGGTTTCGCCCTCCCATCCCGACGCGAGCCGATTCAAGCGAACGCCGATCCAGCCGTTCGCGAGGAAGGCGGGCGTCGCTTGCGTGGGGTCGGTGCATATCAGTCTCCACGGGTCGGCGGGCGCGTTGGGCCAGATGCGCGCCTTAGCCCCAGGGGGCTTGGCGCAACCCGAAAGCCCGACCAGGGCAAGGGTCAGCAACACAAGAGCGGCGAATCGTCGCACCGAAGTCGATAGTACATCAACCGCCGTAACGGCGATTCTTCCACACGACCCCACGGCGCGCCGCGATCAGGCCCAGCCATTGTGTGACGCCAGCCGCCGCGATGGACAGGGGTGCCAGCGGCACCACCCACCACGGCATTCGGACCATCTGGCGGACCGCGAGGACGCTCGCCAGCATCGCTGCCAAGCAGCCTAGACCCGACACCGGTGATGCTGCCAGAGCAAGAAGGAGGAGGCCCAGCACGATGGCGCCAGGAACGGAACCCGTCACCCAGTAGGCGTTTTTCGACATGCCCCGGATTGCGGATGGCAAATCGTCGTACATCCGCACCGACAAGAACGAAGCGGCCTGAACCACGAGCACGGGCACGCCCAGTCGGGCCAGCATCCGCCCGATCTGCACGTCCTCGAGCACTTCGCCACGCATCGCGGCATGGGGACGAACTTCGCTATATCGCTCCGCTTTCCACGCCACAAACTGTCCGTTCGTGAAGCGGACGTGGCTTTTCCCCGAGCGATGGATCACACCGAACGGGATGGTGGCGAGCAACAGCCACGGCACCCAAAACAGGTATCCGGGTTCGATCCCACGCCCGGGGAGCATCTTGGGAAAGCCGGTCATGACGGGATAGCGGTCCCCGAACTCCGCGAACAGCGACCTCAGCGACGAGCCGAACTCGGGACCGGGGCGCGTGTCGGCATCCAGGAACACCCACCAATCCGTTCCGCTGTTCTGAACCGCTCGTGCAAGCGTGTCGCACGCGTGATTCTTGCCCGTCCACCCTTCGGGCAACGGCTCTGCGACGACCACTCGTGCGCCCAATTCGCGAGCCACGTCGGCGGTTCCGTCGTCGGAGGAGTCGTCGCACACACAGACCTCGTCGGCCTGCCCAACCACGGCGGGGAGAAGCAGACGGAGGTTTGCGGCCTCGTTTCTGGCCGGGATGAGGACGGCCAAGCGGGCCGTGCGCTGAAGCCGTTTCGGTCGGGCCATCAGCGCCCAGTTCGTCAGCGCGACGACGGCCAGATAGGACCACACCACCCAGATCAGGACGTCCACGCGCCGGAAGCTTAGCACTTTGTCGTGGCGGATCGCGTAGTCTTGGGTGGCGTGCGATCCCTCGACCCCGTGCTTCGGCTGTACCTAGCGCTGGTCGCGTTCTCCATCCTGGGGAGCGTGGCCGAGCGGACGCTGGGTGTGGATCCTGGTTCGATCAAGCCGATCGCTTCGGCGGCGACGCTCCTTGCGGGCTTCGCAGCGGTGGCGCGGCAAGCGGGGCCGATGGGTCGGTGGCCGATCGTGTGGTTGTTTGGGTTGGGTGCGGCCGTCGAACTCGTGGGGGTGCATACGGGCGTGCCGTTCGGGCGATACAGCTACACGGGCGCGTGGCCCCCATCGGTGGACCTCCCCTCGGGCGAGTCGTTTCCCCTGTTGCTGCCGTTCGCTTGGACGATGATCGTAGGCTCGGCGATGTTGGCGATGCCTGCTCGATGGTCGGTTGCGATGCGGGCCGTCGGGGCGGCCGTTCTGGCCACAACGGTGGACCTGATCATGGAACCCGTCATGGTGCGCGAACTCGGCTATTGGGCTTGGCACCATCCGTTCGGCCCATTCATCGCCCCGCTCGCCAATGCGGCGGGCTGGCTAGGCACGAGCCTCGCCGGTGCAGCCGCTTGGGGCCGATCGAGTCCTTCTGACCGCCGCGCGCCGGTGCTGGTTCTTTGCGGCCACCTTGCGTTG
The DNA here is from genome assembly GCA_039811705.1 of Fimbriimonadaceae bacterium. Classification (GTDB taxonomy): domain Bacteria; phylum Armatimonadota; class Fimbriimonadia; order Fimbriimonadales; family Fimbriimonadaceae; genus UBA2387. Next base: position 33,792 of record JBDHZD010000034.1, on the reverse strand, counting down.
ATGGCGACGATCGGAGTTTTGGGCGGGCCCATGGATCTCGCGCGAGCAACCTTGATCGCCGGTGCGGCAGCCCTCGCCCTGTGGGCATTCGCCGAATGCCGCAACGCATGCTGACGATTGCGTGGGTCGGGGTGTAGACCGATCCATGCGCAAACACTTCGTGGTCGTCGGTGCCGGACTGGGCGGCTTGGCGACCGCGTTGCGTTTGGCCCATGCCGGGCATCGCGTGACCGTTCTGGAAAAGAACGGATTCGTCGGCGGACGCAACTCGCGGATGAGCGTGGGCGAGTGCCGATTCGACGGCGGGCCGACCTTGCTGATGATGCTCGACCCGTTCCGCAAGCTGTTCGCCGACGTCGGCGAGCGTTTCGAGGGCCACGTACCGATCACGCTTTGCGACCCCGGATACCGCGTGTTCTACCGCGATGGGTCGCGGCTCGAGGGCACCCCGAACGTGGCCAAGATGACCCACCAGATCCGAGAGATCGCCGGCGACGAGGCGGCCAACCGCTACGCAGGGTTCCTCGGCAGCTTGGGCGAGTTGTATCGCGACGCCATCCCCCACTTCGTTCGGAACGGCTACACGCGACCGACCGACATTGTCGCTCCCAGCCAACTGGTCCGCGTCCTGAAGCACGGGATGCTGGGCAATCTGGCGAAACGAGTCGAGCGCACCTTTGACGATCCTCGCCTGCGGATGCTGTTCAGCTTCCAGACGATGTACCTCGGGCTGTCCCCATACGACGCACCTTGGGTGTACGGCACGCTGGCCTATATGGAGTTCGGCGAGGGCATCTGGTACCCGCAGGGCGGGCTGCCGACGATCACCGAAAAGGTGGCGGAGTTGGCCGAGGTGCGCGGCGCCGAAATCCGCTTGAACTGTGCCGTCGCGAGCATTACCGGACGCGGCGCGACGCTCGAATCCGGCGAGACCATCGCTGCAGACGCTGTGATCGCGAACGCAGACCTTCCGTACACCAAGGATCGGCTGGAGGAGGACGGCTCAACCAAACGGTACCGCAACTCGTGTAGCGCGTTTGTCATGACGCTCGACTACCGGGGAGAACTGCCCGACCTGCTGCACCACAACATCTTCTTTGGACGCGACTTCAGGGCCAACCTCGACGACCTGTTCCACCATCACCAATTGCCCGAAGACCCGGCGTTCTACGCGTGCGTTTCGAAGCGATCGGACCCGGACGTGGCCCCAAAGGGTCGGGAGAACCTGTACCTGCTTGTCCCCTGCCCGAACCTGAGATTCCCTTGGAGTGAGGACGCAGCGCGGACGCTTCGCGAGAAGGTATTCGCACGATTGTCCGGGGAGGTCGGCTTCGATCCCGCGCGCGTCGAAGGGATGGCGGAGCGGACACCCGCCACTTGGCAGGCCGACTTCAACTTGCACGAGGGGGCGGCGTTCGGCATCTCGCACGACCTGTTTCAGAGTGCATTCTTCCGGCCTTCGAACCGGAGTGCAACACCGGGCGTGTATTACGTCGGGGCTTCGACGATGCCGGGCAACGGATTGCCCATGGTGCTGATCTCGGCGGAACTGGTCGAGCGTCGCTTGGCCGCCGACGGACTGCTGGAGCGATCGGCCGCAGCACTCCCGAGCGATCGCATCCTTGCGGAGGCTGCGCATTGACCAAGCAAGAGCGCGGCATCGTCGGGAAGGCGGTGGGCGGCATGATCCGCCGCTCGGTACGCAAGTCGTTTAGGCATGTGCTTTGGCGACCGCCAAGTCGACCGCCCAAGGCGCCCTGCGTGTTCTACGCCAACCACCACGGCTGGTTCGACGGCTACTTGATGTACTGCGCCGTCACCCGTTTGGGAGTTCCGTGCCTGGACTGGATCCAGGAGTACGACACGTTCCCCTTGTTTGGACACGTTGGGGGGCTTCCGTTTCCCAAGGACAAGCCGGAAGTCCGCGCCGCCACCATTCGCAAAACGGTGAGGGCCATGAGGCAAGGCGGCTCGCTCGTCTTGTTCGCCGAGGGCGTGCTCCACTACCCGCCCGACGTCATGCCATTCGGACGAGCCTTCGAGTTGGTTGCGCGGTCCGTGCCCGATGCCACGCTCGTTCCGGTCGCGATCCGCTACGAACACGCATTGCACGAGAGGCCGGAGGCGTTCTTGGCATTCGGTGAACCGCTTGGCGCCGATCGGTCGGCGGCTAAGGCACGTAGCGTGCTGGCAACCCTCCTCGACGACCTGGTTTGCGATATTCGCCGTCGCGCTCCCTTCGAAACGCTTTGCTCAGGCACGCCTTCCATCAACGAACGCTGGAGTTGGAAACGCCCATGATCGAGACCTTTGCGACCCCCGAAGACTACGCGAGATGCGAGCGCATCCACCGTCGATTCGGCACGACCTACTACTTCGCCACGCGCACCTTTCCCAAGGCGATTCAGAACAAGGTCCACGCCGTATATGGATTTGTCAGGGTGCCCGACGAGTGGGTGGACAACCCGGGCTCCCTTTCCCGAGACGAAGTCGAGCGCAATCTCGACGATTGGCGGCTTCAGCTGGAGCAGGGTATGCAGGGTCGCTGTCCCGAAGACGGGGTCATGCGCGCCTTTGTCGATACCGTCCGTGCGTGTTCCATTCCCTTGGAGGAACCGCTGGTCTTTCTCGATGCCATGCGCCAGGACCTTGACCAAACGCGTTACGAGACCTACGAAGACCTCCAGCGATATATGAGGGGCAGCGCAAGTGCCGTCGGCGCAATGATGGATGCCGTGATGTCGGACCAGCCCAACCCGGCTCGGACGCACTGCGCCCACATGCTGGGCGAAGCGATGCAGATGACGAACTTTCTGCGAGATGTGGGCGAGGACGGATTGCGGGGACGCATTTATCTCCCCAGGGAAGACCTCGACCGATTCTCGGTCTCCGAACGCCAAGTTCTCGAGGGCCGCTTCGATCCCGCGTTTCGCCGATTGATGGAGTTCGAGATCGCGCGTACCCGAGAACTGTATGCGCAAGCCGACGGAGGAATCCCCCAATTGCCGGCCCGGACCCAGAAGGCGATTCTGCTGGCGCGCGTCCTGTACAGCCGCATTTTGGATCGGCTGGAAGAGCAGGGATGCAGCCCCTTCGTGCGCCGCGCACGCACCAGCCGCGCCGAAAAACTAGGGGTCGCGATGCGTGTACTGTTGGCTCCGGGCAGTTTCATGAGCGACGGAAAGGACACTTCTTCCACCCGTGGGGATATCATGGGCGGCAAGCATGTCCGATGCCGCCGTGCCTGAACGCCGTTCGTCGCGCCCCTGGGGGTTCGTCCCGCTTCTCTACTTTCTCGAAAGCATCCCCTATGTCGTCGTCACGACGATGTCGGTGGTCATGTACAAGAAGCTTGGCGTCGGCAATGAACAAATCGGACTTTGGACCAGCCTGATCGCATGGCCCTGGACGCTCAAGATGCTCTGGGGTCCGATGGTGGACGTGAACTCCACCAAGCGCAAGTGGATCATCGGGACGCAGATGCTGATGATCGTGGCGATGGGCTTCGCCGCCTATGCCATCGGATTGCCCAACTTTCTTGCCGCAACGTTGATCTGTTTCGTCGCAATGGCGATGCTCTCGGCGACCCATGACATCGCTGCGGATGGTTACTACCTCCTCGCGCTGGGTGAGAAGGATCAGGCGTTCTTCGTCGGTGTGCGGAGCACGTTTTACCGATTGGGCACCATCTTCGCCAACGGCTTTCTGGTGTACATGGCGGGGCAATTGGAGACCATCACCAATGCCACGCGGTTCATCACGGTCGAGAACCACCGCGCGTTTGTCGCAGAGCATCCCGCCCCGAACCCGCTCGTCGGGTTGTGGTACGGCATCGCGGGCGTTTGGGCAGGATTGGGCGATGCCGTGGGGAATTTCCTCAAGTCGCTCTATCTGATGGCGGCGCCGGTTGTGCCGGATCAGATCCCGCGCGCGTGGTTCGTGGCGCTGTCGTTCGGCATCGCGGTGTATGCGTTAGCGTTTGTCCTGAACCTGTTCGCCATGCCCAAGCCCGCCGCCGACCGGTTGCGCAAGCCCACCGTGTTCACCCACCTGATGGGCGAGTTTGGGCAGATTCTGCTCATGGTGACCGGTATTCTGCTGTTCGCGCAGCAGGTCCACCTGCTGTACAAGGTGCTCGAGTGTGCCGTCACGGGCCGGTGGAGCGTGTTCGAGGCTGAAGTCCGACCACTCTTCAATCTTGGCGCCATCGTCGGGACCCCATTCTGGTTGGAACAGGGCATCGCCATGGCCTGGGTGTCTGGCGCATGGTTCTCGACCCGCCATCTCTTTGGCAAGATCGGCATGGGGCCGGCGGCCAAGTCGTTCTTCGCTCAGAACAAGATCGGCTGGATTCTTGCGTTTGTGTTGTTCTATCGCTTCGGCGAGATCATGATCGGCAAGATGTCGGGGCCGTTCCTCCTCGACCCCGTGGAGAAAGGCGGCTTAGCCGTACCCACGGCCACAGTCGGAACGATCACGGGCATGTGGGGTGTCTTGGGGTTGGTGTTCGGCGGCATTTTGGGCGGAATGGTGATCGCCAAGTTCGGCATCAAGAAGTGCCTGTGGCCGATGGTGCTGGCCCTGAACGTGCCAAACCTGCTCTACGTTTGGGCCGCAGCCAACCTACCGCAACGCGTGGCCGAGGCGCCGCAATACACCCATCAGATGGTGCAATGGCTGATCTTTGTGGACCAATTCGGCTACGGGTTCGGGTTTAGCGCGTACATGGTGTATCTCATGTTCATCGCCCAAGGGACCGAGTTCGAGACGTCGCACTACGCCATCGCGACCGGTTTGATGGCCCTCGGGGCGATGATCAGCGGCATCGTGAGCGGTTATGCTCAAGGGGCGCTGGCCGCCATGTTCCCCTCGGCGGGTGGCTATCTGCCGTTCTTCGTCGCCGTCTGCTTCTGCACGATCCCCGGAATGGTCACGCTTCTGTTCATCCCCATGGACCGGGCCGACATACGCAAGGCTCCCATAGAGATCGATTGACTTCGGGGTGGGTTATAGTGGGAGCACGATGCGACATGCGTGCTTGTTCGGGGTCTTGATCGCTTTCTTCGGACTGTCCTCGGGGTGTGGGGGCGATGGGGCGTCCGCTGGCGATGCGGCACCGTTCGCCGGGTTCTACCGCGCCGCCTACAACCGTGCGGAAGGGACCGTGTTGGTTGAAGTGCGCGATTCGGGCGAAATCGAGGTCGTGGTCAACGACGGCGATCACGGGACGTTCGCTGGCACGGGACGCATCGAGGAGCACAATGGTTTGGACGTGGCCTGCACTGGGCCCGCCGGACGAATGGTCAGGGTGGTCGGAACGTTAAGCGGCACCGGGGCCGGTCGCATGGCCCACGGCAACATCGCGGGTGCCTTCACGACCGCGTACACGGCAACGTTCGTCGCGGAATCGGGCCGCTCCGTGTTCGAGGGTGAGTACGAGGGCGTGTTTCAGGGCACGGCTCAGGGCACGTGGCGCGTCGAAGTGAACTCAACCGGCCACGCGGTGGGCATGGTGTTTCCCAGTACGGGCGCTGGATTTGCGATGAGCGGTACCGTGGGCCCCACGGGCTTGACCACCCTGCTGGGCGCCGATCCAACACCCATGGGACAGATACGTTTCACGGGCCGATTTGTGTTGGTGCCGGGTGGGGCGACGGCCTCGGGTGTTTGGACCACGGCCACTGGCTCGGGTCAGTGGACTGGCGGTCGTGCCACGTTCGCCGTTTCGGAGTAAAGGCTCGGTGCGTCCGGATCATGCTTCGACCCGCACGCCGCCATCTGGTATGGGTCGGAAGAAGAGCGTGTAGCCGTGGGCGCGGAGGTGGCGTTCCAGACTGTCGGGGTCTTCCGTCAATGCGATGACCGTCCCGCCGAGTCCAGCTCCAGCCAGTTTGGCTGCCTGCGCCCCGCCGTCCAGACAGTGGGCGATCAAGCGGTCAATCGCCACGCCCGAGCCGCCCAACGAAGCGACGATGCTGTGATTCTCCTTCATCGCGTCGGCGAGATTCTGCCATGCGCCACGCTTCAAATGCTCGGCGCCCTCGCGCCCAAGGTCCGCCACGCGTGCCATGGCGTCGACGACCTGCCGTTCTCCGCGCAGCCAGCGGTCGCGTATGGGGCCGTGGACGCTCCCGCTCAGTCGCTCGACATCGGTTGAAACGAGCAGAAAAGGCAGCGGCGCCTCGAGGCGTTCGAACGTTGCTCTGGGGCCACCGTGAACAGCGGGATGTTTGCCGGCGAAGTCCATCGCCAGCAGGCCGCCGTTGCAGATGACATACGCGTCCTGGTAGCCGCCGACCACGCCTCCCAGGTTGCACTCTGCATCGCGGACCAGTTCCGCGAACTCGATCCTTCCCGCCTCGCTCCAATCCTGAGGCGCGTCGGTTGCTTCTTGCAGTGCCGCAAGCGTCGCGGCGAGGATGGCCGTAGAACCCGATAGGCCCCTGGAGCGGGGGATGGCCGTGGCCCACTCCACCCGCACTCCCGAGACCGGAATCTTGGCGACCGCGGGCTTCCAGAGCGTGAGGTCGTCGGGCAGTTCGTCGCGTTCAGAAGGTGTCAGCCGGCAGGTGGCTCGAAGAGGGATGGCGCATGACACCACGAACCCGCCATAGATGTCCGAAGGGTTGCCGACGATACCGCAACGGCCCGGGGCTGTGGCGACTGCGGGTCTCATCGGCCAGCCAAAACCCGGGCGGCAAGTGACGCGCCGTCCAAACCGTGATGCCGCAACACTTCGGGCGGTGTGCCGCAAGCAGGATGACCGTCAATGCCGAGAATCGATGTCCGAGGTACGGTGTGGCCCTGATCGAGCAGTGCGCGCACCAGGCCATCGCCGAGGCCTCCGACCCGTGCATGGTCTTCCAAGACCCAAAGCCTCGTGCACCCGCGCAGCACGGCGTCCAGCCAGCCTGGATCGAACCGATTGAGCCATGGCATGTTGACCACCCTCAGCCCAAAGCCGCGTTCGGCGAGAGCTTCGGCCGCAGTGAGGGCTTCGTTGAGCATGACGGGGCCATAGGCGAATAGGGTCGCGTCGTCGCCTTCGCTCAGCACGGTTCCCACGCCGGGGACAAGGACGTGGTCGGCTCCCAACTCGATCGTTCGGGGCGAGGGGCCGATGATCAAGCGCAGCACGCCGACACCTTCGCCTTCTCCGACGAGCCAACGCAGGGCCAAACGCGTCTCGGCGGCGTTTGCGGGTTGCAGGATCGTGGTATCGGGTAGCGCACCGTAGAGGGAGATGTCGCGAAGGCTCTGGTGGGACTTGCCTGGGCCAGCGGGAATCAGTCCTCCGTAGTGGTTGACATACAGAATCTTGGTCTTTTCGCCCGCGTTGTTGTAGATCTGCTCGTTGGCTCGGGAAGCGAGGAAGCTGGCAAACGAGTTGACGATCGGCAGGTAGCCGTGTCGCGCGAGACCCCCCGCCATCGAGGCCATATCCTGCTCGGCAATGCCGCATTGGATGAAGCGGTCGGGGAAGGCGTTTTCGAATCGGCGCGTCCGGCAGTCGGCTGCGAGGTCGGCATCGAGCACGACCAGATTGGGGATTTCCTCGGCCAGCTTGAGCAGCTCGTGGCCATAGGCTTCCACCACGTACTCGCCGCTCATCCCGCCCAGTTTGGCTTGCATCTCGATGCTGACAGGTTCGCCGAGAGCGTTCTGCACCACCAGAGCCGGACCGACGAGCTGCTCGGGCGGGGGCGGCGTGAACAAGGCCACGGGTCCACCAAGCCGAGCTTCTACCTTGCCCAGCAACTCGTCGAACGCCGCTTGGTAGGAAGCGTCGTCGGGTGCCCCCGCGTGCCAAGGGTACTGGCCCTTGCCCGCCACCAAGGCCGTTGGGTGTTCCATAAACGAAACTCCGGCACCTTTGAGCGTGTCGGCGATGATGACCGTGGGCCGGTCGCTGGACTTGGCCTGCCTCAGCGCTTCGCCTACGGCAACGGTATCGTTGCCATCGCAGCGCAAAACGTTCCAACCGAAGGCGGCGAACTTGCGCTCGAGGTCGCCCAAGTCGCCGATCTCTGCGACCGGCTTGTCGGATTGGACTTTGTTGTGGTCCACGATGAGCGTCAGCCCAGCGATGCCCTGATTGACGGTGACGCGCAGCCCTTCGTAGTTCTGGCCTTCCTGGAGTTCGCCGTCGCCGAGCATGACGAACACATGTCCGTTGCGTCCGGCGTGTTGCTTCGCCCAGGCGATGCCCCGGCCCTTCGAGACGCCCATGCCAAGAGAGCCCGAGTTGGCCTCGATGCCCGGCACGCCCACGTCGGGGTGGCCGTCCAAACCGTTCAACCGCCTCAGGCGCAAGAATCGCTCTTCAGGGATCACGCCGAGCGAGTACAGCACTGCGTAGAGGCCTGGAACGTCGTGACCCTTGGACGAGAAGTACACGTCTCGGTCTGGCGAATCGAAACCGACGCGAGCCGTGTTCATCTCGGCTTCGTAGAGGCGCACCACGATGTCCATGGCACTCAGGCTGGAGCCCAAATGTCCCGAACCCGCCCGCTTGACCGCGAAAAGCGCGTTGAGACGGTTGGCGTCGGCAAGGACACGCAACTTGTCGTCGAGGGGCAAGTCGAACGCGCGAATGCGGTCGAATTCAGACTTTGGGATGAACCGAACTTCCATGGGGAGCGGCCTATTGTGGCTGATGCTCGATCACCCAATCTTCGACGGCTTTGACGAACGGATCCAGAGCAGCAGGGTTCTGCTTGAAGAACAATGAGGGTTCGACCAGTTCGACCTCGGAGACGAGCCATCGCCCGTCGTCGGCCTGCATCACATCCACCAGGGTCGGGCCGTAAGGTGCCAACGCATCGGCGGCCACACTCGCGAACTCCGCGCTGACCGGGAATGGCCCATCCACCGACTCGTCGTCCTCCAAGAAGCGGGGCCGCTTGCGGATGCGATGAGTCGGTACTCCGCCAATCACCACGATGGACTGCTCGCCGACCGTCTCGACCGAGTCCATATACGGCTGGAGCATGAACGTCCTTCCCTGCGCAATGGCTTCCAACCAGTTCTGAGCCTCTAGGAGCTCGCCAACTCCAAAGCACCGCGTATCCATCGATCCGGCTCCGACGGAGGGCTTTAGTACGAAAGGTGCGTCGATCGGCCCGATCGGCTCGCCCGGTGAGACGAACCGCGTCGGCACGACGTCGATCCCGCTCGCCGCCAGCCGATTCAGATAGCGCTTGTCGAGGTTCTCCAGCACCATCCCGGCCGGGTTGAGGAGGAGCGTCTGACCAGCGGTGCGGCGGACCCATTCGCCGAAGTCGTCGGGACGCACGGGGTAGTCCCAGGTCGAGCGGATCACGACGGCATCGAAGCGCGACGCGTCCGAGTCGGGGCCGTCCCACGCCAGCATCTCGACCTCGTGTCCGGCTTGTCGAAACGCCTCGAACGTGATCGCTTCGTCGTGGTCGGGTTCCGGCAATTCCAGGCACGTGGCGAGGGCGATCTTCACGGCTTGGCAGGGTACCGCGTGCCGTCCTCGTCGGGTGGACCTTCCCGCAACGAACGCGCAAGCCACATGGAGTCGTGCCATCTGCCGAACTTCCACCCGATGCGCGGGAACACACCCACGGTCGCGAAGCCCATCTTGCGGTGCAGAGCAACACTGGCCTCGTTGGGCATCGTGATTCCCGCGACCGCTGTGCAGTAACCCCGCCGGGCCAATCGTTCGAGCAGTTCCCCATAGAGGGCAGAACCTATCCCGCGCCTGCCGCAACCTTCCTTGACATAGGCCGACGTCTCAACGGTGAACCTGTACGCTGGTCTTTCCCGGTGTCGGGTTCCATACGCGTATCCGAGCAGGGAGTCACCCTCTTCGGCGACCAGCCACTCCCATTGCGATTGAACCTTGGCGATGCGCGTGGCGAACTCCTCCAACGATGGGGGTTCCAGTTCGAAGGAGACTGCTTCAGTCAGCACGTAATGCGAGTAAATGGCAAGCAAGGCCGCCGCATCGTTGGGTGTCGCGGGACGGATGATCAAGAACGTGGCCTCAAGACGGCGACCCAGTCCGGGCCGGAGGGTGGTGGCGTGAGCGTTGCTTTGGACATCGCGTCGAGTTGCTGGCCCGGGCCGTGTTGACCAGACCTTGGATCGAACCACGACAACGCAAGCGGGTCCTTTGCCCAACCGAGATCGACCGTCACCGGTCGTGCGTCGGGAATGTAGACCAGCGCGAACGAACCCTCGGCATCCCGTGTCGCGACGGCGCGCTCCAGGCGTTCCGAGGGCTGATCCAGCACGATGTCGCTCGCAGGGATGCGCGTGAAAAAGGGAAGCGACTCGATCAGCCGTCGCAGGTGGCCCACTTGCCACGCCCCGGGCAGGTCGAGGGCCTCGCTCCATGTGCGCCGGGCGTGGTTGACGGGTTCGCCGCCTAGGTGCATCTGCCACACGGGATGGCAACCATAGGTGTGTCCGTGCGCGCCCGAGAACACCGCACCGTACGCCGCCTGTCGCACGACCAGATCGTCGTGATAGCCATCGAACGAGGACCAGTCCGAGTTCATGCGGGGGTGGTCTTCGTAGGGCGGCTCGGCGTCCATCACGGGTTTGGTGGGTTTGTGAGCGTAATCGCGTGCGATCCATTCCTCCGTGAGGCGGCGCGGGCCGACGTGTCCGGTCTGGATCATGTGGAAGTCGAGCCAAGGCTCGTCGGGCCAGTACTTGGTGGTCGAATCCTCGCCCCTGGGGTGATAGGACATCAGGTGGTGGCCGCCCTTGCCAGCCCGGATGCCCTTGGCCATGGCGCGGACGGTCTCCACTTCGAACGCGTCCGAGGCGGGTCGGTCGCCGCCCAGAATCCAGATGATCGGGGCCTCGGCGTAGCGGTCGCTGAGCCAGTTGCCGTAGAGGAAGGCGTTCTTGGGGTCGAAGATCACGGGTCCCTCGCCCCAGAGCTTGCAGAACTTGTCGCCCCAGGTCGGAAGCATCCCAGTCCACAATCCCCTCGCCGCCAGCGTTTCAACGGCGAAATCCACCAGCTTGAAGTAGGATTCGTTGGGTTGGGTCGGGTCGTTCCCGTGCAAAGGCAGGAAACCTTCGCGGTTAGGGACCCTCAGGCCGCCGAGTTCGGCCAGGCAAACGGCTTGCACGACCGTGAAGCCCTGTTGAGCCCGCTTGTCCGCGTAGTGGCGTATCTCGTCCCGGTCGAGCTTGTGGAAGAGTTCCCAAGCCGTATCGCCGAGATAGAAGAAGGGCTTGCCGTCGTCGTACTGAAGATAGCGCTGATTGTCGCTGACACGGAGCCGTCGCATGGTCCTAGTCTACGGCTTGAAGTAGGGCCGCATCTGGGCCAATTTCTTCTCGCCGATGCCTTTCACCGAGCGCAACTCGTCGACCGACTTGAACCCGCCGGTCTCGGCTCTACGCTGGATGATCCGCTGGGCGGTGACGGGGCCGATCCCGGGAACGGATTCCAACTGCGCTTGTGTGGCCGTTGAAAGCGAGATGGGTTGTCCCGGTGCTGCGGGGCTGTACTTTTCGTTCGCAGGTGGGGTCTGGACGAGCGGGTTGGGCACCGCCTCGCCCTGCTCAGGCACGTGGATCTTTGCCCCGTCCACGACGCGCTCGGCAAGGTTCAATTGGCCCGTATCGGCTTCTCCGGTTGGACCGCCCGCAGCCTTGATGGCATCCGAGATGCGAGCGTCGCCAGACAACTCGTACAGTCCCGGCTTCTGTACGGCGCCTGCGACATGGACCTTGGCGTACCCGCTCGGTGCAAACGCCACGTCGCCGGGTTGGCGGAACTGTCGCGAACCTACGTAACCGGCGCCAAAAAGGGCCGTCGCTGCGGCAAGCCCGACTCCGGCCATTTGGACTGGTTTTAGAGCCATTTCGTCGCCAGTATAGACCGTTAGTCGCCCTTCCGATCCGAACTTGGACGCGTCCTCTTTTCAGCCCAGTCGCGAAGCCAGGCGATCTCTTCCTGCATCATCCGACTAAGCGGCACCACCGCTTCGATCTCGGCGCGGAGGTCGGAGTCGGTCACGTCGGCGGGCTTGGCCTTGCGTTTGCCTTTGGCGGGCTCATCGGTCCGGGCAAAGGCCCGGTAAAGCGCGCCAACCACGATCTGCTCGATTTCAGCGCCGCTGTAGCCTTTGGTGATCTCAGCGAACGTTGCGAGATCGAAGTTCTTCGGATCGCGCTTGCGCTTGCGAAGGTGGATCGCAAAGATGTCCGCCCGCTCGTCTTTGTCGGGCAAGTCCACAAAGAAGATCTCGTCGAACCGCCCCTTGCGCAACATCTCGGGGGGCAACTTGGAGATGTCGTTTGCCGTGGCGACCAGGAAGACCGGCTTGGTCTTCTCCTGCATCCACGTGAGGAAGGTTGCGAACACGCGGGCCGAGGTGCCGCTGTCTCCCGCCGCGCCCGATGTGCCCGCGAACGCCTTCTCGATCTCATCTGCCCACAGGCAGCACGGGGCCAGCGATTCGGCGATGGCGATCGCGCGCCTCATGTTCTGCTCGCTTTGGCCCACCAGACTGCCGAAGATCCGTCCCACGTCGAGGCGCAACAACGGCAGCCGCCACTCCGAAGCGATCGTCTTGGCGAGCAGGGACTTGCCGCAACCTTGGACGCCCAAGATCAGCAGACCCTTGGGGTTCGGCAGGCCGAACTCGCGCGCCTTGTCCGTCAGGGACCCCTTGCGCGTGTCCAACCATTCTTTGAGCAACTCCAATCCGCCGACGTCCGATAGTGTGTTGAGAGGAGGATAGTATTCGAGAAGACCCGACTTCGCAGCGATCTGCTTCTTTTCGGCGGAGACCACTTCGAGGTCGAACTTGCGCTTTTCGATCAGACTCCTTGCCAACACATTCTCGATCTCGAGCTTCGTCAGTCCTTGCACCGACTTGATGAGCAGTTCCTTCTGGACCGGCTCCATGGCCGTCTCCACTTCCTTTCGCTCGCCTACCGACGCCACCACCTGGTCCAGCAGTGGCTCGATCTCTTCGGCCGACATCAGAGGCCAGTTCATGATCGTGACCCCTTTCTCGATCTCGGGGGGCAACTCCATGACAGGGCTGACCAGCACCAGCGTCTGCTTGCGTGGCAACAGATCGTCCGCAAGGTCTCGGATCAGGCGCTTGACGCGATGATCCTTGAGAAACGGGTGAAAGTCCTTGAGAAGGAAGACGGTGAACTCGGGCGCCTCTTTCATCAGGGCGAGCACTTCGAGTTCGGGGTCGAGCTTGGCGGGACGCTCCGGGCCGGCGACACGGTCCACGGGCGGTCGGATGCCCCGCGTGATGGACCAGGTGTGGAGGGTTCTCCCGCGACGCTCGCAGATGGCGCGAATCCCCTCCTCGACGCGTTGTTCCTCGTAGGAGACGACGTAGATGATGGGGTATCGCGCCCGGATCAGGACTTCGAGTTCGGCCTCTGGCTGCATCAGAGCAGAATCATACGCGAACCGGGCCGCGAGGTTACGGGGCCGTGTCGTCCTCGCGCGGGCCTAGGGCTTTGGCGAACTCTGGTACGGCCTTGAGCGCATTCATCACTTCGACGGGTAGAGCAAGGACCACCGTGTTGGACGAACTTTGACCGAGACCGTCCAGCGTTTGCAGGGTGCGCAACTGGAGCGCACCAGGAGACTCCGCCATCGTCGTCGCGGCGGCCGCCAGGTTCGAAGCCGCTTCGCGGTCGCCTTCCGATTTCGTGATGTTCGCGCGCTTTTCGCGCTCGGCGGCCGCTTGGCGGGCCATGACCCTCTTGAGGTCCTCCGGGAGTTCGATGTCTTGGATGCGGATGGCGGCAACTTCAAGACCCCAACCGTCCGTCTCCGACTCGACGAGACGCTGAATCTTTTCGCCGACGACCTCGCGGTCCGTCAAGATTTGGTCGAGCGTCATGTTGCCGATGACGTCGCGCAGAGCCGTCTGGGCGTACTGCCGGATGGCGTGGCGGTACTCCTGAACCCGGATGACGGCGTCGGCAGGGTTCGAGACTTTGAGGAAGATGACGCCGTCGATCGAGACGGGCACGTTGTCTGAGGTGATCGCTTGTTGGCGAGGAATGTCGAGCGTGGTGATGCGCGTGTCCACCGTGCGCATGGCGTCGACGAATGGGATCATGAAGAATGGGCCGGGTCCCTTGATCGTGTGGAACTTGCCCAAGCGGAAGATCAGCGCTTTTTCCCATTGAGCGGCGATGCGGAATGTGGAACCGACCACCCACCCCAGGAACATGCTGCCCAGAAAACCGCCAACGCCCATCCCGGTGCCCGCTTGGGCGGCGGCCCCGAAAAGGAACCAGCCAGCCGCGGTGAAGGCAAGAAAAACAAGAAAAGGAATGGGGTTCGACACACGCATGAGGTCCTCGCTGGCGCGTTTGGCGGGTACCGACCGTCCCCGAGCCGCACGAGCCTGCTTGAAGACTTCGGCCAGTTCGGTTTCGGAAGACTCGGGATTGACGGGTAGGAACGACATCGGCGCCTCGACAGATGATTCGATCACAGTCTAACACTCTGGACGGAAAGCGGTGAGACTCCGGTCCCTAGGCCAGAGATGACGACGGGTGGCCTGGTCCCAAGGGGGGCAGAGTGTTCTGAGTAAAATGACGGATTCTTGAAGGTCCCGTACGCCGAGGTACGCCCTCTGGAGCGAACACAATGGCCACCTTGAAAGTGCTCATCGCGGATGACGACCCGATCATCCGACTCGACCTCAAGCAGATGCTGGAGAACCTCGGGTACTCCGTCGTGGCAGAAGCCGACGACGGGCAAAAGGCTGTCGATGCTGCTCGAGAGACCCATCCCGATGTGTGCATTCTCGACGTGAAGATGCCAGTGATGGATGGAATCGAAGCCGTCGAGATCATCACGGAAGAGAACATCGCCCCGACCATCCTGCTCACCGCGTACAGCGACCGTGAACTCATCGACCGGGCGAAGAGCGCGGGCGTGTTCGCTTACCTGGTCAAGCCGTTCAAGCCGAGCGAACTGCCCCCCGCAATCGAGGTGGCACGCAGCCGATTCGAGCAGAACAACGCCCTGACCAAAGAAGTCGCCGATTTGAACGAACGACTAGCGGCGCGCAAGGCCCTCGATCGGGCCAAGGGCATCCTGATGAAGCAACACGGTCTGGACGAAGCCGAGGCCTACCGGCGGATTCAGTTGCAGTCGATGAATTCTCGCATGTCGATGCGCGAGATCGCCGAAGCGATCATCCTTGCTCAGTCCGTGTAGTCGGCACCATTCGCCACGCTGAGGAGCCCGGCGATGACCTTCTGCATCAAGGAAGGCGTCCTGTTCCGGGCGTCTCGAAGCGAACGGGTGGTCATGCGTCACCTTCGACACCGCGCCGCCACGGACACCGACCAAATGAAACGAAAAGGTGGCGCGGGCTCAGGGTGACTTTGGATGTTCCGTCACGCTGAGGAGCCCGGCGATGACCTTCTGCATCAAGGAAGGCGTCCTGTTCCGGGCGTCTCGAAGCGGGCGCGTGGGTAGGCGTCCCCTTCGACACCGCGCCGCAACGGACACCGACCGAGTGAAACGAAAAGGAGGCGCGGGCTCAGGGTGATTTTGGATGTTTCGTCACGCTGAGGAGCCCGGCGATGACCTCCTGCACGATGGAAGGCGTACCGTTCCGGGTGTCTCGAAGCGGGCGCGTGGGTAGGCGTCCCCTTCGACACCGCGCCACCCTTTGACTTCAGCGAATTAGAGGGATGGCAGGCGAGGGTTCAGGGTGACGTCTGAGGCTCGCGCCACGTCGGCGACTCGGCACCGGTTGGCCCGAAATCGAGACGCATGGTCAACCCTTTGGGCGATGCATCGTATACTGACGCGGACGGTTCTCCTGATGCAACGCCTCTTCGTTTTCGCTGTTCTCCTAGCCCTGGCGCCTTTGACACCGGCTCAAAGCGACAAGGTTACGTTCGAAGGGCGTGCGGCGCCCGTGACACGCCTGCTCGACGAACTATCGGCCGCTACCGGCTGGAAGGTCCGCGCCGCTCCTGCCATGGCCACGGAGGTCGTCGTGGTCAAGGTCAAGGATGTGTCGCGCCAAGAACTCAAAGCGCGTCTTGCCAAGGCGACGCAAGGGCAGTGGTCCAACGAGGACGGATTCGAGGTTCTCGCGCCCGATGCGGCTGCTCGTGCCCGGGGGAAGGCCGAGGCTCTGGCCGCCAACAGGGCCAAGATCCAAAAGCAGGTCCAGAAGCGCATCGAGATGGAGAAGGAGATGGACAACTGGAAAGATGGCCACGGCGACGGCGGTGGAGGAACCTTCGCCCAGTTCGGCGGCATGGGCCAACAGTATTTCGAGTCCGGGACACGTGCTGTGACCGCTTTTCTCAGGGGAACGGATTTGGGTGTGTTGGCCGCTCTCGAAGCGGGGCAGCGAGTGGTTTTCTCGACGGCTCCCAACCGCACCCAGCGTCCATTGCCCGCGTCGGTCGTCCCGTTCCTAGTCCGCATCGTCAAAGAGCACAACGATGCCGTTGAAATGGAGCGCCGGGCACGGGAAGAGGGCGCCAACGCCGCCGACGAGTGGGAGACCAAGATGAAGGACATGATGAAGGCGATGGGCATCGACCCTGACGCAGATCGGCCCGTGCCCATCACCGCTCCGCCGTCGAAAGCGTTGATCACCGTTTCGCGTGGAGGCCGCGGCATGTTCTCCTCCGTGGGGATGGGCCTTCGGATCGAACTGACCATCTACGACGCCAATGGCAACCGATTGACCGGTCACGGCGACTCGCTTTACGAAATCGGAGAGGAGTACGGCGATGACGAGCACGAGGTGGATCCCGAAACGGGCGAAATCATCGAGAAGCCGGAGCCGCCCGAAGATCCGAACAACCCCAGACTGACGTTTTCGCCGACGAGCATTCAGTTCGCCCGCTTCATGAGGGCCAACTATCTGGTCAGCCAGCGTCAAGAGGGCGAAGAGTCGAATGCAAAGGAGGACGATGTGCCGGATGATCTAAAGGCCGTGTTCAAGCGCCCGGACATGGCCGACCCGCTGTCCTACGGCGAAACGGAAATGTTGTTCTTTTTGGCGGAGAAGAAGGGTCTGCACTTGGTGGCCAGCGTTCCCGACACCCTTTGGCTGTCCGCCAACCAACAGATGCGATTGGCCGATCTGCCGAAGCATCTGGAGAGGCTTGGGGTGACGATCGCGATCGCGGACGGATGGCTGACCGCATCGCCTGCAGATGCCGAACTTGCCCGTCGCGGCCGATTCAATCGCGCATCGATCGTGCGATTGGCCCAGCAGTCTGAGGCCAAGAAAGTCGCCAGCCTTGACGACTTGGCGTCCTTTGTCGCCGCGAATACCGACGAGGGACTCGACGGCATGGGCGAGCGGCTGTTGACGACTCTTGTCCCCGGCGCCCTGTCGCTTAACCTCGTGAGCGCACTCGACTGGGACGTGTTGCGGCTCTATGGTTCCATGTCGCCCGCCGCACGGGCCACGCTGCAGTCTCAGGGTTCGGTTCCTTTGGCTGCACTCGGCGGGACGGCCCGACAAGTGCTGAGCAAGATGCTGTTCGGCGCGTCGCCGAGGCTGGAAGTCGATTCTGGCAAGCCGACGGACGAGTCCAATCCGATGATGCTGTTCTATGGCGCCATGATGCAGATGGACCGGCCTGGCAAGGACTATCGCACCGAGCCGACGGAGATCATGCCTGGAGGCCTGTTGGATGGCGTCCTGGAACTGAAGACCGAGGACACTGTGCTCGCGGTCCCGAGCAAGTGGAACAACGAGATCGGACTCGGTTCGTTCGGGCCGCTGGAACTGGCGCTGTTCACCCATTTCATGACGGATCCCAAGTTTGCGGCGATGGCGGGCGAAATGCCAGAGATGCCGGATATGTTGCCCGGTGCGAGGCGAGTGCTGAAGTTCGCATTCCGCGTTGCCCCAGACGTGGTTCGGCGGTTCGAACTGAACGACGACAAACTGGACGCTTCGGGCAAGCCGTTCAAGATGTCGGATCTGCCCGCGCACTTCAAGGCAGCGATGGCAAAGTACCAGGAGGCGCTGAAGAAGACTCCATTCCCGTTCCTCGACCCGGAGTTCATGGGCACATCGCGAGGCGTGCCACCGCCGGATCCGCCGCAGATGCAGGCTGCAGCCTGAACACGACCGCAATTTTCATCGTGACGTTCCGAACCATCGTGCCCTCCGCGAGCGTATCGGGTACTGTGGTCGTTCGGGTTCAATCCGAACGTTTGATCCTGCCGAGGTAACCTAAGTCCATGCGTGGAGCCGTACTCAAAGCCATCGCAGCCATCGTTCTGACGCCGCTGCTTGCGTTCGTTCTCGCTAACTTCTTGCCCAAGGAGTACACCTCTTCGGTCGGCATCTTGGTGGACACGTCGCCCCCCATGATCGATCCCGCGCAGAACTCCAAGATCGACGACTGGAAGAACTTCAAGCCGCGGACCGTTCAGACGAACATCGACATGATCCTCGGTTCGAAGGTCATCGGCGACGCGATCCGCAGAACCGCCGAAGATCCCGACCGGATCCTGACCAACGAAAAAGCCGAAGCGCTGATCGACCTGTTGCCCCGCCGCTTGCGCATCGATTCGCAGAAGGACTCGGACGTCGTGACGATCCGCGTGACCCTGGACGACCCGAACCTGGCGGCCAAGATCGCAAACAACATCGGCATGGCCTACATCGCGTCCACGCAGGAAATTGCGAACAAGTTCGGTCAGCTGGCTCTTGAAGCGGCCAACGATCGTCAGGAGCGCGTGACTGCCGAATTGGCCGCCCTCGACGCTCAGATCAAGCAAATCAAGCTCGACCTGAACGTGACCGACCTTCCGTCCCAGTTGACGATCGCGGCGCGAACGTCGGCCGACCTCGAACTCCGGCTCAACGACCTCAGCGCCAAGTACAACGGCACGATCGCCGAGTTGCGACAGGCCGAGCAAAACCTACGCAACACGCCCGAGTACATCGACATCGCCGTCCGCAACCAATACAACCCCGATCTGTCCCTGGTCGATCAGGAACTGATCAAGAGCAAAGCCGATCTCGCCCAGTTGCGGCAGAAATACACCGACGACCGCTGGGAAGTGCAGCAATTGCTCGGACGAATCGCCGATCTGAACGCGCAGAAGGCGACGCTTCAGGGCAAGATCGAATACGCGACGGACCGCCAGAAGAACGGCAACTATCAGGAGCAACTCTCCGTGATCAGCCGTCTGCGCGAAATGGCCCAGTCTCTCGAGAAACAGATCGCCAAGATCCAGAGCGACAAGGCGGCCACGGACCGCGAACTCGTCGTGTATCCGGAGGCGGAAGAAAAACTCGGGCTGTTGCTCCGCAAGAAGACGACGCTTGAGCGGACGTTCCAGGAACTCGAGCAAAAGCGGGCCGAACTCGAGGGCTCGGCCACCGAGACCGTGGGCCGCAAGACCAACGCGTTCATCGTTTCGGATGCGCGCGCCTCGTCGATTCCGTCGGCTCCGAACCCGACGCTGTACACGCTGGCTGGTCTGGGTCTGGGCATCGCTATCGCCGCGATCATCGTCCTTCCGAAACCGACGACCGCCGACCCCCTCGCCAACCACAATCAGGCGCCGACGACCCATCGCCCCATCGGATCGGACGACGAGACGCGCTCGCTGGGCGGCCCCGGCGGCAATGCCTAAATCATGAGGTCGTGCCGCCCCGCGTTGCGCGGGGCGGCATTGAAACCCAATGTCGAGCATCACCCTAGGACAACCAAACCAAACCGTTCGAGCCAATGAATTGGTTCTGGCGCGGGTGGTTGGCCTCGTTGCCCTGTTGCTTGTGAGCGGGCACCTTTTGCTGGGCACGTTTCAGCCCCACGTGCGATTCCACCCCGTTCTCTATCTGAGCCTGTTCGCGGTCTTCGTGGGCTTGCGGGTAAGGGGTTGGGAGGTTTTCGAGCGAACGCAGTTCGACATGTTCTTTGTCGGCTGGCTGATGCTCGCGGCGCTGAGCCAACTCTACGCGACCAATGTGTTGGGACGCGTCATTTACGCCCTCGACATTTTGGAGTACCTCTACGTCATCCTCCAAAGTTGGGCGGTGTATCGCGGCGCATATGCGTTGGTCAAGGCCGCGCCACGTGCCGGTTCTCAGGGGTTGCTGTACTCGATTTTGGCGATCACGCTCTGTTCCGCCGCATTGGGAATCGCGCAAAGCACGGGGGCCAAGTCCGCCGCCGACACGGTGGCCAACAATCTCGGCTCTCGAAAGGACGTCACGCAGATGTCGGAAGACTACGACGAGTCGCCCAGACCCTCTGGCTTGTTGAGTTCGCCGACGATGTTGGGCAGTTACAACGTCTACGGCACGATCGTAACCATCGCCATCGCGATCTCGCTCGGTTTCCGACTGGGCATCCGCCAGTTGCCGTGGTTACTGATGGCAAACGGCGTCTTGTTGGCTTGTTCGGTCACATCGCAAGTGCGTTTGGCCCTCATCCAGCAGTTCGGACTGCTGGCTTTCTTTGCCGTTTACACCCTGTTTAGGGCTCAGAGAACAGTGGCCGCCGTGGCGGTGCTGGCGTTTGCCTTTGGCTTGATCGCGTTCAATCAGGTCGTCGTCGAGCGCAACGACCCGCGGTTCCAGTACATCACCCGAACGTTCGAAGGGAAGTTTTTCTCCGACGAATCGCTTACGGTGCGGCTGGAGGCCTGGAACCGGATCGGCGACGTCGCGGTCGAACTCGCGCCGCTCGGTTCTGGGTTCACGCAGTTGACCAGCAACGCTTACGCACGCCAGGGCGACATTTTCGCCCGCGCCAATGGTCCGGACAACGGCTTCCTAGAGGCTTATCTCATCCATGGAATTCCCGGCATCCTGCTTGTGCTCTTCCTGATCTATTCAGGTTTTTCGCTTCAGAACCGTCTGAAATCGATCGCCATCGATTACGTTCAGATGGTGAGGTGGTCGGTGTTGTTGACAATCGTCGTATTTCCGATTCTTAGTTCGGGCCTGGTCGTGACGCACTCGAAGTTCGAGCGATCCGGATACCTCTTGTTGCTGATGGGTGCTGCGGCGGCCTTGGTTTCAATTGCGTCGGCTAGGCAACGTTCCGAACATCCGCCGGTCGCGTCGTGAAGGACGTGGATTGGGTCAGCCTCATTACCGACCTCGAATCTGAGTACGGTCGCCTTCGTTTCATTCCCAGGTTCGACCCGATGGAGGAGTTGGTCAGCTGTATTTTGAGCCAGCATACGAGCGACCGGTCGAGCTTTCCAGCGTTCACGCAGTTGATGGCCCGGTACGGATCATGGGACGCGATAGCGTCCGCGCCGCGTCAGGAACTTGCCGATACCATTCGAGGAGCTGGACTGGCCAACCAGAAAGCCAAGAGCATTCAGGAGACGTTGCGAAGCATTCGCGACAGGACCGGTGAGTACTCTTTGGGGTGCCTAGCCTCGATGACCGACCGCGAGGCAAGGTCCTGGCTGGAATCGTTGCCGGGCGTCGGTCCAAAGACGGCTTCGATCGTGCTTTGTTTCGGCTTTGGACGGCATGCCATACCCGTCGACACCCATGTGCATCGGGTTTGCCTGAGACTCGGCATCCTCCCATCGAAGACCGATGCCAACCGCGCGCACGACGTGCTGCTGGACATGGTTCCCGAGGGCCTTGCCTATCGTTTCCACACTGCGCTCATCCAGCATGGACGCTTGACGTGCCAAGCCAAGGCGCCAGCGTGCCATCGTTGTTGCGTTTCGTCTCGGTGCGAGCTGTTTCGGCAGGAATCGTCAGGTGCCCCGAGAACCCAGTCTCCGTCGAGGAAACCAAGATCGACGTCTTGAGAGGCCGCGCCTATCGCCGAAGCCACACTGTTCCAAGACGCTGAAGCCGCAAGTATGGCTATCGCGAGGCTAAGTCGCCTATATGGCGACAACCTTGGGGCATTCGTTGCCGTGGCGTTTGGCGCCTCAGCCGACCCCGATTTGGCGCTCAAGAACTTTGAGAGGTGGCTTGCCGCTTCATCCAGCCCCGAGACTCAGCTCTCGTTCCTAGCCGCGCAGCCGTCCTCGGCGCGGCCTCTGGGCACAGCGCTCGGGGCAAGTCAGCATCTCGCCGATCAGTTGATTCAGAACCCTGAGCTGGCCCATTTGCTGTTCGACCGATCCTCGCTGGATCGTCCGGTTCGCGCTGATACGATCATTCAAGAAGGCCTCAATCTGCTCAAATCCGCCGATTCGTTCTCGCACGCATTGGATCGGCTGCGGTTCCTGAAGCAACGATGGCACCTGCCCATCGTGGTGAACGACCTGCAGGAGTCGTGGAGCCCCGAGACCGTCTGGGCGGCGCTTTCCGAACTCGCCGATGCGATCATGCACTTGGCGACGCGCGTCGTCTGGCAACATCAGGGACTCGAGGACTCCGTCCCGTGGCCACCCATCGCCGTCGTCGCATATGGAAAGCTTGGAGGCCACGAGATCAACTACTCGTCCGATGTTGATCTAGCCTATGTCCATGACGACGATTTGGACCCGTCTCATGCTGCAAAGGTATCCAAAATGTGCGAGCAGCTTGGGCGTGCGCTCGGTGACCGGATGGGGCGCGGTGCCCTGTATCGCGTCGATCTGAGGTTGAGGCCCTATGGTCGGGCGGGTCCGATCGTCCGATCCATGCGCTCTGTAGAGGCCTACTTCGCAGCGCACGCCGAAGTTTGGGAGCGTCAAGCGCTTTTGCGTTCGCGCGTGGTGGTGGGCGAGCCAGCGATGGTTGAGAGATGGGACCGGCTCCGCCTGGAGCACAGCTTCCCGGCCCGCATCTCGGAGGTGGCTGTTCGCGAGATGGTGGCGACACGTGGCCGCATCGAGGAACTTGCGGAGGGCGACGACCTCAAGCGTGGACCAGGGGGGATTCGAGACGTCGAGTTCTTGGTGCAGGCCATCCAGATGGTCCACGGCCATGCTGTACCCGACCTGCGTGTTCGGCCAACAATCGGGGCGCTTCGCGCCATGGATACTCATGGAATCCTCGACCATGCCACCGTTTCCACGCTGATCGCCTCCTATCGATTCTTGAGACAATTGGAGCACCGATGCCAGATCGTGGGCGACCAACAGACCCATACGTTGCCCAAGGGGCACGACGCCCGGCACCATCTCGCAAAACTCATGGGCCTGGACGGTTGGTCCGAGCTTGAGAATCGACTCGAAGTGCACAGGAAAAGCACGCGTTCATTGTATGAATCAGTCCTGGGTTTTGCGGAGCCGAGCGTTAGCCCGAGGACGGTCGTCGGCGATCGAATGGGCTCTCACGCGAGTACGGTCCTCCAGTGGTTCGACGTTTTCCCCGAAAGTGATGCGTTTTACATGAGTCTGGCCGAGAACGAGGGCAGTCTGGGTCGAATCGAAAGGATTCTGCGGGCCTCGCCCTTGTTGGTCCAGGCGTTCAAGCAGTCCCTCCCACTCACCGAAGCACTTGCGAGCGGAGAGATCGAGGAGGATCAAGGGAGTGCCACCAGTCTGGAACAACTTCCGTTGGATGCGTCGCCCGAGACGTTGGCGAGAACGTTACGGAACCGTTGGTTGGCCGCACACGCGGCGTGGGTGCTCGACGGCGACCTGCCTTTGTGGTCGACGCTCAGCAACATCTATGATGCATTCCTGAGACATTGCGCCCGACGGCTTTACCTGTCATTCGATATCGTTGCCCTGGGCAGCTATGCCGCCTCCGAACTCGTGCCGCTGTCGGACTTGGACTTGGTCTTTCTCGTCGAGGATCCCCGACTGCATCCCCAAGCGGAGTTCCAGGCTCAGCAGCTGATGGCTCTCGTTCGATCTCTAAGACGCTATGAAGCCCCTGCCTCGCTCGACTTGCGTTTGCGTCCGGAAGGGGGCAAGGGCTTACTCGTCAGGACCTACGAGGGCTTTCAAACCTACGAGTTGGAGTCGATGGAGTTGTGGGAGCGGTTCGCACTGGGACGTTCGCGGTCGGTGAGCGGGTCGTCCAACGCCGAGGCGCTGGTTCGAAAGGCCAGCTACGCCGTGCCGCTCACACCCGAGCGGTTGCAGGAGTTGGTCGCCATGAAGCGGCGCATCGAGACCGAGCGCGTCTTGCCGACGCAGTTCCACCGGCATGTGAAACTCGGGTTCGGAGGTTTGGGCGACATCGAGTGGTTCGTTCAGTTGCATCAGATGCGGTACCCGACCGCCTCTCGCGCCGGACTTCATGTGGCGACCGAGGAGCGTATCCGGGAATTGGCCCGGGCTCAGCTGATCAATGCCGTCGAGAGCGAGGCGCTGACGAATGCCCTCAGGTATCTGCTCAGAGTACGTACAAGGCTGCAATTGCTGGGATTCGAAGCGGACCTGATCCCCGAGAACCCAGATAAACTGGAGCGTCTCGCCCGCTTGGAAGGTTATGACGACCCAAACGCGTTCCTGGCGCATCACGAGGGCGTGATCGGTCAGGTGCGTTCGATCTACGCGGGTGGGCTGGAGCGCCTCGGCGCATAGGCGGACTTGATGCTCGCAGGACTGATTCTCTTTGGCTACTTTATCGGCGCGATCCCGATCGGGGTCCTTGTGGCGCGTGCCAAAGGCATCGACCTGATGAAGGTGGGCAGCGGCAACATCGGTGCGACGAACGTGAAGCGGGCTCTTGGCACCAAGTGGGGGCTTGTCGTCTTCGTTGCCGACGTCATGAAGGGCGTGATTCCTGCCGTCGTCGGTCGGCTCGCAGCACCCTCGATCCTCCCCGTGGCGTTCGGGGACTATAGACTGAGCGTGATCGAACTGTCTGCTCTGGCCGGCATCGCGGCCATTGCGGGCCACTGCGTGTCGCCGTTTCTCAAGTTCAAAGGAGGCAAAGGGATCAGCACGGCGCTCGGAGCGATTCTGGCGAGCGACCCGCTGGTGGCCCTGTCGTCCTTTGGGCTGTTCATCGTTGTTGTCTGGATTTGGCGGTACATCAGCCTGGGCAGTCTCTGTGCGGCGGTCGCCGTTTTCGGCTTTTCGTTCCTCTTCGGGTCTGGGCCGCTGCTGCACGTGTTCTATGCCGCTTTGGCGGTGTTCGTCTGGGTGCGCCATGTGCCCAACATCAAGCGTCTGGCCAGCGGCACCGAATCCAAGTTCAGCTTCAAGTCCACCCAATCGGAGGCGACGGTACCCTGATGGAACTGCTCTCGGCTGCCGTGTGGGTGTTGGTCTGGATCCCGGTCACCGTCTGGACTCTCAAGGCGGTTCACGCAACGGTCGTTGGAGATATGGATGCCACCACGGGATTCTTGGCGTCCATTCTGGGTCCCTTCTTGGGCTTCCTCACAATTGTTCAGGAGCACTCCTTGGCCCGCATCGGGATGTTTGTGGCGATCACGGTCACCGTGCTGGGCTACCCGGTTGCATCCTCACGATGGGAACGCCGTCAGAGACGCTTGCAGGACGAGGATGAAATGGCCCGGGCCTATGCGAACCTGACGGCTTTTCCCGACAACCTGCTGGCGCGGATGCGTATCGCTGAAACGCTCGTTGCGCGCGGTTTTGTGCCGCATGCCGTGGCTGTGGGCACCGAAACGCTCAGGGGGCAGAATCCGACCGTGCACGGTGGAGAGTTTCGCGCTCTGCGTCAGTGGGAGCGTCTGGCCAAGTCGTACGCGCCCATCGCGTCCGTCAGGTGCCCCGGTTGCGGGCAGTCGAATGGTCCCGAACACCTTCACTGTCCGTCATGCGGTGAAGCGGTCTATGTCGCTTACGTCCGTCAACCTGGTGGTCGCGAGGGGAGGAATCTGGCGGGGGTGTGGGTGGCTGTTGTGGCGGCGTTGCTCGGCATCCCCGCCGCGTCCGCCCTGCCACCGGCTTGGGCCATTGTGGCCATCGTCGCACTGATGGCGGTTGGCATTGTCGCGATCCTGCGCACCATCGCATTGGCGAGGAACCCGGGGGCGCGGGTGAATTGAAGCGCCTCGACCGCTATGTCGTCAGGGAGATGGTCACGCCTTTCGTCACGGGGACTGTGGCCGTTGTGTTCATGTTTCAGGCCAACGAGCTGATCGCGATCCTCAAGACGTTCAACCCGGACAACGTGCCGCCTCTGGCCATCCTTCAGCTCATTCTCTACAAGAGCCCGGCGTTTCTCAATCTGACGCTTCCGATTGGCGTGTCGCTCGGTGCCTCGCTGGCGATGTCGCGATTGGTGCGCGAATCCGAGCTGACGGCCCTGCGCGCCGCCGGCATACCGATCCGGCGGGTGTTGATTCCCATCGCCCTATTTGGAGCGGCCGTGGGCGTAGGGAACTATTTCATCGTGGAAAAGGTGACGCCCGCGGCCGAACTCGAGAGCCGCAAGCTGATCAGCCAGACCACGCTTCTCAGCCTTGCACCCGACTTCCAGCCCAACGTGACCATCTCGTTGCGGAACGGGATTGCCTATATCGGGTCGGTCGCACGGCAACCGGGGAACGCGGTCGCGATCAGTGATTTGGTCCTGTTCGAGCGGCCCAAAACGGGCGAGACGTGGATTCTGAGCGCCAAGAGCGGCATGTACACCGAAGGCGTGTTCAGACTCCAAGATGTCGTGGCGTTCGTCGTGGAGGGCTCGGACCTGCGTTCGGTCGAAACGAACGAAGAGGTCGTCATCAACGAACGGATCATCGTGCAGGACTTGTTCTTGCCGCGCATGGAGAACGAGCAGACGCAAGACCAGCTCAGGGAAGCCATTGAAGAAGGGAAGCGCCAGAACCGCGACACACGCAAGCTCGAGGTGACCTTCCACACGCGCTACAGCGTTCCGGCCTCTTGTCTGTTCTTTGCACTGACATCGCCAATTTTCGCGATATGGCTGGCTCGCTCGGGTGGCCTGGTTGGGGTCATGCTCAGCGTGTTCAGCATCGGCCTGTACTACAACGCGTTCGTCGTCTCAACCGAGATTTTTGGGCGGAACGGCTGGGTTTCGCCATGGCTCTCGGCCTGGCTGCCGAACTTCTTGTTCGTCGTCTTGGGTGTGGTCGCCCTGAGGCGGCTGGAGTGAGACGGCTCGCCTGGCTCGCCACGGGTTTGGGTCTGGTGGGCGTCGGCCATGGTCAGACGCTGGGTTTGGAGGCGCTGACGCGCGCCGCGGAACTGGTGCGCCAACAAAGCAAGCAAGGCGCGGCACCCGAAAAGGTCGAAGCTGAAACAGGCCAACTCGGACCCGGATCCGCGGATCCTGCGAAGCAGGAGCTGACCATCGTGCGTGCGCCGAAGAACCGTCGGTTTGGGGATCGATTCGAGGCCTCCGGCGGCGTGCACCTTGTCTACCGGGGCTATGACCTCTTTGCGGATGCCGCCCGTGGCAATCTGAGTACCGAGATCGTGGTCCTCGAAGGCAATGTCCGGGCCATCGGCGAAGAGACCCTGGTTGTTGGCGACTTGGTCGAGATTCGATTCAAGGACCGCACGTTCTCCGCTCTTCGCGGAGCGACGACAGCGACGCCGTCACTTCTGGGTGGCCGCACGTTGCGGGACATCTTTTTCTCGGGAGAGACCATCGGCGGGGGTGAAACGCGGCTGGATGGGTCGCGCACCAAGCTGACGACATGCGAATTGCCGCTCCCGCATTACGAACTGCGGGCCAAGTCGGGCACCCTCATACCCAACGACCGAATTCTGTTGCGCAACGTTGAGTTGCGACTGTTCGACAAGCGCCTGTTCGTTGTCCCTTTTGTCGACATTCCTCTTGATCAGCGAACCAACTTCACACCCGAGGTGGGGCAATCGCGCGACGAGGGGTTCTTCATCAAGACGCGGTGGTCGGTTCCCGTGCGCGAGGGCGACCGGTTGACGTACCTGATCGACTATTTCAGCAAGCTCGGTATCGGGCTCGGTGCCGAGGTGGGATACCAACGTCGCGATACGGAAGGTCTTGCACGGGTCTACGGCATCACGAACACGCCGTCGACGTTTCAGTTCTCGAACGAACACCGCCAAAGGTGGGGCGCCAGCACCTTCCAGATCGCCAACATGTACGAGAAGAACAACTACCTGACGGCGCCTGGATCAACCCAAGAACGTACGACGGCCAGCCTTCAAGTGCCGCAACGACAGGGGTCCACACGCTTCACGTACTCTCGCAACACCAACTCGAGTACAGGGTTCTCCTTCTCTCAGTCGTCCTACGGGTTCAACGATCAGAGGCGGTTTGGCGCCAAGACGCAGACCTCGGTCGATGTGCTCTGGTCCCAATCATCGAGCGGTTCCATGGGCGGTGAGCCGATTCGTCGCGACCAAGTCGATCTCAAGTTCCGAGGGCAGCATGAACTCGACAAGGCGACCGCCGAGATCGAGTACGTTCGCGCCATCCCTGTGGGAGAGAACTTGAACTTTTTCAGTTCTTCCGATCGGACGCCCGTCTTTGCGCTGCGCTCCGAGGCGCGCCGACTGCTCTCGCGATCGGCGGCCGATGCCTTTCCATTTCGGGCCGAGGTGTCCGTTGGTGAATTCGCCGACGGGCGTACCCGCGACCGCGTCACGCGATCGGCCTTCGACTTTCGCGTGGACAAGTCGGACCGAGGAGCGAGTCGCGCTCGAGTGGACTATGGAGTGCGCTTTCGGCAAGGAGTCTACAGCGACGGCACCGCCCTGTGGACGCTCAACCTAACGCCCCGCTTCAGCTACCGCTTTGGGCGGGATTCCACATTCAACGCCCGCTACACCTACCTGAGATCACAGGGCTACACGCCGCTCCAAATCGATCAGACGGGACGGACCGACCTCTTCTCGTTGGACCTCACGGCTCGCCCTTCGCGAGCGTGGGCCATCGCCGTTCAGACGGGCTATGACCTGCGTCAGGCGGATCGCGGCGTGGTTCCTTGGCAGACCGTCGGCGTGCGAACGGAGTGGACGCCCGCCGAGTGGTTCATGTTTCGATCTCTGGCGAGCTACGACCCGTTGCGCACGGCGTGGACCAATGTGACCTTGGACGCATCGTGGCAGGCTGGAGCGACGTTTGTCACCGCATCGGCCCGGTACGACCCCATCCGACATCTTTGGGGCAACGCCAACTTGTACGTGGACGCGCTCAAAACGGGGCGAGTCAAGACGACCGCTGTGCTGGCCTATAACGGGTTTCTCAAGAAAGTGGAATCCACGCAGCTTCAGTTCACGGTCGATCTGCACTGCTGGGAAGCGATCCTGCAGGTCCGAGACAATCAGGTGGGTTTCCGTTCTGGCACGGAATATGCGCTGTTCTTCAGGTTGAAGGCGTTGCCTTATGAATCCGCGTTTGGCGTTGGGCAGCGGGGGCAAGCCATCGGCGGCACTGGGATTGGATTCTAAGCGCGAGAGGTGCCATCTGCTAAACTTGGGACCGATGAGTTTCGACCTGAGCCTGCGCGCGGGAAGCGTGGACGTGGACCCCGGTGTGGCGTCAACCCTCGAGGTCGAAATCGCGAACCGGTCGTCCGAACCTCAGCAGATGGAGCTGGAGGTCTTGGGGCTGGACCATGAGTGGGTCGCCATTCCCGTGCCGGTTTTCGGGCTCGCCGAGGGCGAGTCGGTCTGCCACAAGGTGGTGTTCAAGCCGCCTCGCGTTTCCGAGAGTTTGAACGGCGAATACCCTTTCTCGATAAGGGTGCGGTCCTTGGAGACGGGGGAGTCCAAAGAGGTCGCTTCGATCCTCCGCGTCAAGCCGTTCCACCACTTGAGCATGGAGCTCTCACCGAAGCGTGGCCGCGTTGGCGGCCTCAAACGGGGCTTTCCTTTCTCCCTGACCGTGATGAACCTTGGGAACACGGACCACACAGCTCAGCTGACGGGGACCGATCCCCAAAACATGTGTGCGTTCAGCTTCGAACAGGAGCAGATTCCCTTGACCGCTGGCCAGCAGGTGACGATCGGCGCCGAGGTCTCGGCGACCACGGGGCGGTTGCTCGCCAATCCTAGGCTCTACGGATTCACCATCACCGGGCGAAGCGTGAACACGCCAAACGTCGCGTGCGCCGCACAGGGACAGCTTGAGCAACGCGCGCTCTTTTCGCCGGGTTCGTTCGTCCTGACCATCCTTTGCCTCTTGTTGGCGATCGGTTGGTGGACCATCTTCCCCAAGGCGCCACGCATGGAGACGTTGGTGCTCTCGACACGCGAGGTGCCGGAAGGCGAAAAGTTGAAAGTGTCTTGGTCGGCTTCCCACGCCGCAAACGTTGAGCTGTACTTGGATGACCGCCTGTTCTATACAGGAATGCCGACTGGAACCTATGATCTTGAGGTCGATCGAGCCGGTGTGATCAAGGCGGTTGCCGTCCGCGACGGCAACCGAAGCCACCCACGCACGGCCTCGTTCGAGATTCGACCGCGCGAGCGTGCCGCACCGCCCACCATCACCTCGTTCGACATCGTTCCATCGGAAGTCGAAGAGGGGCAGGCGCTCATGGTGCGCTACAGCGTCGGCCCGAGTGTGACCAAATTGGTGCTTGAGCCCGTGAACACGGAACTCAATCTGGCCGTGAACGAGCGCGAAATCGTGCCCAACCGCTCGGGCGAGATCACCTATGTGCTGGTGGCCTCGAACGCCGATGGTCTCCAAACCAAGAGAGACTTCAAAGTGAACGTGAAGCCCGCGCCCAACGTCTCTCTGGCCAACATCTGGAAACTCAACGCCGATCCAAGCGAGGTCGGACCAGAGGGTGGCGACGTTGTGCTCACCTGGGAGGTCTACAACACGGTGAAACTCTGGATCATCGAGAACGGGGTCGAACATCCCGTGCCCCCGGCAAACGGCGCACAGGGGTTTCACGTGACTAAAGACACGACGTTCATTCTCAAGGCTGTGGACGAACGCGGTCGCGAGGTCACTAAGTCCATCGATGTGAAGATCAGACAACCCGACGCTCCGCCCCCCACGGCCTCGGCGACCGGTGGCGCATCGACCACCTCTGTACCTGTTGGGGCAGGCGGAGGGGTCCGCTGATGCGATGGGCGCTTCTCTCGGTCACCGATAAGCGTGGCGTGGTCGAATTGGCGCGCACCCTTTCGGCAACTGGACTTGGCCTGCTATCCACAGGGGGAACGGCGCGGGCACTGCGTGAAGCCGGACTGGAGGTGCGGGACGTGGCCCAACACACGGGTTTTCCCGAGATCATGGATGGTCGTGTCAAGACGCTTCATCCGCGCATCCACGGCGGCCTGTTGGCGATCCGCTCGAACGACGAGCATGTCGCGGCCATGGCAACACACGGCCTCGAGCCCATCGACGTCGTTGTCGTGAACCTCTATCCCTTTGAGGAAACGGTTCGCTCGGGGGCCGACTTCGAAACCTGTGTCGAGAACATCGATATCGGCGGACCCTCGATGGTCCGCGCTGCCGCCAAGAATCACGCCGATGTGCTGGTCCTGGTGGACCCTGCCGATTACGAAGACGCGCTCCAGCATCGCGACGACCCCGAATATCGGCGTCGGATGGCGGCCAAGGCGTTCCGACACACGGCCTACTACGATTCGATGGTGGCGCGGTATCTGACCTCGCAGTCCGGCGAGAACCCGTATCAGGAGACCTTGACCGTGGGCGGAAGGCGTGCTGTGGCATTGCGCTACGGCGAGAACCCGCATCAGACCGGCGCGCTGTACACCGATCCGCTTTCGCACCACGGCATCGCGCGATCCATTCAGCTTTGGGGCAAGGAACTCAGCTACAACAACCTTTTGGACGCCGATGCTGCATGGGAGTTGGCAGCCGATTTGCCCTTGGGTGCCTGTGTGGTGGTCAAGCATGGAAATCCTTGTGGAGCGGCTGTCGCCAGCGATCTTGGTGCCAGCTATCGCCTCGCGCGCGAAGCCGACCCCGTGTCCGCATTTGGCGGAATCGCGGCGTTCCACGGCGAGGTGGATGGTGCTGCTGCCGAGGCGATGACCGAAAAGGGCAACTTTCTGGAAGTGGTCATCGCCACAGCCTTCTCTGAGGAGGCCAAGGCGATCTTCGCCGGGCGCGCCGGATGGGGCCAAAACGTGCGGCTCCTGGCCGCGCCCCTGGCCCGTGCGGTACCCGAGCCGATGGTAAGGGCGATTCGAGGAGGCTGGCTGGTCCAAGACTCTGACGAGGATCCGGGCAGCGAGTTGCGCGTCGTGACGCGACGGCACCCTGACGCTGAGCAAATGGCGGCGATGCGGTTTCTTTGGACGGTGGTTCAGCACGTCAAGTCGAATGCGATCGTGGTGGGCACGTCGCGGCAACTTCTCGGAACAGGTGCCGGGCAGATGAACCGGGTGCAGTCCGTGCGCCTTGCCATCGAACAAGCCGGAGTACGGGTCGGAGAGTGCTCCTTGGCCAGCGATGCGTTCTTCCCGTTTCCTGATAGCGTGGTTGCGGCTCAGGCGGCGGGCATTCGCGCGATCGTTCAGCCTGGTGGCAGCAAGAAAGACGAGGATGTCATCGCGGCGGCCGACGAGGCGGGCATCGCCATGGCCTTTACAGGGGTCCGTCACTTCCGTCACTAAGGCGTGACGACCGCGGGTCGGCGCTCGTCTAAAATAGACACATCAAGGAGTACGTGCATTGAGCGACAAGCAACTGAACTGGATCGTTTTTGGATCGGCGGCCTTGGTCTTTGTGATTGCGTCCGTGGTGATGGCCTTCACGCGTCCGACGGCCTCGAAGCCTGCGGCACCGACGGCGGTCCCCACCGATACCGTTCCCGAACCTGCTGCGAACGTGACAATGAGCAACGCCCTTCCTGGCGGGTCGGCTCGCGCGGGTGGCTCGGGTGCCGGTGCCGGCGGCATGCGTCGGGGCGGCGGCGGCCGCATGGCGATGGGCGGCTGACCACACTAGACCGCTTTCAAGAGCCAACGGACATCAGGTGCGGCTTGCGCCCGATGAAACTGGAAGCTGGCGCGGACGAAGGGATTCGAACCCCCAACCCTCAGTTCCGAAGACTGATCAAAAACCCCAAAGAGGGGTCTTGAGGCTACTTGAACTGAGGTGAGGTAGGTTGGACACGCGTGAATCGCTTCTATAGCCACTTTGAATGTCTGGTCGAAACTCTGGTAGCCCGTTCATAATGCGGGGGTGCCCCGCAAGAAGCAAGGTTCGATTGTCTGCATCGAGCACACCGTAACGGCCCGCGTAGGCCGCGAGAGGACGACTCTCACCCACAAGTCGCGCAAGGGCCTTCAGCGCCTCATCGCTGACTTTCAAGCCAAAAACCCGAGCGCCACGTTCGGGGCCGTCCGCGAGACGCTCTTCGAGGGCTACGGGTGGACGAAGATCAGTTGGCACTTCATGGGGCCTCCGCTTGACGAGCAGGTATGGGCACGGGGCACCACCAGAACGGAGTGCGAGCAGAACATCGAGAAGAACATCGTCAAGAAACTGGATGAGGCCAAGCTGAAGCGCCTCGGCGAGAGCGAGGAGCGCACCGTCCATACCAACCGCGTGGCGGCAGAGTTCGACTCGTTGGAGGAGGAGCGGAAGCGACAACTCGGCGGGGTGACGTGGGCCGACTACGCCCGTCAGGTCATCGACGCGAAGCTGAACTCCGATCAGGGTTACGTCGGACAGTACAACAACGCGCTTGGATACATCAAGAACCACATGAACACGCCAACCGTCCCCGCCGAACGTGGGGAACGGGTTGAACCGTTCGTGATCGGCAAGCTCCTCCTCGGAGAGATGACGCAGTTGCACGTTCAAGAGTGGCTTGACTCGGTGGATCGCCGTAAGAAGGCGAACGGGGAGCCATACACGGCTCAGACAAAGAAGCTCCTACGGAGCTTCATCCGCATGGTTTACTATCAGGCCCAAGCGGCGGGCAAGCCCGTGAAGGCGATCCTCTGGGATCAACGGCGCGGAGGCGTCCGCATTAGCAAGCCCGTCCACAAGGTCAAGGCGCTCTTCCCCGATG
>JBDHZD010000033.1:0-35939 GCA_039811705.1 Fimbriimonadaceae bacterium | reverse complement strand
ACAGTGGAGAATCTCGGCGAATTCATGATGCTGGAACGGGCCAAGCGCGTCTCGGCTTAGTCCGAAACCCGCGTCTGCCATACTTGCACCTCCCGAGGACGACGACGACGTCTCCTGCGCCGTTAGCCATGAGACAGCCCAAGTACACGCGCTCCTTTGAAGTCGTGGCCGAATTGCCCGAGAGCCTTCGGCCGTTGGAGCGGATCGCCACCAACTTTCGATGGACGTGGTCGCACGCCACCCGCGACCTGTTCCGAAGCATCGACAAGCGCCTGTGGGAAGAAGTCGGGCACAACCCCGTGCAGATGATCAGACGCCTGACGCCAGCGGACTTGGAGCGCCTCGCCGGAGACGAGGTCCTCCTGGCCAAGATGCGCGTCGTCGCTGAAGATCTGGAGCGGTATCTGACGCAGCCGACTTGGTTCGATGCCCGTCTGAAGGATTCGGACCCGGACCTTTGCATCGCCTACTTCTGCGCCGAGTTCGGCGTGAGCGAGGCCATGCCTATCTATTCGGGCGGGTTGGGAGTGCTTGCCGGCGACCATCTCAAGGCCGCGAGCGATCTGGGAATTCCTCTGGTGGGTGTGGGGTTGCTGTACGCGCGCGGCTACTTCCGCCAGCGGCTCAACCCCAGCGGGTGGCAGGAGGAGCACTACCCGACCATCGACTTCTACCAACTGCCGTTGACGTTGCAGCGAGGGGACGGCGGCCAGCCGATTCGCGTGCGTGTCGATTTGCCGGATCGGGTGATCACGTGTCAGGTTTGGCGCGCCGACGTGGGACGCGTCCCTCTCTACCTGCTCGACAGCAACGTGATGGAAAACGCAGCCGACGACAAAACCATCACCGACACCTTGTACGGAGGCGACGAGGAACTCAGGCTGCGCCAAGAGCTCATCTTGGGAATCGGGGGCATGAAGGCGCTGCAGGCGCTGGGCATCGAGCCGACGGTGTGTCACATGAACGAGGGCCACGCGGCGTTTCTGGCTGTCGAGCGGATTCGCCAGTTCATGGAACGCCACGGTTGCTCGTACGCGGTGGCCCGCCAAGCGACGCGACAGGGCAACGTGTTCACTACCCACACCCCCGTGCCCGCTGGATTCGACCTCTTCAATCAAGACTTGGTGCACAGGTACTTCTCGGGCGTGGCCCAGTCGCTGGGTATCTCGTTCGACGAGTTTGCCGACCTCGGCCGACTCGGGCCGGTTGGAGATCCTCGATTCAACATGGCCGTTCTCGCCATGAACAACGCCAACCGGATCAACGGCGTCAGCGAACTCCATGCCAAGGTTTCGAGGTCGCTGTTCAAAGGGCGTTGGCCCGAAGTGCCGGAGGACGAGGTGCCGATCGACCCAGTCACCAACGGCATCCATACGCCGACATGGGTCGGACGACGCATGGCCGAGCTGTTGGAGCGTCACCTTGGCCCCGAATGGGCACAGGCATCGAGCCCAGAAATCTGGAAGCGCGTTTCGGCGATCTCCGATGAAGAGTTGTGGGCGGTCCGCGAACGACAACGCGCCGATCTGGTGAGGTTCGTGCGGACGAGGCACGAGCAGGATATTCTGCGCCGCGGAGGCCAAGGTCCCACGGATCAGATTCTCGACCCGCGACTGTTGACCATCGGCTTTGCGCGGCGATTCGCCACCTACAAGCGTGCCACGCTGTTGTTGGCGGATCGCGCCAGGCTCAAGCGGTTGCTGTTCCACCCCGAGCGCGGCGTGCAGATCGTGATCGCCGGCAAGAGCCACCCGCGAGACGACGGAGGCAAGTCGTTCATCCAACAACTGTTCCAGTTCATCGAAAGCGAGGGCGCCCAATCGCGGGTCGTCTTCGTCGAGGACTACGACATGGCGGTCGCCCGCCAACTGGTCCAAGGCGTGGACGTATGGCTGAACAACCCGCGACGTCCAATGGAAGCCAGTGGAACCAGCGGCATGAAGGTTGTTCCCAACGGAGGACTGAACCTCAGCATCCTGGACGGATGGTGGGACGAGGGCTACAGCCCATCCGTCGGCTGGGCCATTGGCGACCGAACCCAGGTGGGCGATGAAGCACACCAGGACTGGCTGGACTCGGTTCGCCTCTATCAGATTCTGGAAGAGCAGATCGTGCCTCGGTTCTATCAGCGGCTCAACGGTGACCCGCCACGGGCTTGGATCGAGATGATCCGGGCCTCAATGGCCGACCTTTCGCATCGGTTCAGCACCCATCGCATGGTGGAAGACTACGTCGACAAGGCGTACTTGCCCGCTCATCGGGCCTACAAAACCCAGGGCGGCGATCTTGGTCGAGCCAAAGCGGCGTGGATTTGGAAGGAGCGCGTCGAATCTGCGTGGTCGGAGGTCCGGGTGCTCGCCGTGGACGACGACCTCAAGGGTGTCAATCCCTTGGGCGGCAGCTTCCAGGTGAGCGCGACCGTCGAGTTGGGCTCGTTGCGCCCGGAGGACGTGGTCGTTGAAGCGCTTGTTGGCCGGGTGGGTCCCAATCAGGAACTCGGTGTGACGCGCGTGCAGGAATTGGGTGCACCCTCGGGCTCGGGTCCTTTCCAGTACTCGGCGACCATCGGATTGGACGTCGCCGGGCACTGGGGCTACGCGTTGCGTGTGCGTCCCCGGCATACCGACGTCCGCGTTGAAACCGAACTGCCCCTGGTTGCCTGGAGCTAGCGCGACCGGACTGCGCTCAGCGCTGCAGCGATGTCTCTCCAAGGGATGGCCCGGGTGCAACGGCCGTCGCAGTCGTCGTTGCTGTCCTGCTGCGCGAAGCGACAGTCGCAACGTCGAACCGTGATGGATCGTTCGCCGGGCGGGCCATAACGCGTGGGGTTGGTGGGTCCGAAGATCCCAACGGTGGGAATGCCCAGCGATCCCGCGATGTGCATCGGGCCGCTGTCGTTGCCGACAAAACCGTCCGTGAAGGCAAGGAAGGCCGCCATTTCGCGCACAGACATGGTTCCTGCGAGGGGTATGCACGATGCGTCGGGGACCAGGTTGACGTCCGAAGGGCCCCCGACCAAAGCGCATCGGGTGCCGAGGGACTCAAGATGGCGCATCAGATGGGCGGCTTCTTGCAGATCCCACTGCTTCCGCGGGTTCGAGGCCCCCAAGTGCATGGCGACGACAGGTCGCTGGCCGAGTGCGCGGCGCCTATCCTGACCCGACTGCAGTTCGGCGGCGGTCAGCCGCAGGTCGGGAGGGTGATGAGGCAGATCAAGCATTTCGAGGACTCGTGCGATGGGGTCCCGCACTTCGTGCTCGTCGGGAAGCGCCACGGTTGCGGCGTGGAGACCGTGTCCGGCGACGTTCTTGGCAACGCCGATTCGCTTGGGGACACCTGCCATCCGCGTCCAGCGTGTCAGTGTCCGAGATGCTTCCAGATGGACGGCAAGGTCGAACCCTTCCGACCGGACCCGTCGAAAGAGACCGAGTTGCTCCTTGAGGCCGAATGATTTGGGCCGTACCCACACCTCGATCCCGGGCCAACCTGAGAAGACTCCCGCGCCAGGAGCGCCGACCGAGACGACGATTCTGGCCTGCGGAAAGGCGTCCTGCATGGCGGCGACGGCACCCGTCGTGTTGACGGCATCGCCCAGCCACTTCGCCGAGAGCAACAGGATGCGCACGTCACCGGCCCGGATCGATGCGCGAAGCCACCGCCTTTACCCATGGATTGGAGTCCTGCCGCAACGCCAACAGGTCGCCTCGGAAGTCGGCGGGGCACCGTTTGTCGAGAGCCAGAGCCGCCTGAATGCGCAACCCGGCACGCGTGTCCTTCAGGTACTTGCCAATGGTGGTCAAAGCAACCGGGTCACCCGCAGCAGCCAAGACCTCGATCCCGATCCTCGCCGTTCTCTCCTCGGGGCTGGCCGCGAGCCGGGACCCTGTGATCCGAGCTTGCTCGCCGAACTTGGCGACATAGGCCAGGGCGGCTCGGCGGATCGGTAGGTCGTCGCGAAGCAAAGCGGCTTCTGCTGTCGAGAAAGACACGGGGTCGGCGATCTCGGCAAGGGACACCATGGCTGCCAGGGCGACCGATCGGTCGCTCATTCCCGCCAGTTCGCCGAGTCGGGCCACGATGCCCGAGCGAACCGAGGCGGGAACTTCGTTCAGCCGCCCGCCCAACACGGCTCCTGCGGCAAGGGCTGCTGCACGCTGGTGAACCGGTGATGCGAGGGGTTGAGCCAGGTATGGGGCGGCCTCGATCGCCCGCGACGTCGTCACCAGCGACAGCGCCGCTCTGGCTTCCTCGACGTTCGGACTCGCGATCTTCGGTGCGACAAGGGCGCGCGCAGGCGCCCCGAGGTGGTCGATCATAAACGCGAAAGCGCGAAGTTCCAGACGGTCCGCGCCCGCGAGTTTCTGGTTCACCATCCACTCGAAAGCCGGTTGTCCGATGGCCAAGAGGGTGTTGAGTGCCGACTCTACACCTGCGGCTGCGGTGCCCACAGCCCACTGTGTGGCCTGATCGTAAAGGGCGCTGAGCGCATCCTGCGGAGGTACGGGTTGGCTGCCTGGGGTCGGACGTGGTCCGCCCGATGGCGTGGTTGAAGGGCTGGCGCTCCGGGGCGTCGAGGGCGCATCAAGGGCAACGCCCCACATCGTGGCGACCGCAGCGGCGGCATCCGACAGCCCGGCTCGGTAGAGGTCAGGGCCATCCAAATCTGCGAACACACCGAGCGACCCCGAGCCGCGCGACGCGCTGCCCGTTCCCGCAGGTCCCATGTAGCGATCCTCGCCGGAAGCGTCGAGGAAAATGCCGAGGCCATTGGCGACTCCGATTCCGGGGCGGCTGTCTCGACCCGCGTAGACGTCGTTCCCGGCTCGATCAAGGAGGAAGGCGACGCCGAAGTCGTGGCCGATGGCGTGCGACGCGCCGAACTTCACGGCATAGGCGTCGTCGCCAGCCAGATCGAAAAGGAACGCCGCCGTGGCGTGCATGGCGCTGGCCTGCGCGTAGTGGTGGGCCGTGTATGTGTCGTGCCCGGAACCGTCATAGAGGCTGCCGAGGCTGTACCAGTAGCTCGCCGCCTGACAGTACGTCTCGCCGATGTACGCGTCGTCGCCGCTGGCATCGGTCAGCAGTCCGACGCCGCCGTGGACCCCGCCCGTGTCTTCGCGGTAGCCGCTGGCGTATCCTTGGGCGAACGAGTAGTGAACGTCGGCGAAGAGCGGCGAGTTGAGGATCATGCCTCCGGCGCGGTATTGATCGGAACCCTCTCCGTCGATGAGCCAACCGATTCCGGACGTGCGGGCCGCGCCTTGTCCATACAGTCGAATCCCATAGCGGTCGTCTCCCGAAGCATCGCGCAGCATACCGATCCCGAACTGCCCGTAGCCCTGGGCTAGTGTCATCGAATCATAGACATCGTCGCCCGCGGCGTCGTCGAGCAAGCCTACTCCCGCGATGCCACACCCTAGCGCGAGCGACTGCGTGAAGTACCTGTCGTTCCCTTTGAGGTCATAGGCCATGCCGATGCCCAGAAGGCCGGCGCCAATGCTGAGGTCGGTCGGTTTGTACAGGTCGTCTCCGTCCAGGTCGATGAGGACAGATGCGTATCCAGCACCCGCACCATGCCGACCCACGTACACGTCGTCGCCTCCGAAGTCGATGGTGAGAACGGCATTCGTGTCCTCGTGCCGGTCGCTGCCTTTGCCACCGATGGCCAGCACCATGCCCTGAACCGTCACTTTTCGAGCGGCCAAGTCTTCCTTGTCTGCGGCAGCCTTCAGGCCGGGTAGTTCGCGCTCGATTGCGGCGGCGAGCGATGCTCCGGCCGCGCCGATGGCGTCGAGATCGACCCGCTCGAGCAGGGCGAATACAGACTTTTGGTCGCGGTTGGGGTTGCGCGCGAAGGCGAACCGCACCATAGGCTCTTCAACGGCCAGAGAGGGAAGACTTTCGATGAGCGTTCGCCGCTCGGAAGCTTCGAGACGGGACGTGGCCGCTCTGATTTCTTCGTTGGCTTGTCTGATGGCGTAGAGCAGGTTGCCGATGGGGACTTTGAGGGTTCCGAATTCGTTTGGAACGCCGCGAAGGAAGTCGGCAGGTGCCTGAGGGTAAATGCGGGCTGGCCGAGTGCGCGAGAGGAACCTCTCGCGGCCCATCTCCAGGGCTCGGGAAGGAGACAGGCCAAGGGCATCCGCGTGGGCCCCAAGCAACAGGTCGGCCGTTGTCAGTGGGTCGTCGAGCGCCATGTCCACCACCGGCGACCGACCGCTGTGCCTGAAGAGCTTCTTCTCGTACTTCAGATCGGTAAGGGTCAGATTGCCGATGTAGAGCGCCTGCTCGAGCCCCTGCTTCTCGCGGGTTTCGAGCGCGACTCGCTCCTGGGCTCCGGCATGGGTCGCCAGCAGAGCGAGACTAAGCGGCAGGCTGAGGCTTTTCAAGATGTCCATGAACGCATGACTCGCGCAACGACGTCCCAAGTGGCAGGTCCCGAAGGCCCGGCATCTTCAAGCGCTCGTTCGTCGAAAGGCGTTGAACCGCCTCGCGAGTCGGCCGAGCGTTCGAGCATCAGACCTGGGCCGGTGTCGCTGGGACTAAGTATGACAAGGTGCGATCCTGCTGCGGGCCGAATCGGACGAAACAAGTCGAACAAGTTGGCATCCATGCGCCGAGCGAGCCATTGGAGTTCCTCCAATCGACCCTCTCGCCGGAGGGCGGCGAACGACTCGAGGATGATGAGCGAAGTCGGCCCCAGTCCCTTGACAAACCGCCAGTCATCCGCCATGCCCCGCTCGAGAGCGCGGCGGGATGTGAGTCCCGTCAAACGGCATACCCCGCGCACTCGCAGGGAATCGGTGTGCACGGTCGCCGGCGGGTAGCGCAGTGCCAGATTGGGCATGCGCGGCATCCAGCCTTGTCCCCATGGCCAAACCATGTCAACAGGGGCGATTCCAGCGTCCAACCTGCGGCGATTGAAGTCCAACGAGGCCAACAGATCATGCGCATCTTCGATGAACAGGCGCAGCGTGCGCTCGCCATCGCCGGTCGGCCATTTGGTTTGGTATTCGTGGCCGAAGGCGTGCTCCACGGGCGTCGTGGAGAAGTCGATCGGCCCGTCGAGCCAGACCAAGGCGTTGTGGGGTTGTTCGCCCTCGATCCATACCAGTCGCGGGGTTTCTAGACGCCTGATCGCAGCCGTTGCTTCGGCGAGTTCGGCGGCATCCATGCGAGGAGCCGGCGATAGGCTGGTCCCCATCGTAGCCCAGGTGGCGACCAGGCAGACCGACCGATCGGGAGGTCGTTCGCCTAAGCCCGCCACCAGCAATGGGCCGTCGGCCGCCGCGTGGTTTTCGGGGTTCAGTCCCAGCCATCCAGCCTCGGGCAAGCCACCCGGACTCTCGGGCCGAAGCCATTGCACGTCGCCATCGGCGGCCAATGCGGCGAGGTTTGGGAGGGAAGCGGTGGCGGACGGTTCTCCGGCTTGACCGACCAGACCGGGGACCACGATGAGCGAACGGAGCATCTCTTGCGAATTGTGGACCTTAACCTGGCCGCATGGGACTGGGATTGACAAGGGCGTCGCGAAAAGCTATACTGCAAGAGTTGGCAGGGGCCCGCTAGAGGCGCCGCCGGAGTCGAGGCAGATGTGGATCTGCTTCGCATGGAGTAGTGTCATGACGATTCGCAAGACCGTATTCTGCCTCGCATTTGCCGCATTCGCCGTCCAGGCGTCCGCTCAGATCAGCTTTACCGGGTCCTACACCCAAAACTTCGATTCGCTCGCCAACACGGGCACGAACAACGCGTGGACCGACAACTCGACGATCACCGGTTGGTACATGCGCCGTGTCGACGATGTGAACGGTGTCCTCGCGAACCAGTACAACGCTGGCGATGGCGGATCGAACACTGGTGCCGTCTACTCGTTCGGAACGCCGAGCACGACCGATCGCGCACTTGGGTCCGTGGCCTCCGGCTCGGTGGAACACATGGTCTATGGCG
The DNA here is from genome assembly GCA_039811705.1 of Fimbriimonadaceae bacterium. Taxonomy (GTDB): domain Bacteria; phylum Armatimonadota; class Fimbriimonadia; order Fimbriimonadales; family Fimbriimonadaceae; genus UBA2387. Next base: position 27,989 of record JBDHZD010000033.1, on the reverse strand, counting down.
CTCGCCTCACCAACAACACGGGTGGCTTGATCGACCAGTTCACGCTCAGCTACGTCGGCGAGCAATGGCGCAATGGAGGGAACACCACGGCCCATCGGCTGTTTTTCTCCTACAAGATCGGTGGGACAAACGTGGGCGCCGACACTCAACCCGGTTCGGGCACCGTTGGATATTCGGCCGACCCGACGTTCACGCGGTTCGAAAACCTCGACTTCTGGGGGCCTATCGCCACGGCGACGGCGGGTCCCCTCGACGGCAACCTGGCAGCGAACCAAGCCGCAGTCAGTGCGACCGTCACCGGCCTCACGTGGAACCCCGGCGAAGACCTCTGGATCCGGTGGGTGGACCTGAACGACGTGGGCAACGATCACGGCTTGGCCGTCGACAATCTTGAGTTCACAGCGAACCCTGTGCCAGAGCCCGGCTCGATGATCGCTTTGGCCATGGGTGGTCTGGGCCTTCTTGCCCGACGACGCCGAAAGGTCTGAGATTCCCTTAGCGAATCGCGCCAACCGTCGTTTCGATGAGTTCAGACACTCGTCGGACGGCGGTTGGTTCTGTTTTGAGCGGCAGACGGACCATGTCGCTGGTTAGGCGACCCCAGGAATGCAGGACTCCCTTATGCGTCGCGGGCTGAGGCGATGATCGGATGGCTTCGAGAATGGGCTGGATCAGTGCCTGACGCTCCTGGACGCTCTCGCGGTCGCCAGCCAGATGGTCGCGCACGATCTGCACGAGATGGGGCGCGAGCACGTTGGACGCTCCGCTGATCGATCCCGTCCAACCATGGTCGAGCGCGTCGGCGAGCAGGGTCTCGTCGCCGACCAGAATCGCTTTGCCCTCGGGCACAACCTCGCGGTACATCGTCAAGTTTTCGCGATGACCGCTTGAGTCCTTGATTCCCGCAAACCGTTCGTGGCCCGCGATGGACCGGACGATGGCACGGGTGATCGGAAGACCTGTCATCGCCGGGTGGTTATAGGCGAGGACGGGGAGCGGCGAGGCGTCCATCAGCGCGACGAACCATGCTGCGATCATGTCCTCGCCCACGTTGCGCCAGTATGCTGGCGGCATCGCGAGGACGGCCAGGCAACCCTCTTTCGCGGCCTGCTTGGAGAGCCAGACCGCCTCGCTCAGGCTGGGCGTCGCGATGCCCAGAATCAGCGACAAGTCACCTGCCAAGGGCTTGGCTGTGGCCACCAAGTCGCGCTTTTCCAGAGCGGAGAGGCTCGGTCCCTCGCCGTTGGTTCCGGCGAGCACCACTCCCTGGCACCCGGCGGCCTCAAATGCGGCCATCAAACGGGCCAAGGATTCGGCATCGAGCCGTCCGGATGGGTCGAAGGGCGTTACCGAGGCGGGATAAATGCCGGGCGTTAGCATGTCTGGCGGTACAATACCGGGATTATCTGCCTGATCCGATGACACTCCGCGCCCACTTCGATGAACGCATCGCGCAAATCCGCCGCCAAGTTGCGGAAATGGGTGCTCGCACGCTGGACATGTTGCGAGACGCCGTGGACGTCGTCGCGCGAAACGACGTGTCTCAACTGGACCGTTTGAAACAGGGCGAAACAGACATCGACCGGCGCGAGAACGAGATTGTCCGCGACACGATCGTGCTGATCATGCAGGAGTCGCCCGTCGCCAGCGACCTTAGGTTCTTGACAGCCACGCTAGGCGTTGTTGGCGAGATCGAGAGCACGGCGGACATCGCGCTGAAGCTGGCGCGCTGCTCTCGCGAGATCGGCGGCAACTTTCCCATCGAACTGCGCCTGAACCTGCAACGCATGGGCGAGCTTGCGCGAAGGTCGTTCTCCGAGGCCCTTCGTTTGTATGGCGAGTACGAATCGGGGCTGGTCGACGACATTGAAGATTTGGAGCGGGAGATCGATCGGGCGTACGCCGAAGCGCGGTCGGTGTTGCTGGAAATGCTCCGAGAAAACCCTTCGAACGCCGCCATCTTGTTGCGCTGCCTCGATGCGTTCCACAAACTGGAACATGTCGGGGATCGTGCGCACGAGATCTGTGGACGCCTTCGGTCGGCCCACGAACCTGCGACCGGAACGCAAACGCTATGAGCTTTGTACAAGTGATCCCCCTCGGGGGAGCCGACGAGATCGGCAAGAACTGCAATGTGGTGCGGCAGGGTGACGACATCGTCGTGGTCGACTGCGGCCTCTCGTTTCCGAGCGAAGAGATGCTGGGGGTGGACATCGTCATCCCCGACTTTCGCTATCTGGTCGCCAACAAAGACAAGGTGCGCGGCGTCTTCATTACGCACGCGCACGAAGATCATGTGGGCGGTTTGCCTTACCTCTTGCGCGAGATCCAGGTGCCTGTCTATTGCAGTCCCCTGACGGCGGCGCTGCTACGGCCCAAGCTGGAGGAACGCGTCGGCGCCAAGGCGTTCGACCTCCGCATCTTCAACCCGGGCGACATCATCGAAGCCGGCCAGCTGAGCGTCGAGCCCGTCCGCATCACGCACAGCATCCCCGAGACCTGCGCGATGGCTGTCCGGACTGCGCAGGGCATCGTGCTGTTCACCGCCGACTTCAAGTTCGACTTCACACCAGTGGACGGCAAGATGGCGAACATCACGCGGCTGGGCGAACTGGGCCGCGAGGGAGTCATCGCCCTAGTCAGCGACTGCACCAACGCCGAGGAACCTGGCTGGAGCCTGAGCGAGAGCGTTGTGAAGAACGGCCTGCGCAACGCGTTCGCCAACGCTCAGGGCCGGGTGTTGTTGACCACGTTCGCCAGCAATATCCACCGGATGCAGCAGACCATCGACGTGGCTGCCGAGATGGGACGAAAAGTCGCTATCGCGGGCAGACGCATGGAGCAAACCATCGAGATCTGCGCCCGCATGGGCTACATGAAGTTGCCGCCCGGCGTCATGATCGCCCTGAGGGACAGCAGTCAGTATCCGGCGCACCAGTTGGCGATTCTCACCACGGGCACGCAAGGCGAGCCGCTCTCGGCCCTCGTGCAGATGAGCAAGGGCGAGTACTCGCGGCTACAGATTCAACAGGGCGATACGGTCCTGTACTCGGCGCGACCTATCCCCGGCAACGAGGCGTCCATCTGGCGGACCGTGAACCGCTTGTTCCGGCAGGGCGCAACGGTCCTCTACCAGACGCCGCAGCCCATCCACGTGAGCGGTCACGCGCATCAGGAGGAACTCAAAATGATGATCAACCTCACGCGCCCGTTCTATCTGATGCCCGTTCATGGCGAGCCGCGACATCAACACCAGTATCGGACGATGGCGCTGGAGATGGGGCATGCCGAACACCGCATCTTCGAGATGCGCGACGGAGTGCCGGTATGCATGGACGAGCGTTCGGCGTGGCTGGGCGAGCCCGTCGAGTTCGGGCGGATCTTGGTCGACCGGGGTGGCGAACCGGGAATCAGCGACGACGTGCTGCGCGACCGCACCAACTTGAGCAACGATGGTTTCGTGGCGGTCACCGTGGTCGTGGACGTGGATACGGGCGAACTCGTGGGAGCGCCAACGTTCCAACACCGCGGCATCCATGCCAAGCCCGAGGCGATCGCAGGGCTTTCCGAGTTCATCGCCGACGGGCTCTCCACCTTCTCGCGCGACGACTTGAGGGATGTGGATCGGGTTCGATTCGACGTCGCGGACTTGGCCAAGCGGTACTTGCACAAGAAGGCGGGCATTCGTCCCGTCATCGTGCCCGTCGTGGTCGAGGTCTGACCGTGGACTCGCTGGAGGCCGTCGTGTTGGCGGGCGGTGCGAGCCGCCGCATGGGACAAGACAAGTCGCGCCTACTCGTGGGCGGGGAGCCGATTCTGGAGCGGTTGGTTCGGCTTCTGGCCGCTTCGGGCCTTCAAGTGACCGTGTTGGGAGGGCGCGAGGTGTCGGGAGCCGCGTTCATGCCCGATGCAACCGCGTTTGCCGGGCCCCTGACCGCGTTGGCGGACTTTACGCCGTCGCGGGAGTTTGTGTTTGTCGTCGCGTGCGACGTTGTGCGCTTTCATCCAGACGTCGTGCTCGGTCTGAGGCAATCTCTTGGGGCATCGAGTGCCGCGATTCCCTTGGTAGAGGGGCGTGCGCAACCCTTATGTGCCGTGTACCGCGCGTCGGCATTCCAACTGGCCAAGACCATTCGAGCCGAGGGTTCGACTCGCCTCTTCGATTGGGTCGACCGGCTGGATGCACACATGATCGACGAGAGGGTACTGCTGACGATGGGCATCGAACCACGAGACGTCGTCGGCGTGAACGATCCCGAGGCGTTGCGCTGGGCTTTGGAAGACGCCGTTCAGGATTGAACGGGTAGAACCAATGCTGTGAAGCACGTCGTGCGGTGCGCGCTGTTGTTCGTACTCGCCTTGGGCGGTGGTTGCGCCACCATCACGGGCGACGGTCGGACCGTGGTGCGAGTCGCGACCTGGGGCGGAGCGGGAGACGACAGCGAGTTCGCTCGGGTCGAGCGCGAAATCTTCGCTGAGTTTGAGAGGCTGAACCCGGACATCGACATCCGGTTGGAGTTGATTCCCGGATCTCAGGAGTATGTGCGCAAGATGCTGCTGAACTTCATCGCGCGCTCGGAACCGGAGGTCATGCTGCTCGATGCGTCGAGCGCTGCGGTGTTCGTGGACAATGGCGTGCTCAAGGACCTGACCCCTCTCATCGCCAAGGATGAGTCGTTCGATCTCGACGCGTATTTTCCCAACGTCGTCGATATCGCTCGGCGCGGCGAGAGCGTGTACGCCATTCCCAAAGACTTCACGCCAATGGTGCTCTACTACAATCGTCGCCTGTTCGACGCGGCGGGAGTCGCCTATCCGAAGGATCATTGGACCTATGAGGAGTTCTTGGACGCAGCCAAGCGTCTGACCGACAGGTCGAAGGGGGTTTACGGGTTCAAGTTCGTCAACTGGATGCCCGGGTGGATCACGTGGATTTGGAACGCCGGTGGAGATGTGCTGAATCCCGAGGGTACGACGGCGACTGGCGCGTTCGACTCTTCCGAGACCCAGCGGGGCGTGGAGTTCTTGGCCACGCTCATGAAGGAAGGCGTGTCCCCATCGCTTTCCGAATCGGCCGCTCTGGGAGTCGACCTGTTTACGCAGGGGCAAGCCGCCATGGAGATCAACGGCCACTGGGCCCTGATCGGTTACTCGGCCGCGCCGAAGGGGCCAGACGGAAAGCCTCTGCTGGCGATGGACGATGTGGGCGTGGCACCCGTGCCAACCCAACTGCCTTCGTCCCAGACGGTCATGTACGAATCGGGATGGGCGATCGGCAAGCACTGTAAGCACGTTGACGAGGCGTGGAGGTTCGTCAAGTACATGACCTCAGAGGAGGTTCAGCGTCGGTACGCTCGGCTGGGCTTGGCCGTCTCAGCGCGTCGAGATGTGGCTCAAGAGATCGCAGCCAAAGACCCGCGCGAGGCCAAATTCTTCGAAATCGTGCCCTCGGCCAGACCCCCGTGGGGCTCGCGGGTCGAGAAGTACAACCCGGTTGAAACGATCGGCCAGAACATGATGGATAGCGTGCTGAAGAGTGGCAAGCCGATCCCCGAAGCGTTGCGCCATGCCGCAAGTCTGGTGGACAAGGAGTTCGCGAAGTGAAGCAACGTCCGATCGGCTACCTGTTCATCGCGCCGGCTACCATCCACCTGCTGCTCTTTGCGTGGATTCCCATCGCCTATGCCGCATACCTGAGTCTCTTCAAGTGGGACCTTCTGAAGGACGCGAAGCCGTTCATCGGGCTGAAGAATTACGTGGACACGTTTCAGGATCAGGCGTTCTGGAACGCGATGTGGAACTCGACGCGTTACACGTTGGTCAGCGTTCCAGTCGGAATGGTCGTCGCGTTGTTCGTGGCTCTGATGATCAATCAGAAGTTGCGCGGCGTCACGTTGTTTCGCACCCTGTACTATATTCCGGCGATCAGCAGCGGAGTCGCGGTTTCGATGCTGTGGATCTACGTCTATTTGCCTGAGCATGGACTCATCAACACCTTCCTTATGCGGTTTGGCCAGAACATCGATTTCCTGAGCCACCCGTCTTGGGCCATGTGGGCCCTCGTGTTCATGTCCATTTGGACTGGCTTGGGTCCGCGCATGATCTTGTTCTTGGCCGGGTTGATCGCAATACCAACCTCGCTTTACGAGGCGGCCGACTTGGACGGATCCACACCTTGGAAGACATTCTGGCATGTGACCGTGCCGATGTTGGTCCCTACGACGTTCTTCGTGTTGGTCACTTCCACGATATCGGCGTTTCAAATCTTCACACCTGTTTACATGATGACGAAGGGTGGGCCTGAGGGCACGACGGACGTGGTGGGCTATCATATCTATTCGGAGGCTTGGGAGAAGTTTCACGTCGGCTTAGCCAGCGCAAAGTCGTTCATCTTGTTGCTCGCGATTCTGGCCGTTGCCTATTGGCAGTTCCGAGCGATGAAGTCTCAACTGGAAGGGTACAGTACGGCGGTGAGTTGATGAGAAGAGGGATGATTCGCAAACCGTCGCTGAAGGGCCGCATTGCCGCCAGAACCTCGATCAAACGGGTCGTCAGGCACAACTTGGGCCTAAAGGCGCCACGTGGTTGGGGCTGGGTCACCAATCCACGACGCGCGCTGTACAACCGGGTCTATCGTCGGACATCGGTCGGTTGCGTCGTGTTTCCCCTGATGCTGTTGTTGGTGTTGGTCGGGATGGTGTCGCGATGAAGGCGCTTCGAGTTTTGGGCCTTTATGTTGGCTTGATCGCTTTGGCGCTGTTCTTGCTTGCGCCGTTTGCATGGATGATCTTGGTTTCCTTGCACCCGAGCAAGGCTCCCATCCCCACGATGGACAAGCTTTGGCCCGAGCGGTTGCATTGGGAGTACTATGCGTTTGTGCTGAGCATGCCGGACATTCCGGTAGCGCGATTCTTCTTCAATTCGATCATCGTCACGACCGTTGTGGTGGCAGGGCAGCTGCTGGTTGCCTCCTTGGCCGCTTACGGCTTCGCGAGACTCACGTTCAAGGGACGCGACTTGATCTTCCTTATGTTTCTGCTGAGCATGATGTTCGCGGGCCCTGTCACGCAGATACCCGTGTACCTGATGGTGCGCTGGTTCGGTTGGCTGAACACGTATGCAGCGCTCATCGTTCCTGGCCTCGGCAGCGCCTTCAGTGTCTTTCTGTTCCGCCAATTCTTCGCTGCGATTCCAAAGGAGCTAGAAGAAGCGGCGCGCATGGACGGTGCGGGCGACCTTCGCATCTACGCTCAAGTGATCATGCCGCTCAGCAAAGCAGCGTTGGCCACAGCGGGTGCTTTTTCTTTCTTTGCCGTCTGGACCGACTTCTTTTGGCCCCTCTTGGCAACGAACTCCATGGAGATGCGAACGCTTGAAGTGGGTCTTTCCGTGTTCAAGAACAGTTATGGAGCCACGAATTGGCCTCTTCAAATGACCGCTGCCGTTGTCGTCATGTTGCCATTGCTTGTCGCCTTTCTATTCACGCAGCGCTACTTCACGAAAGGCATCATGCTTGGCGGCCTGAAGTAACAGGGTGAGGTCAGGAATCGGACTTGTGTGAGGACGCCAGCTGTTCAAAGCGACCCGTAACCATAAACGCGACTCTCTCGGCGATGTTCACCGCATGATCGGCAATGCGCTCGAAGTGGTGGATGGCGAGCAAGAGATAGCTGGCGCTGACGACTGTGTGGGGTTGAGAGCGCATTGCCTCGTGCAGTTGGTCTCGAAAGGCCCTGTAAAGGTCGTCGACTTCGTCGTCCATGATACAGACCCTGTGAGCTATGTCGATGTCGCGCTTCACAAACGCTTCGATGGATTCGCGCAACATACGAGCGGATAGTCCGGCGATGCGAGGAATGTCGATCAGCTCGGACGAACCGTGGTCAAGGTCGATCTTGCGAGCGATTTTGGCAATGTCCACCGCGAGGTCTCCCACCCTCTCCAGATCGGTGACCATTTTGAGCACGGTTCCGACGGTTCGAAAGTCACTGGCCAAAGGTTGATGGAGAACGAGCAGGCGGAGGCATCTGACTTCGATGTCCAAGTCAGCCTGGTCGATTGCGTCGTCTCTTTGAATCACCTCGGTGGCCAGGGGCGTGTCCAAGGTCGAAAGTGCCCGAACAGCGTCCGCGATCATGGCGTCCGCAATACTGGCCATGGAGAGCACTTCGTGTTCGATCGAGCGGATTTCTTGGTCCACCAGAGAGCGGCTGGGGGTGACAGGGTGCACGTTCGAATCCGGCTCGGGGTGACTCATGGGCGGGGCCTAGCCGGGATTGTGGCAGAAGAACGTGATACCTTCGCCTTCCGAAGGTCCAGGGTCCTGAGTGCGACACAAGTCCAGCACTCGGGGGCAACGTCCGGCAAACCGACAACCACGGAACCTCGTGGTGGGGTCGGGGAGTTCGCCTTCGAGAGGTTCAGGCAGATGTCCCAGTTTATCGAGCGTCGGTGCCGACTCCAACAAGGCACGCGTGTAGAGATGGCGCGGATGTTCGAAAACCTGTTCCGTGGGGCCCGTCTCCACAATGCGTCCGAGGTACATGACGGCGATGCGGTCGGCCAAATAGCGCACGGTTGTCAGGTCGTGTGAGATATAGAGGAACGCACAGCCGAGGTCGTGCTGAATGTCCTTCAACAGGTTGAGGATTTGTGCCTGAATGCTCAAGTCGAGCGCGGCGGTGGGTTCATCGAATATGACCAAAGGCGGTCGCAGCGCGAGCGCTCGGGCGATCGCGACGCGTTGCCGTTGCCCGCCCGAGAGTTGGTGGGGGTAGCGCGACATGACGTTCGGATCAAGGCCGACCTCGCGGAGCAGGGCAGCCACGTCGCCCGACTTGCCCGTGATGCGCCAGGGTTCCGAGACGCTGCGCTCGACCTTCCACTTGGGGTTGAGGCTCGCGTAAGGGTCTTGCCACACAATGCCGACGCGCTCCGCAAGCCCTCGGCTGGTTCCTCGAACGATCGTCCCGTCCACCTCGATGGTTCCCTCGACGATGGGTTGCAGGCCCAGAATCGCGCGTGCCAGAGTCGTTTTGCCGCAACCCGACTCGCCGACCACGGCGACGGTCTCGCCCGAGTTCACGGTGAGGCTGACCCCGTCCACCGCCCGGACTTTGCCCGCCGGGACGCCAAACTCGACAGCCACGTTTTTGACATCGACGACGAGACGAGACGGAGCAAGGGTTGCCGTCAAGAGTCTGTGCGACCTCCGCTGGGTCGGTGGCTCCAAAGCAGCTTGGCGCTGAGCTTCATGAGGAAGTCATTGTAGCCCGCCCGCACCAGCCGCGTCGTCCGATCGGATACGCTCACCTCGACCAAGTCGTCTGTGAGCAGGTGCAATTGGTGTTGGCCATCGGCCGAGAGCACAGCGTCGCCTTGCGGTTCGATACGGAACTGGATGCGGCTGGCTTCGCTGACGACCAAAGGCCGCGCGCTGAGCGTGTGCGGCGCAATGGCGGTGAGCAGGATGCCGCGCAGGCTGGGATCCACCAGAGGGCCTCCCGCCGACAGGTTGTACGCCGTTGAGCCGGTGGCCGTCGCTGCGAGAACACCATCCGCCGGATAGCTGGTGAGACTGACGCCATCCACGGCCACGTTGACCACGACCATGCCGCTCGTCGGCGTACGGTGGATGACGCTTTCGTTGAGCGCATGCAATGTGGCGACGCCTTGGCCGTTCCGAACGAGATCGGTACGGATCATCATGCGCTCTTCGATGACAGCCGTCCCATCCAGAACGCCTTGAATCATGCTCTTCGCTTCGCCGGGCGGGCACTGTGTCACGAATCCAAAGCGACCGAAATTCACTCCCAGAATCGGGGTGCCCAGACGGGAACACCAGCCCGCTGCCTTGATCAGAGTGCCATCGCCTCCCATGGTCACCACCAGTTCGGCGTTGGCAAAGTCGTCGGGTTCGGTTCGGTGTGCGCCGACGATGGCGTGCGACTCGCGGTCCGCGCCGACCGTTACGCCCAACTCGTGAAGCCACTCCACCAGTTCGCGCGCGGCATGGGTTGCCTCGCTCCGGTGGACATTGACGATGAAGTTGACGCGCACTACAGGGTCCCAGCGGTTCGCATGCGACGAAGATTCGTCTTGGCCTCTTCGTTGTTCGGTGCGATCTTCAGCGCCTCCTCCAAGAGCTTGATGGCCTCCTGGCGTCGGTTCGTCTGCTCCAGCGCGACGGCGAGGTTGTTCATGGCCGCAACGAACTTGGGGTTTGCCGCCAACGCCTCGCGAAGCGGCTTTTCGGCAGCGGTGGCATTGTTCGTCGACAGGAAGAACAGACCCATGCCATTGAGCGCTTCGGCGTTCTTGGGCTGGTCGCGCAAAATCGTTTCGTACTCGGACTTGGCCCCATCCCGTTCGCCCGAGGCCCACAGGGCGTTCGCCAGACTCAGCCGTGCAGCATGGAGTTTGGGATTGAGTGCCAGGGCGTCTCGCCACGCTGCGATTGCATTGGGCACATCGTTGACGGCCAAAGCGCATGCCGCCATGTTCAAGCGAGCCGTTTCGCTTTGTGGGTTCAACCCTGCCAGCCGTTGGAAGAGGACGTAGGCGTCCGAGTGTTGCTTGCGTCGCATCAGCAACACACCGAGATTGTTGAGGGAATCGAGATCGGATGCGTTGACCTGAAGCGCTTGGCGGTAGGCGGCCTCGGCGGCGGCGTCTTGCTTGAGTTGCTGGCGGGCTACGCCCAGGTTGAACCAAACCTCTGCACGATGGGGATGGTTCTGGGTCAGGGATTGGTACACGTTCGCCGCCAGGTCGTGCTTGGAGGTGCGTGCGTAGACTTCGCCCAGAGAAAGGCCGACGTCCAAGTCGCGGGGATCGAGGCGGTAGGCCCGTTCGAGGTACTTGAGGGCGCGTCCCGGCTCCCGCTTTTTGAGGAGCACAAAGGCACAGTTTTTCGCGAAGACGACGTTCGTGGGTTCCAGATTGCTGGCGACGCCGAAGCTGGACGCTGCCTTCTCAAGCTGGTTGGCCTGTTCGTAGGCGATGCCCAAGTTGTTCAAGACGTATGGGTCGTTGGGCTTGAGCTTGTTGGCCGTCTCGAATGCTTTGACCGCCTCCTTCCACGCTTCTTGGGCCAGGTGGATGTTGCCCATGTTGTACCAAGGCTCGAACAGCCCTGGATCTCCTTGGACGACCTTGAGGAACTGCGCGAGGGCCTTCTCGTACTGCTTCACGCCCAGATAGGCGTTGCCAAGGTTGTTTTGCGCCTCCAAGTCGAGTGGCCGAGCGGAAGCCACCGGCTCGAGCATGGCGACGGCCCGGTCCTCTTTGCGAGACTGGAGATAGAGAAACCCGAGCCACCCCCGGATGTCCAGATCTTCGGGATGTGCTTTGTGCAGGGCTTCGAACGCGGCGACAGCGTCGTCGAGCGGTTTGCTCCGGTACACCTCGATGGCGGCCTGGATCTGCTGGGCGAGTGCGACGTCCTGGGCCGAGGGTTGCGCCGGACCGAGTGTCGCCAGGACGAGTCCCGCTGCGGCAAAGAACTGTGTCAGATTCATGGGTACGACGTGCCTTCGGCAACCGCCTCCGGGGGCACAGTTTACACGTCCTTGGTTCTCGCTCTGGGACTCGGTGTCGCCGGGTCAAGTTCGGCCGATCCGCGCCGACAATTGGATCAAGGCATCATGCGCACCCACGTACCACCCAGGAGAAGCACGCTTTCGATCCTCGATACGAGGTTTTCCTCGAGGGCAGACGCACTGGCGAATCTGTACCGAATGCTTCGCAAGCAGGCTCTCACCATGGATCGGGCCGAGTTGGAGAGTCGGAGGCGCGTATGGTTGGCCACCTTGGGCCATCTGGGCGTTTCGCAGGCAATGGCGGAAGAGGGTTGGGAGGAACTGCTGGGCCTTGCTCGCAACGAGACCGCCGTTGCGGAAGACGTCGCCTAGCCCATAATCTGGGGCATGTTGCTCGCACTCGCCGCTGCAGCGGTGCTCAACGTTGGGTTCAGATACACGGCAGGGGAGGGGTTGAATCTCTCGCTACAAGGCATTCCCATCGTTCAGGGGTCCTGGTTCCAGTATTACGCCCCGGGTTGGACCAAGGGCTACTACAGCTCGCTCTACAACTCCCAGACCGTGACCCGCGGCGCCGATGGGTCCTATGTGGTCGAGTTCAGATCCAGCGACGGTCGAGTGAGCGGTCGTCACGTTTACCGGCCCGACGAGACGGGTGTCAGCGTGGATTACGAGTTTGCGTGGCACTCCGACGAGCCCGCCTTGGTCGAGCTGGCCGCAGGGATGCTTTGGGCTCCTGCGCTCACCCATGGCACCGTGACGATTGATGGCTCGGACCCGCGGGCGTTGGCCAGAAGAGAGTTTCAGGGCAGCGGATTCGAGCGTCGGCTCTTCGGCCCAGCGGGATCGGAGTTTCGATTCCAGGCGCCGGTGGGCGAGGTCGTGGCCAGTTCGCCACAGGGCCGGTGGGTTTGTTTCGATGGCCGGGGCTACAACCAGAGTTGGGCTCAGAACAAGGATCTGTTCTGGTTCGGATCGACTGGGGTGCCTGTTTCCAGGGACAATCCGGCTCGGCTTTCGCTGAGGTGGTCCCTCAATGCAAGGCAGGAGACTGCGGGAGCACAACAACGAGTCGAGGTGGCCACCGAGCCAAGAGAGATCGACGCCGCGCGAGCCGTCAGCGCACCGTTGCCGCTCGTGCCCCGTCCCAAGTACTACGAGTTGAGGGACGGCGTTTTGGATCTGGGGCAGTATCCGCTGATCCGGGTTCCACAGGGTGGTTTGGACCTGGGCACCGAGTTCACCCAGACGCTCTATTCCAGATGGGAACCCGAGCGCCCTTCGCGGCAGGGGCAGCAGACCGTCATCGAGGTCGTGCGCGAAGACCTCAAGTTGCCTGCCGGAGCGTATTCGATCGAAGTGGGCCCGAACGGCGCGAAAGTGCGCGGACAGGACACTGCCGGACTGATCCAAGCCATGCGCACTCTGGCCAAGATCGCGGTGCCCTACGAGGGACGCCTCGGCTTGCCCTATTGCCGTATCGACGATTGGCCGCGCCTCGATTGGCGGGGTGTCCACCTGTTCGTGGGGCCGCAGGCATTCGACTTCCACCAGATGTTGGTCACCCGCGCCCTCGCGCCATTGGGCTTCAACAAGGTCGTTCTTCAGTGCGAACGATCCGATTGGCTTGCCACGCCTGGAATCCAAACGTCGATGACGATGCCGCGGCGGCAGCTCAAGGCCGAGTTCGACTACCTGCGGGCACGCGGCATGGAGCCCATCCCGCTGATCCAAAGCTTTGGACACATGGAGTGGCTGTTCGCGAACGGTCAGAACCGGGACTTGGCGTTCAACCCGGACGTGTTGTACTCGGTGGACCCGCGCAAGCCTGCGACTCGCCACCTGCTGTCGGCGCTCTGGGACGAAGCCATCGAACTGCTGGAGCCCAAGACGATCCACTTTGGACTGGACGAGGTGGACATGCGGGGGTGGCCCGAGGACCCGGCGCTGGTCACCGAATTGTGGGGCATCCAGTTGCCGTTCTTGGCCGAGATCGCCAACCGGCACGGAGTCCACATGATGCTGTGGGGCGATAAGGGACTTGCACCCGGTGAAGCCATCGACGCGGCACTCGGCGATACGCCGCAAGATGCGGCGGCGAGGCGCAAAGCCATTCCGTCGAACGCCATGATCGCCGATTGGCACTACAAGGACGATCCCGACTCCGAGGGCTTCTTGGCTTCGCTCAAGTTGTGGAAGAAGGAGCGGAAGAACCCTATCGCCAGCACGTGGTTCCGACCCAACAACATCCGGGGTTTCGTTCGCGCCGCAGCCGAAGAAGGTGTGGGGATGTTGCAGACGACGTGGGCGGGGTACGAGAGCAACGAACGCAACATGCTGCGCGCGTTCCACCAGTTCTCGGCCATGGTGCTGGCAGCCGACTATGCGTGGACAGGGCGCATGGATCTGCCGAGCGAGCTCGACTACGACCCCGTGGACCTGATGGGCCGCATGCTGTACGGGCCGGTGGGCACGCTTCGCCCGCAACCGGGCTTCTTGATCACCGAGGGCGAGCCGAGGCCGCTGGGGGACTACCAGATTCCCATCTCGGTGGCCAAGGCGTTCCGCCATTCGCTGACGCAGGAGGGCGCGGCCGGGCCGCTGGAGATGGAGTTCAAGGTGGATCGCGACGGCACGGCCCTGGTGATGGCGCTGGACTGCCTCTCGCGTTTGAACGATGGCGACCTCGTCGGGACGGTGGAGATGTCGTTCGCCGATGGCGGCTCGCGGAAGGTTGAACTGCGCTATGGCGAATGGGTGCGTGCCCACGGCGATACTCAAGCGACGATCTTCGCACCCCGCGTGGACGGTTTGGCCCTGGCGCACCTTCCCGTGTTCGATTCGGCCGAACGCGAAAACCGCGTGCGCCGTTTGGAGAAGGTCCTCGTGACCGTCCCCTCGGGCCTTGGCGGACTGCGGATTCACGGGATGACCTTGGTTGGGCTATCGGGCTAACGACCAATGGGGAGGACCACGAAAGCCCCGCGCCTTGCTTGCCTATGCGTCCAACTTGAGGAGTCGTCGGCCCTCTTCGGTAGTCTCGGGTGACTCCAATGCCTCAGCAAACTCGGACACGGTAGCGAGGATAGCCTCCCGGTCAACGTCGGGATGCAACTCTAGGAGTCGCTTGACGTCGTCCTTGTCGCGGTCCCTTAGGGCGATGAGTTTCATCACTAACAGGTCCTCGACCCTTGCGATGCGTGCGGACAATTGGTCGGAGAGCCTTTCCACGGGGGCTCGCTCCACGGTCATCTGCTCAAACGGCAACACACCCATCGACAAGTCGATTTCGATACCATCGGGGGTCTGCAGAAGCAGGATTCGGTTTCGTTTCGCGAACGGGATGCCATCGGCGATCCTCAAGGTGATTCCCTGGTTCGCAAGTGCGGCGAGTAGCTCGGTCAAGCGGTCGTCGGCATCGAGAACGATCGCGTCCAAGTCCATCGTGAACCGATCATAGCCGCGAAGGATAACCGCCATGCCTCCGATTACCGCATACCGAAAGCCGGCCTCTCGCAGTGCGGTGTCTAGAAGCGCTAGAGCGGTCCCGAGGTCAGGTTCTCTTTTCACGCATGCATTCCCGTGCCTTTTGCCATCGCAAGTGAAACTCGAGATCGTCCTCGCGAGGTTTGAGCAAGCCCAGTTTGGAAAGAGAAGTCACGAATCCGAGCAACCGCTGGTACCGCTCGGCCACGGTTCGGTTGCGAGCTTCTTCCAACACAAAAAGGTTGTGGGCGTCGTACCGCGCCTTCCACTCCTTGACCGTCTGCGGGTGCATCCTCGACATTGTCCTCCATCATGGCACCAGCGGTCCGAGACGATGGGACTCGCCGGGTTGAGCATGATCAGCCGGGCCCGGATGGAGAAGGATGCCCATCGACTACGTATCCAGCAGGGCGGCGATGCCGGGGAGCGTCTTGCCTTCCAGAAACTCGAGGCTCGCGCCGCCACCGGTGCTGACGTGGCTGACGCGGTCCGCAAACCCGAACTGCTCGATCGCCGCCGCAGAATCGCCGCCACCCACGATGGTCGTGCCGCCGCATTCGGCCAACGCCTGAGCTACCCCCACGGTGCCAGCCGCAAACGGCGTCATCTCGAACACGCCCATCGGCCCGTTCCAGACGACGGTTTGCGCGGAACGGATGGCGCGGGCGAACTCGGCCGTGGTTTCCGGGCCGATGTCGGCTCCGATCTGATCCTCGCCGATCGCCGCAACCGATGCGACGGCCGTGGTTGCTTCGGGGGAGAGTTCGGTGGCAACGACGACGTCGGTGGGCAAGAGGATCTTGTCGCCATGCTTAGCCAGCATGTCTTTGGCGAACTCCAGGTTCGTGGCGTCCAGCAACGATTTGCCAATGGGGTGACCCTGGGCATGGAGGAACGTGAACGCCATGCCGCCCCCGAGGATGAGCGTGTCCACCTTGCCGATCAGTTGCTCGATGACCGCGATCTTGTCCTTGACCTTAGATCCGCCCAGCACGGCCACAAACGGGTGTTGCGGGTTCGCCACGGCCTTGCCGAGGTACTCGATCTCCTTCTCCATGAGGAATCCGGCGTAAGCGGGGAGGTGATGGGCGACGCCCTCGGTCGAAGCGTGGGCGCGGTGGGCCGTGCCGAAAGCGTCGTTGACATAGACGTCGGCGAGCCTGGCCAGCGCTACCGCGAACGCCGGATCGTTGGCCTCCTCTTCGCTGTGGAACCGGACGTTCTCCAGCAGGACGATCTCGCCAGGTTTGAGGGCTGCGCACGCCTGCTCGACGATCGGCCCGACACAATCCGAGAGCAACATGACGGGCTTGCCCAGCAACTCCGTGAGTCGGGCGGCGACGGGCGCGAGCGAGTACTTGGGGTCCGGCCCGCCCTTCGGGCGGCCGAGATGGCTGGCGACCACGAGCGAACCACCTTGCTCCAAGACGAATCGAAGCGTCGGCAAGGCTTCGACGATGCGGCGGTCGTCGGTGATGCGGGTGCCGTCCAAGGGGACGTTGAAGTCGCAACGCACGAACACGCGCTTTCCGTTCAAGTCGGCGTCGCGGACGGTCTTCTTCTGGAGTGCCATGGTCATCTGGAAGTGTACCGACGGGGGCCTTCGGCAGCTGGGGGCGTTTGGGTCCAATCCGGGGCACGCTCTAGGACCGAAAAGGTGTTATCATCGGACAGACCGACGCGTTGGCGCGTCCGGTCGCAAGGTGTGTCTATGATGAAGCGATTGTTGGCGGCGTCCCTGCTTGGCGCCATGGGTCTCATCGTTGCGGGCGGTTGCCAAAGCGGTGGCAGTTCCTCCAGTACGGCCTCGGGCGGCGACAGCGGTAAGAAGATCAAGATCGGCGTTTCGGTTCCTGCCGCCGACCACGGCTGGACGGCCGGCGTCATCTGGTGGGCCAAGGAAGCCATGGCGCTGCACCCCGACATCGAATGGCAGTTCCAGACGGCCGATACGCCCCAGACCCAGATTTCGCAGATCGAGACGATGATGGCGGGCGGCTTGGATGGCCTCGTGGTCTTGGCGACGGAGAGCGCACCGCTCACGCCCGTGGCAGAAAAGGTCAAGGAACGGGGCATCTATCTGGTGAACGTGGACCGAGGCTTCTTGAAGCCCGTCGCCGACGTGTTCATCGAGGGCGACAACAAGGCGTTCGGCCGCAAGTCCGCCGAGTTCATGGTCTCCAAATTGGGCGGGCAAGGGAAGATTCTCGTTCTGGAAGGCATTCCAAGCACAGTGAACACAGACCGCGTCACGGCCGCCAACGCCGTGTTCAAGGCCAATCCCGGTATTACGGTTCTTGACAGCCAGTCGGGCATGTGGAACCGACAGAAGGCGTTCGAAGTGACGCAGGCCCTGCTTGTCAAGCATCCGCAGGTGGACGCCATCTGGGCTTCTGACGACGACATGGCGCTCGGCGCGGAGCAGGCGCTCAAGGAAGCGGGGCGCTCGAATGTTTGGATTCTTGGAGGCGCGGGCATGAAAGACATCGTCAAGCGCGTGATGGACCGCGACCCGATGTTTCCCGCCGACATCACTTATCCGCCCTCGATGATCGCCACCGGCATCCAGATCGCCGCTTCGACTCTGCGGGGCGGCAACCGAGAGAAGGCCGCGCCGTTCATGCCGAAGCACATGATGATCGACGTCGAGCTCATCACCCCCGAGAACGCGAAGGACTACTACTTCGAGAAGTCCATCTTCTGACGATTCGGGCCTTCGACACAGCGAGAGGGGCGGGCCACTGGCCCGCCCCTCTCGCTGTGTCGGCTCGTCGAAGTTACTTGACGGCCGTGAACTTGAACTTGGCGATCTCGTCGTGCCCGCTACCCGCGCCGAGAATGGCCTCCAGATGGTAGTCGCCGGCTTCCGGAATTTCGACCGTGGCCTCGAACGTGCCCACACCCGATTCGGTGGCATCCACGGTCGGCAACTGCTCGCCGTCGATCTTGGTGATGCGGACCTGGACGGGAAGTCCGGTGGCCGGTTGACCGTGGTGGTCGGCGGCGATGGTGAACTTGACCGTGCCGACCTTGGGTTCCGTGGGATCTGCCGTCACCTTGACACCGAAGTGGGCGCCACCGACGATGGCGCCGAGTCCGGGCGTTTCGGGCCGAGCCGGGGGTTGCGAGGCCGTCGGTTCTGCGGCCGCTGGTGGTTCCTTCGCTGCTTCTTCCTTGGGTGCGGAACAACCCATGGCAAAAGCAACGACGAGGACAGCGAGGAGGGAGAGTCGTTTCATCTTATGTTTGTACTCCGGTCAGGAATGCTCAACGGTTGGCCGTAGGGATGGGTTCCCGCGCCGCTCTAGACGGTCAACCCGAGGGCCTTGCGGTCTCGGGCCGAGAGGGGCACGCCGTCGACGAGAGAGACGTCGGGGCGGCGCAAGCGACAGCGTTCGCACTTGAGGTAGGTGCTTGCACGGAAGGCGACAGCGCGTTCGCCTTCGATCACATTGACCTCCGACATCTTGAAGAGGTTGGCCAAGCCGTCTCCGAACGACCGCATGGAGTGGGCTTGTTCGGCTGGAAGCGTGAGGTCGGCAATCGCGTCTTGCGAGTCTTTGATGCCGCCCTCGGCCTTCCACTCTTCAAAGGCCGCGAAGACCCAGGCCCGCAGCTCGATCAGTTCGGCAAAGCGCACCTGCAGATTGGACTCGGCGATGCTCGCCAAACGCTCCTCGGAGGGCAAGTCGAACGTCTCCAAGTGGACCGACTTGAATTCGCTAGAGCCTGGGATGCGGCGGTAGACCTCCTCTGCCGTGTGGACCAGGATCGGCGCCACAAGTTTGGTCAGCCGTTCCAAAATCGCGTGGCACGCCACCTGGGCGCTGCGCCGCGAGGGCCAATCCTTGCCGTCGCAGTACATCCGGTCCTTGATGGCGTCCAGATAGAACGACGACAGCTCGTTCACACAGAAGTTGTGGACCGAGGTCAGCACTTTGCCGAAGTCGTACCGCGCGTAGGCGTCTACGCAGTCGGCGGTCAGCAGCTCCACCTGCTCGATCGCCCACTCGTCGATGTCGAGTAGATCGGGCTTGCTGGCCGGATCGAAATCGTAGAGGTTGGAAAGCAGGAAGCGGAGCGTGTTGCGGATGCGGCGGTATTGCTCGCCGAACTGCTTGAGCAGAGCGTCCGAGATCGGCACGTCGTTGGCGTAGTCCACGCCCGCCATCCACGTTCGCAGGATGTCTGCGCCGTACTGGTCGGCGGCTTGCACGGGGTCTACGGCGTTGCCTGAGCGCTTGGACATCTTGAAGCCCTGTTCGTCGATCACAAAGCCGTGGGTGAGGACGGCCTTGTACGGCGCGTGCTCCAGGATGGCTGTCCCGATGACGAGCGAGCTGTTGAACCAGCCCCTGTGTTGGTCCGAGCCTTCCAGATAGAGGTCGGCGGGCAGGCTTTCGCGCCATGAGGGCTCCACGTTGCCCTCGAGAACGGCCAGATGCGTCGAACCCGAGTCGAACCACACATCGAGGACGTCGGTCTCTTTCACGAACTCGGTCTCTCCGGTCATGCCGTCTTTGTAGCCGGGAGGCAGGATGTCCTCGGGCGCCTTGGTGAACCACGCATCGGAGCCCTCCCGCTCGACGAGTTGGGCGACAGCCTCGATGGCCTCGGGGTCCAGAACCGGTTTGCCGGTCTCTTTGCCGTAGAACACGGGGATACCGACGCCCCAAGGGCGTTGGCGGGAGATGCACCAGTCCGGGCGCGTGGCGATCATCGAGCCGATGCGGCTCTTTCCCGTGCCGGGGATCCAGTTCACCTTGTCGATCTCGGCGAGCATCCGTTGGCGCAGGTTGCGGTGGTCGATGTTCACGAACCACTGCTCGGTGGCGCGGAAGATGATGGGTTGCCCGTCGCGCTCGCCGTAGGGGTAGGTGTGGACGTGCTCGTAAGAGCGCATGAGATGACCGAGTTCGCGCAGCCGATTGACCACCACGGTGTCGCAGTCCTTATAGTACGTCCCCGCAAACTCCCCCGCCTCTTCGGTGAGCACGCCGCGCTCGTCCACGGGGCAGAGGATAGGCAAGCCGTACTTCTGGCCCGTCTCGAAGTCGTCGCGACCGTGGCCGGGCGCCGTGTGGACGATGCCCGTGCCGTCCTCCATCGTGACGTATTCGGCCAGGACGACCACCGATTCGCGGTCGAATACGGGGTGCTTGAACCGCACGCCCGACCGCAAGACCTCGTCGCCCGTCATCCGCGCGACGATTTCGAATCGCGAGAAGCCCACCTTTGCGGCCACGTCTTCAACCAAGGACTCCGCGATCAGGTAGTGGTTGCCGCCGTTTTCCAGAATGACGTAGGTCGCGGTGGGATGCAACGCCACGGCCACGTTTGCCGGGATCGTCCAAGGAGTCGTGGTCCAGATGATCGTGTGGAGGTTGGGGAAGCGCTCCAAATCGCCTTCCGCGCCGGGGTAGGTGGGGAAGCGGACGTAGATGGCCGTCGAGACGTGGTCCTTGTAAACGATCTCGGTGTCGGCCAAAGCGGTCTTGCTGGTGGGGCTCCACTGGACCGAGCGCAAACCCCGGTAGATGTAGTGGCGCTCGGCGAGCCGCTTGAACACGCGCACGATCTCCGCCTCGAATCGGAAGTCCATCGTGGCGTACGGCCGCTCCCACAGGCCGAACACGCCCAGCCGTCGAAACTGCGAGGTCTGGACGTCGAGGTACCGCTTGGCGTGCTCGCGGCAGGCTTGGCGAAGAGTCGGCACGTCCGGTTTGACGCCCTTTTTCTCGAACTCCTTCATCACGGCCTGTTCGATCGGCAACCCGTGGTTGTCGTAGCCGGGGACGTACGGCGCACGGTAGCCCATCATGGTGCGCGACTTGACGACCATGTCCTTGAGCATCTTGTTCATGGCCGTCCCGATGTGGATCGGGCTGTTGGTGTAAGGCGGGCCGTCGTGGAGCACGAAGGCCGGGGCGTCGCGCCGGGCCTGTTGGATGAGGTGGTACAGCCCCATGGAATCCCACTCGGCCTGAATCGCGGGCTCCATCGAGGGCAGGTTGGCCTTCATCGGGATGGTGAAGTCCGCGTCGGGCAGGTTCAGCGTTTGGCGCAGGTCCATGGGTCCCTCGGATTGTACCGGAGGGGGTGTGGACTCTCTTGGACGCATCGGGCGGTCAGCCGCTCCGCCTCAAGGGGGCTCGTTCGCGTCACGCTGAGCATTGGGCGACGCAAGCATCCCGTCACGCTGAGCCCTTGGGCGACGGAGTCGCCCAAGGTGTCGAAGCGGACAAAGGGGCCGGGTCGGCTTCGAGACCCGCAGGGACGTGAACGCCGGAAGCCAGTTGCCATCCGCATCGTGGTGCCACGGTCTGTCCGGGCCCGAACACCAAGCGCATATCATTTCGCTTTGCCCGGCAGACCGTGCTCTTCCGACGATCCTAGGAAGCGCCACCAAGCTTCGCTTGGTACCTAAGCTGCTGCTCAGCGTTCGTCGCACGGTCTGGCGGCAAGGGGGCTCAGGTCGGCGAGGCGAAGACGAGCCGCTCAGACCGTGGCACCCCTGAGGGCCAACCTTGCTCGCGTCACGCTGAGCCCTTGGGCGACGGAGTCGCCCAAGGTGTCGAAGCGGACCAAATGGCCAGGTCGGCTTCGAGACCCGCAGGGACGTGAACGCCGGAAGCCAGTTGCCATCCGCATCGGGGTGCCACGGTCTGTCCGGGCCCGACCACCAGGCGCATGTCGAGTCGTGTCGCCCGGCAGACCGTGCTCGTCTGGCGATCCTCGGAAGCGCCACCAAGCTTCGCTTGGTACCTAAGCTGCTGCTCAGCGTTCGTCGCACGGTCTGGCGGCAAGGCAGGCTCAGGTTTGCGAGGCGAAGACGAGCCACTCAGACCGTGGCACCCCTGAGGGGGCAACCTTAGGTTAGGGCACCTCCAACGCCTGTCAGGGCCGTTCCCACGTCCGCGATGCGTTCGAGCGCTCGCACGCGTCCAGAACCAACTGGTTGGCCAAGCCATCGTGGAAGTTCGGGCTGGGGCATTCCCCCGCGCCGATCGCCTTGAACGCATCGGCCAAGAGGTTCACAAACGTGTGCTCGTAACCGATGATGTGCCCGACGGGCCAATACGCCCCTGCGTACGGGTGCGAGCCCTCGGTGGCTTGGATCACGCGGAATCCGTGCGTGCCCTCTGGGTCGCCGTTGTTGTAGTACTCCAGCTCGTTCATCCGCTCCAAGTTAAACACCACCGAGCCCTTCGAACCATTGATCTCCCACTTGTGGTGGTTCTTGCGCCCGACGGCGAAGCGGCTGGCTTCGAAGGTGCCCAGCGCCCCGTTCTTGAACCGGGCCAACATGATGACGGCGTCGTCCACGGTCACGTCGCCCATCTCGGTGGATGCCGCCGCGCCGAGCTTGTCGTCGATCGCGCCCGCAAGCGGGCGACGCTTCACAAACGTCTCCAAGTGGCCGCAAACATCCTCGAACTCGCCGATGAGGTGGCGCGCCATGTCGATGATGTGCGCGTTGATGTCTCCGTGCGTGCCGCTGCCGGCCTTGTCCTTCTGCAATCGCCAGACGAGAGGGAAGTTGGGGTCGGCGATCCAGTCTTGCAGGTAGACGGCGCGGAAGTGGTAGATCTTGCCGAGTGCGCCCTCGGCGATCATCCGCTTGGCCAAGCCCACCGCGGGGGCCTTGCGGTAGTTGTGAAAGATCGCGTGGGGCTTGCCCGACTTCTCGACTGCGGCCACCATGCGGCGCGCCTCCTCGACCGTATTCGCCAAGGGTTTCTCGCAGAACACGATCTTGCCCGCTTCGGCGGCGGCGATGGCGATTTCGGCGTGGCTGTCCCCCGGCGTCGAGACGTCCACGACGTGGATGTCCGGGTCTTCGACGACCTTTCGCCAATCGGTGGAGTAGGACTGCCAGCCCATCGCGTCGGCGGCTTTGGAGACGGCGGCTTCCGTGCGGCCGCAGATGGTGTGCATGACGGGTTCGACGGGCAGGTCGAAGAAGCGCGACACCTGCCGGTAGGCGTTGCTGTGGGCTTTGCCCATGAATTGGTAACCGATGAGACCGACGTTCAGCTTGGGCTTCGACATCGCTGTTTCGGTTCGCCGCAAGCGCTGCGATTCCTTCAGGCTTTCGAGTCTCCCCGCCGTCCGCTTGATCGGCCGCCAGCCGGAAGCCCCGCCACATCGCGGCATGGCCACAGTTTTTGCGACAGCGTTTGGATTGGCACGGCCGAGAATTCGACGGAGCTGTGGGACAACCTTCAGTACGACCCAAGGCCGAGGGTGTGGTCAAGGACGGTGGTGAGGTCGCTCGGCACCCTTAGAGTAAGGAGATGCGAAAAGCCCTCCCCGCACCCGAGGGGCGAGGAGGGTCCAGTGTAGGATTTTGCGCTTGTAATGCGTCAGGCTTTGACCGTGCGGCGGCGTCGCATCAGGGCGAGTACGCCGGCACCAAGGCCGATCATCGTGGCGGGTTCGGGAACTGGGTCGCCTTCCACCGTGAAGGGAAGTTCGGGCGCCTGGTTCCAACTACCGGTCGTCACAGTCGCCAGCGACCACGTGGATCCGGAGTCCCCGCTGAACTGGCTGTTGCCGATGCGGGTGATCGGGTCGTCCGGGTTGCCCGAGTTGGGGTCCATGACATACGGCATCCAGTTGTTGGCGGCCGCCGTGTTGGACATGCTGAATGTGACCCAGTATGTGCCGTCCGCAAGCGAGAGCCCACCGAAGTTGCCGGTGATGTGGAAGAGCCGGCGCGCGGTGTTGGTCAGGTTCGCTGCACCGTTGAAGACTCGGTAGATGCCCGCATCGGACCAAGTGGCGGCCACGCTCGCGACCACCGTTCCGTCCACCGCGCCTTGTCGGATGGAAACGGTTCCGGCGCCGAATCGGGGCGGGTTGTTGTTGGTGTCGTAGCCATAGCTGGAGATCGTGTTGACCAACCACCCGCCGCCGCTGACCGTGAAGTCGTCGGCGCGCCACGCGGTCGCCGTGATGTTGGAGCCGCCGGTGTTGGGAACCGCAGACGCCATGCTGACGTTGGCCCCGCCCGCTCCGGCACCGACGTGGGTGACAAGGGGTCCGTTGTTCCAGAGTTCGACAGCGAACGACGAGGATGCGACGACGGCCAAAGCCGAGGCGAAAATGACTTTCTTCATGATGTCCGTACTCCTGCGGGCGTCTGCGTGGACTGTCGCCAGCCCCGGTCCTCTGATGGGACTCGACACCTTGAGGGCACTTTAGCACAGCGGGGCCGGTATGTCAACCGCGCTTCGCCGCCCGAGTTGGCGTCGGGACCCTCCGCCGAGTTCAGCGTTGAACCAGAGTCAGGCTCAAACAGGAGCCAGACTGAAAAAAAACTTAAAAAACAGTTGCCGCACCATTGACAGGTGCACATGGATGAGCTATGACCCTCAGCAACTAGCCGATCTGCGCGCCCGTAAAGAGGCGAGGCCGATAGGACCTCAGCGTTCGGCAGGAGTAGGTAACAGAAAATGCGCAAACTTGCCTTGGCCCTCGTGGCTACGTCGTCCCTTGTCGCTTCGTCTCAGGCGGTCGTGATCTACGACAGTTTCTTCACCGACGCGACCGAAACCACTTTCCAGACCGTCACCGACACCGGCACGTTGCCCCGCGCGATGAAGGGCGACTTCTTCACGGTCAAGAATTACGACCCCGGCGTGACCCAGTACAACGTCAACACGATGAGCTTCCTGTTCATCTCGTGGACGACAGCCATGACGGGCGAGAACCTGAAAGCCGAACTGAACGTCTACCGCACCGCTGCTGGCACGACGAGCGGCACGGATCCGGCGTTCAGCAACAACATCTACTCGAGCACGTACGATTTGGGTTCTTGGACGCAGGCGCTGAACACCTTTTCTCGAATCAATCTGGCCACCCCCGGGCTCGTGCTTGACCAGCCGAACGGCAACCTGTACGGCGTCACGATCCGATTCCTTCAGAACGACCTCGTGGACAACAACCGGTCCGCTGGCTTGGTCAACAACACGGCTGGCCTGCCTGCGCCAGTGAACTACGTCGGCGCGTCCAGCAACGGCTGGTACCGCGATGTGAACTCGAGCGGCACGATCGAAGGCGGTGAGTTCCGCATCTTCGCAGCCCCGAGCATGTCCAATCTCGCCATGAACATCGATGCCGATCCGGTTCCGGAACCCGCTTCGATGATCGCGCTGGGTGCGGGCGCCCTTGGCGTCCTGGCTCGCCGCCGACGCAAGACCGCCTGAGCTCAGGCTTTCGCACAACAAGGCGCCCTCGGTCGAAGAGACCGGGGGCGTCTTGTTGCTGGAGTCGCCTCGGGCGGCGTACCGACGACCGTTCGATCGTTCCGACCGATCCGAGACAACCGGTTTTCGAGCCAATAGCACTTTCGTCCCTTGAGTGCCAATCTTGGGTTGACACAGTGGTGCGGTCGCTGGCAGAATAGCAGTCATCGTGCGAGAGTGCCAATCTCTCGCGACCAGGAGGACAAGCAAACACAGATGCCAGCACTCAAACCGCTCGGAGACAAGGTGGTCGTGAAGGTGATGGAGTCGGAGGCCAAGACGGCGTCCGGCATCTATCTGCCCGACACGGCCAAGAAGAAGCCTCAGGAAGGCGAGGTCGTCGCCATCGGCAACGGCCGCATTCTCGACAACGGCGAGCGCAACGCCTTGACCGTCAAGGTTGGCGACCGCGTTCTGTTCAGCAAGTACGGTGGCAACGAGGTCACGGTCGACGGTCAGGAGTTCACCATCCTCGACGAAGACCAGATCTACGCCATCCTCAACTGACCCTCACACGATTCAAACCAGGAGATTCCCATGCCAGCCAAGCAGCTACTCTACGATGAAATCGCCCGCAGGGCGCTCGAGCGAGGCGTCAACAAAGTCGCCGACGCCGTCAAAGTCACTCTCGGTCCCAAGGGCCGCAACGTCGTCCTCGACAAGAAGTGGGGCAGCCCCACGATCACAAAAGACGGCGTGACCGTCGCCAAGGAGATCGAACTCGAAGATCCCTACGAGAACCTCGGCGCGCAGCTGTGCAAAGAGGTCGCCTCGAAGACCAACGACGTCGCGGGTGACGGCACGACCACCGCGACCGTCTTGGCCCAAGCCATCGTCAACGAAGGTCTGCGCTACGTTGCCGCCGGTGGCAACCCCATCGCGGTCAAGCGCGGCATCGACCGAGCCGTGGAAGCCGTGATCGCCGAGATCAAGAAGGTGTCCGAGCCGATCAAGGACAAGGAGCAGGTCGAGTTCGTCGCCACCATCGCGGGCAACGACCCCGAGATCGGCAAGCACGTGGCCGACGCCATGGAAAAGGTCGGCAAGGACGGCGTCATCACCGTCGAAGAGTCGAAGGGCCGCGAGACCGCTCTGGAAGTGGTCGAAGGCATGCAGTTCGACCGGGGCTACATCTCGCCCTACTTCGTCACCGACCCCGAGCGCATGGAGGCCGTCCTTGAGAACGCTCTGATCCTCATCCACGAGAAGAAGATCACCAGCGCGCAAGACCTCCTGCCGTTCCTCGAAAAGGCCGCCCAGGCGCGACGCCCGATCGTGATCATCGCCGAAGACCTGGAAGGCGATGCGCTCGCCACGGTGGTCCTCAACAAGATCCGAGGCGTGCTTCAGATCGTGGCCGTCAAGGCTCCCGGCTTTGGCGACCGACGCAAGGCCATGCTCGAAGACATCGCGGTGCTGACCAACGGCCAGTTCATCAGCGAGGACCTCGGCACGAAGCTCGAAAACGTGGACCTGACCATGCTCGGCACCGCCAAGAAGATCGTGATCACCAAGGAAGACACCACGATCATCGAAGGCGCGGGCTCGAAGGAAGCCGTCATGGGCCGCATCGAGCAGATCAAGAAGCAGATCGAGAACACCGACAGCAACTACGACCGCGAGAAGCTCCAGGAGCGACTGGCCAAGCTCAGCGGCGGCGTCGCGGTGATCAAGGTCGGCGCGTCCACCGAGACCGAGCTCAAGGAGAAGAAGCATCGGTACGAGGACGCCCTTTCGGCCACCCGCGCGGCGGTCGAGGAAGGCATCGTGCCCGGCGGCGGCGTGACGCTGCTCGCGGCGGCTGCGGTCCTCGCCACGCTCGAAGTGGACGGCGACGAGAAGACGGGCGTGAACATCGTGCGCCGCGCCCTCGAAGAGCCGCTTCGCCAGATCGCCGAGAACGCGGGCCTGGAAGGCAGCGTGGTCGTCGAGAAGGTCAAGGGCCTTCCGTTCGGCCAGGGCCTGAACGCCGCGACGGGCGAGTATGTCGAGATGACCAAGGCGGGCATCATTGATCCGGCCAAGGTGACTCGCTCGACGATCCAGAACGCGGCCTCCATCGCGGGCCTCGTGCTCACCACCGAGACGTTGGTGGTCGAGAAGCCCGAGAAGAAGAAGGCTCCCATGCCCGGCGGTCACGGCGGCGGCATGGACGACATGGACTTCTAAAGTCCTGTCGGCACAACGAAGAGGTCCCGTGGGTCGTTCTCGACCCGCGGGACCTTCTTGTATTAGGTTTGTGTAACCTCAGCGGCGTTCACATTTAGTGCTAACGTGGAGAAGTTGATGGTAGGTTCGATTTGCTCGGCAGTCCTGGTTTACGCCACCTTGGCGCAGGCTCAAACCGCGACGCGCGACCCGTGGGTTGCTGCGCTCGAATCGGTCAAAGCCCCCGTGCTGATCGACTTGCCGAGCGACTTGGGGTTCGTGCCCAACGTCGGCCCCGCGATCCGGACGCGCGAGGGCTTCCAAGTGTTCGGCGCCATGATGGCGCGCGAGATGTTCGAAGTCGAGGACGCGTTCGTTTTCGTTCAATCTCGCGAGCCGGGCTACGGGCCAGGACTGTGGAGAGGGGACCTCGTCGCCGAATGGCTGTCGTCGGAAGCGTCTTCAGTGGAGAGACAGCTATTGGAGAGCCACCTCGACTTGAGGGATGTCAACCCATTGGGGATGACCAATCTCGCCAGGTGCCTCAGGCACCCCGATGGTACGG
>JBDHZD010000032.1:0-36313 GCA_039811705.1 Fimbriimonadaceae bacterium | reverse complement strand
TTCGCGAAACGACATCGTCGGGCTCGACGCCCCTTCTGATGGTTCCGAAACGCAGCGAATTGAGCGAAGCGATGGGTCGGGCACCCATGGTCAGAATGTCGCGGATGATGCCTCCAACCCCCGTGGCCGCACCCTGATACGGCTCGACCGCAGAAGGATGGTTGTGCGATTCGACCTTCATGGTCACACCAAGCCCGTCTCCGATGTCCACCACGCCCGCGTTCTCCAAGCCGCTTCCCTCCATCGCCTCCTTGTACTTCTTGAAGAACGCGAGGACGGGGCGCGAATACTTGTAGCCGCAGTGTTCGCTCCACATCACGGCGAACATGCCGAGTTCGGTCAGTGTCGGCTCCCTCCCGATGAGTTCGAGAATCGCTGCGTATTCCGAATCGCGCAGCCCCATGGACGTGTAGACTTCGGGGGTGATGGCAGCCATCCCGCGAAGTATATCTGTCGGGTCGGCTCTCGCCCTGGTGCTGGCCTTCGCGATGGGTTGCGTCCGCACCTGGAGCGCCGAGGGCGAATGGATCGGGCACCGAGAAGTTCCCTTGCACGGGGTCGATCCCGCTGTCGCCAAATCGTTCGGGCTGGTCAAGCTCAAGATTCGGGAAGGGCGGTTCGAGTTGCTTGAGGCCGGGGTCCCAAAAGAAGGCACGGTCACTTTCGACACCGAACGGGCACTTCTACACGTAGAATCCTACATGGGCAGGCCGATTGACCAGGCGGCCCGAGGGATCAGGGAGAACAACGTGCCCCTGGAAATTCGGCCCGGACCGGAAGGCTCGCTCCTCTTTATCGACCCAAAGGGCTTCGATCGGGAACCGCTCGTGCTTCGCAAGCCGTGAAGCACGGGCCTAAGACACGGTAGGATGGTGCATGGACTCCATCGTAACCAATTGGTCCGACATCGAGTCTGACCACCCGATTCCCCTGTTGCACCGCAAACGGTTGTGTGGCGAACGAATGCTCGTCGCCCACGTGAACCTCGAAAAGGGTTGCCACGTCGCCACACACGCCCACGAAAGCGAGCAGATGGCCTGCATCGTCTCAGGCAAAGTCCGATGGCGCCTCGGCGCGCCCGGTTCTCACGATTACCGCGAAGTGGTCGTCGAGGGAGGTTCGGTCGTCTTCCTGCCGTCATGGTTCCCGCACGGTGTCGATGCGCTCGAGGACACATTCATTCTCGACGTTCTCAGTCCACCTGGCGAGATGGGTGTGGATCGGCAATCCTGAGCAGGAAGGCTGTCGATGGCGCCTAATTGGGACGCATGGCACTCTCCCGTCGCGACTTCTTCAAGCTGACCGGGGCAACCGCGCTCGCCATCGCTGGTGGAGAGTCGGTCGCGCAACCCACGGGCATCGCCCAGCGACCCTATGGCAAGACGGGCTGGAAGGCCTCGATCTATGCCGTTGGGACCGCGGAAATTCCAGACAACGAGTCTGCGGTGAAAGCCCTCGACGAACTCCTGGATGGAGGCGTCAACTTCATCGACACCGCTCCCAGCTACCAAGGAACCCGGAGCGAAACCGCCATCGGAATGGTCATGGCCAAGCGCCGCAGCGAAGTCTTCCTGGCCACCAAAACCCTTGCCCGCGACGCCGACGGAGCCTACTCCGAGGTCAAGGCCAGCATCGAACGTCTGCAAACGAAGCAGATCGACTTGCTGCAAGTGCATGCGGTCAACGATGGCGGCACGCTCGACCAAGTGCTTGCCTCCGGCGGCGCCGTCAAGGGACTCGAGCGCGCCAAGAAGGAAGGACTCATCCGCTACATCGGCATCACGGGCCACACACGGCCAGAGGTCATCCTCAAAGCCCTCGACGAGTATCCGTTCGACGCCATTCTGGTGCCCGTGAGCGCACTCGACAAACACATCCACGACTTCGCCACGGAAGTACTCCCTAAGGCCAACCAACTTGGAATCGGCATCTCGGGCATGAAGGCGCTCAAGGGCATGGAGTTCGCTAAAGGAAGGGTGGACGACCCCGAACCCTTGCTGCGCTACGCACTCACCCTGCCCATCTCGACGCTGGCCCTGGGACTGCGCCAAGCCTCCGAGGTGCAACCCAAGCTGAAGATGGCGCGCGAGTTCAAGCCCATGACGACGAGCGAGATGCGGACGCTTGAGAAGGTCGTCCAACCTCTCGCCACCACGCAGGCCCTGTGGTGGAAGCGGCGGTGAGTCTCAGGTCGCCGCGATAGGCCTTCCCAAGTCCCCGTACCACCGCTTGAAGATCGGCGAGGCCATGACGGTCGTCACGATGGCCATCAGCACCATGACCGTGTACAGGGTGGGGGTGATCACGCCGTGCTGGAGGCCGATGTTCAAGATGATCAACTCCATCAGGCCGCGAGCATTCATCAACACACCGATCGCCGACGCGTCCCTCCAGCTTTCGCCCGACAAACGCGCCGCGACCATGCAGCCGACCCATTTACCGACAATGGCAAACAGGATCACCACGACGGCGAGCGTGAACACGCCACCAACTCCCAAGAGCTGGACCTTGGTGTTGAGGCCCGAGTAGGTGAAGAACAGGGGTAGTAGCAGCGTGCTTGTGGCGTACTCGATGCGAATCCGGATACCCTTCGAAAACTCGCCGCGCGGCATGCAGACTCCGGTTACAAACGCACCGAACACAGCGTAGATGCCGATCGCATCCGTGAACCAAGCACCGAGGGAGACGATCGCGAACGTCGTGATGGCGATGGAGTGATTGACTCCCCCCTCGCGCATCGTCCAAGTCTCCAACCGTTGGAACCAAGGTCTCAGATAGAGCATCGCGAAAAGGAAGGCGCTTCCACCTCCGATCGCCCACAGAGCGTACGCTGGAGTCGAGGTGAACGACGACAGCACGACCGCCAAGAGCGCCCAAGCCATCGCGTCGTCGGTGGCACCCGCAGCGAGTGCCAGAGTGCCCATGCTGGTCCCAGCAAGGCCCCGCTCGCTGATGATGCGGGCGAGCATGGGAAACGCCGTGATGCACATCGCCGCCCCCATGAACACAGCCCCCTCCCAATCCTTGGCCGAGGTGCTGAAGTAAACGCCGGGCTCGCGCATCCACGTCGAGGCAAGAACGCCCAGGGCGAACGGCAACAGAATCCCAGACAGGGAGACGCTCACCGCGCCCCTTGCCTTCTGTCTCAAAAGGGACGTCTCGAACTCAAGCCCCACAAGAAACATATAGAGCACGAGCCCAAGTTGCGACGCGACATAGAGAACCGACATCGACGGATGACGGATCGTCTCTGCCCCAACGGTCGCCGTTTGTGGGAACAGCCACGCCTGAGTCTGGGGAGCCAGCAAGCCAAAGAGCGAGGGACCAAGCAATACACCCGCGATCATCTCCATGACCACCTGGGTCTGACCCAGATAGCGTCTTCCGAACCACCCCACTGCTCGGCATACCAAAAGGATCACCGCAAGTTGCAGAAAGAATCGGACGGCCAACGCGACATCGGTCACAACGCAACCATCCTAGCAAACTGAACGCAGAATGACAAGCCCACCTTCCACTTCCGCGGGCCGTATACTGAGTCCATGCGCGATCATCACCGGCGGCGCGTCGCCGCCCTCGCTCAGGAACTCGACGCTCAGGGAGTAGACGCGTTCATCGCGACCTCGCCGGTGGCCATGGGCTACCTCAACGGGTTTTTCGAAGACGGTCACGAGAGGTTCCTGATCCTGGCCGTGAGCAAGACGGGCGCCACTCGCATGATCTGCCCTGCGCTAAGCGCTGTCCAGGCGGAACGCGCGGGTGTTGAGGACATCCGCCCATGGAAGGATGGCGAAGACCCCATGGTTCACTTCCGCGCACTCGCTCAGGACTGGGGTTTCCGCACGTCGATCCTGGCCGTCGACGACGATATGCACGCGCATACGTTGCTCGCCATGCAGGGCGTCTTGACTGCGGCGCTGTTCAAACTTGGCGGACCGATCCTGGCCAATCTGATGCGGAACAAGGACGCCGACGAACTCGCCCTGATGCGCAGAGCCGCGAAGATCGCCGACGATAGCTTCGAGCCCGCCCTCCAAGCGTTGCGCGCCGGCGCAACCGAGATGCAGGTCGAGGCCGCGCTTCGCGCCGAGATGCAAGCGAGGGGTGGACGGCCGACGTTCGCGATCGTGGCCACAGGCGCTTTCGCCGCGGAGCCCCATCACAAATCCGACAACGTACCGATTCGAGAAGGCGACGTCGTCATCATGGACTTCGGCTGCGACGTCGAGGGTTACCAAAGCGACATCACGCGCACGGTGGCGTGCGGCAAGGCCTCGGAAGAAGCCCACAACGTGTACGACATCGTCCTCCGAGCCCACCACGCCGGACGGCAGAAGGCTGCCCCTGGAGTCGCGTGTGGCGACGTGGACGCGGCGTCGCGCAAGGTCATCGTCGATGCGGGATACGGCGACTACTTCATCCACCGAACCGGCCACGGCATCGGCATGAAGGGGCACGAGGAGCCCTACATCATCGGCGGCAGCCAGGTCCTCCTGGAGCCCGGCCACTGCTTCAGCGTCGAACCCGGCATCTACCTGCCAGGCAAATTCGGGGTGCGCATCGAGAACATCGTGAACATCTCTGAGACGGGTTGCGAGAGCCAGAACGCCGAGCCCGCCGATCGCCTCCTCGAAGTCGGACCATGAAACGCTTTGCCTGCCTCGCCTTGTGGTGGCTGACAGCGCTTGGCTTCGGCCAAGTCGAGATGCGCGTGCTCGCAGAGGGCAAGCCGGTTGGCACGGCAACGATTGGCCACCGCATCACCGAAGATGGTGGCAAGCAGGTCACGTTGCGCATGGAGTTGGACAATGGCACGCGAAAGGTGGTGGTGAGGCAAGTGTCCACCTACGACAAGACCGGCCGGCCCAAGACCAAGTTTCAGGAGGTTGTCGCCACGCCGAACCGCACACGCACGTCTGTGATGGCCACGATCACGGCCACCGGTGCCAGCGCGGTGCTCGATGTGAACGGATCCAGCGAGTCCAAGGAAGTCGAGGCTCCAACCGACGCACCACTTGAGGACCCCTCCGAGTTCTGGTTCCTGCGCGATCAGCCTCGACCGGGATCTTCGGTCAAGCGGTACCGCCTCAATCTGAACACTCTGGAATGGAAAGTCGGCGAAACAAAGTACGTCGGCCTGAAGGAGGTGCGAGTCGCTGGGCAAACGCACCGCGCGCATCAGATCGTCACAGACGACGCGACCACCTACGTCGACGCGAAGGGCTTGCCGCTCCTCGTCGAGACGAAGGCTTACCGTCTTGAACGCAAACCTACTCCCACCAAGTCATGAACAAAGACAAGATTCGCGTTGGATTGGCCGGGGCCGCCGGCCGCATGGGACAGACGATCGCCCAAGGCATCCACAAGCAAGCCGATATGGAACTGGTGCTGGCCGTGGACCGGGAGCACAGCGGGCAGAGCCTTCTGAACCTGATCGGAGCACACGTCCCAGACATTGTCATCCGGCCGAAACTCGGCGAGGCCTTGGACGAAGTGCCGTGCGACGTGCTGGTCGACTTCACCCACCCCTCGGCCGCGCCGCAACACGCCCTGTCCGCGCTTCGTCGCCGTGTCGCTCCCATCATTGGGACCAGCGGTCTGCTCTCCGACGATCTCAAGGAAATCCGCGCTATGAGCGAAGAGGTCGGCGTGCCGGCGATGGTCGTTCCCAACTTCGCCATCGGGGCGGTGCTGATGATGCGCTTCGCCGAAATGGCGGCCCGGTACCTGCCTGACTGCGAAATCGTCGAAATGCACCACGACGGCAAAGCCGATTCGCCGTCAGGTACCGCCCTCCGCACCGCCGACATGGTGGCAAACGCGCGCCGACGCCGACCCACCGAGAACTATGCACCGCTGATCAAGGTCGAAGGCGCTCGCGGAGCACTGCATCAGGACGTTCAAATCCACAGCGTGCGGCTGAAAGGCATGCTCGCGCATCAAGTCGTGTTGTTCGGCGGAGAGGGAGAAACGCTGACGATCCGCCACGACTCGCTCGACCGCAATTCGTTCGTCGAGGGCGTCAACGCGGCCATACGCGCCATCCTGCAAACCAGGGGACTGACCGTCGGCCTGGAACAAGTCCTCGACTAAGACGTCAAGGGACACGGTGTTTTCGGTGCACGCCTGTGCGATGGCACCGGGATGGCGTCGAGCCCGTTCAGGTAGCGGGCAGTGCCGACGTCGCTCTTCAGGAACTCGTCGAGGGGGCCTTGGTTGACAATCTGCCCGCCATGTTCCCCAGCTCCGGGTCCGAGATCGATCAGCCAGTCCGCAGCCATCATCGTCTCCTCGTCGTGCTCGACCACGATGACCGTGTTGCCCAGGTCCCGTAGACGGACGAGCGTTTCGATCAGCTTGCGATTGTCCCGTTGGTGGAGTCCGATCGATGGTTCGTCCAACACGTAGAGGCACCCCATGAGTCCGCTGCCGATTTGGGTGGCGAGTCGGATGCGTTGCGCTTCGCCGCCAGCCAGCGTTCGAGCCGTCCGGTCGAGCGTGAGGTACGTCAAACCCACGTCGGCGAGGAACCGAAGTCGCTCGACGATCTCCTTGATCGCCCTCTCGCCGATGGCGAGTTTGCGATCGTCGAGTTGGTCGGCAAGACTGGTGAAGAACTCCAACGCGGCATCCACAGACAGGACGGTCACATCGCTGATCGATCGACCACCGAGGGTCACGCTGAGCGCCTCGGGCTTGAGCCGCTTGCCTCCGCACGTCGGACAAGGCTTGGTGCTCATGTACTGCTCCAAATCCTTCTTGACCCACTCGCTTTGGGTGGACTCGTACCGCTTGCGAAGCGCTGAGAGAACGCCGTCCCACTTGGTCTGGAAGGTGCGTTCGCTGCGCGCGTACCGAACGCGAACGGTCACCGGGTCGGCCAACCCGTACCAGACCGCGTGCAAGCCGTCTTCGGGAATGTCCGCCACCGGCAAGCTTGCATCGAACCCGCAGGCGACACCCACGGCGTCCAGCACCTCGGGCCACCACTCCTTGACATCGCCCGATTTGTAGACGAATGGCAGAATCGCCCCACCCCTTAGTGGCTTGCGCACATCCGGACACACCAACTCGGGGTCGAACTCGGTTTTGGTGCCCAAGCCTGTGCAGTCGGGGCAAGCGCCGAAGGGCGAGTTGAAGCTGAACAGACGAGGCTCCAGGTCCGGCATGCTGAAGTCGCAAATGGGACACGCCAGATGCTCGCTGTAGAGTTGGTCGCTTCCCTCGCTTTCGCCTGGTCGCTGGATGTTGAGCGTCACGAGTCCCTTGCCCATCTTGAGCGCCGTCTCGACAGAGTCGGCCGCCCGTCGTTCCACGCCTTCGCGAATCACCAACCGATCGACCACCACTTCGATGGTGTGCGTCTTGTACCGATCCATCGGGATGTCGTCGGTAACCTCGTACATCACGCCATCCACCCGGACGCGCACGAAGCCCGCCTTGTTCACCTCTTGAAGCACCTGCTTGTACTCACCCTTGCGTCCCTGAACGACGGGCGCCAACACTTGAAGCCGGGTCCCTTCGGGCAAAGCCTTGACCACGTCGAGGACTTGGTCGATGGACTGGCGCTCGATCGGTGTGCCGTCGTTGGGACAGTGAGGCGTGCCCACCCGCGCGAAGATGAGACGCAGGTAGTCGTAAATCTCTGTGACGGTGCCCACCGTCGAGCGAGGGTTGCGGCTGGTGCTCTTTTGGTCGATGCTGACCGCAGGCGAAAGCCCCTCGATATGGTCCACGTCGGGCTTGTCCATCTGTCCCAAAAACTGCCGGGCGTAGGCGCTGAGCGACTCCACATACCGACGCTGCCCCTCGGCGTAGATCGTGTCGAAGGCCAGCGAAGACTTGCCGCTCCCTGATAGCCCCGTGATGACCACCAGCCGGTCGCGGGGGATTTCCACCGTAATGTTCTTGAGATTGTGCTCCCGCGCACCGACGACGACAATCTTGTCCTGAGCCATGAACCGCATCATTGTAGCGCAAAGACTAGAAGTTGGTCTACTGCTTGCCCTTGATGAAAACACACCGATCGGTAACCAATTGGTACCTAAGATTCGTCTGTATTGATGTCGATGAACAATTGGATACCGAACGCGCACCAAAGCGCCATCTTGGAGGTGGCAGTCGCCGCACGAACCAGAAGACGGGCCCTTGGCCTTTCCCAGACCGAGGTCGGTCTCTTGGCCGGGTGCGGCAAGCGATTCGTCGTCGAGTTCGAACAAGGCAAACCGTCGGTGCGAATGGAGAAAGTGGTCGCCGTTTTGGACGCGCTCGGATTGCAGCTGTCCGTACAACCCCGTGAGGCCTACCATCCATGACGCCCCTTCCAGCGGCACTCTGCGTCAACCGGGGGCGAAAAACCATTGGTTCGCTCGAATGGACCGGGATCGGCACTGCGTTTGAGTACGCCGACGACTTCATGTCGAGCCAACCTTCTCCCCGCGAAGGAATCGGATTCTCCTACCCACCGAAAGTGGGCCGGGTCGAGCATGGCAGGATCCACCCCTTCTTCGACAACCTCTTGCCCGAAGGACCACGCCGAGAACGCCTCGCCGACACTCTTGGCGTCCGGGCCGAGGACGCCTTCGGTTTGATGGTTGCCGTGGGCGCATGTACGACGGGCGACGTTTGGACTAGCGTCGCCCCAAGGGCGCCCAAAGAGGTCAAGCTTGAACTTGCGGGACGCTTCCTGTTTCACGGGTTTCGAGAGCAAGTCCGCGATGCAAAGGAACATGGCGCGCACGCCATTGCCGGAGTCCAACCCAAGCTGACCAACTTACGCATTGCGACCGACCCGCACACCTCGGCCCGCGTACCTTATGGATTCGCAGGGGCGCCGGCTATCCTCAAGTTTGCGTCGCCCGAAACGCCGCACCTCGCCGAGAACGAAGCGTTCTTCATGGACTTAGCCAAGCGCGTCGGGTTCAAGACGGCCAAGACTTGTTTGCTCCGCGATGCCTCCGGCGAAGCGGCGTTGCTCGTCGTTCGTTTCGACCGAGGTCCGCGCGGTGTGCGCATCCACCAGGAAGACGCCTGCCAGCTTCTCGGCCTCTATCCGACCGAAAGGTACAGCGTGTGCCTGGACGATGTGGTCAAGGCGGTTCAGAGCGCGTGTGCCTCGCCGATGGCAGCCGCGTTGGACGTGATCGCCCAGGCCGCTTTCGCCTATCTCGTCGGCAACACCGACCTCCACGCCAAGAACTTCAGCGTCTTGGTGTCTCCCAAGACGGGTCTCGTGGAGCCCTCGCCCGTCTACGACGTCGCCTCGACCCTTCTGTATCCACAGTTCGAGGCACGAATGGCGCTCCGGATGGACGATCAGGACAAAGACCTGAAACGTGAACACTTCCTTGCGTTCGCTGAGCGATTCGGGGTTCGCCCCCGGGCGCTGGAGGCGCGCATCAACACGATGATCGCCGCCATGCCCGCCTGTCTGGATCGAATCCTGGACCTGCCGTTCGACCCGCGGACGCTCAAGCGTTGGCGAGACGAAGCGCGCCTACGCACCGAAGCGCTCTCGTCCTAGAAGCGGGTGCCCAGTCCAACCACATAGCGGTAGGCAAGGCGCGTCGCGTTTGCGGCCGGCGTCGAATCGTAGTCCATCACCACCCGAAAGTCCACGAACATCCCGTTCGCCATCGTGCTGCGCAAAGCCAATTGGCTTGAGAGCAGGTAGTCGTCCATGTGGCTCAGGCTGGGATAGTAGTCCGCCGAGTGGCGCAGCTCGATGCCCGATCCGAGATTGCGCAAGAAGCGCGTGGAAAGTTGGCCCGTGATCCGGCTGTTGCCCCGCGAGCCGCCGCCGTAGGCTTCGGACACATAGTTGAACCCTGTTTCGGTTGAGAATTCGTGTCCCCGTCGCCTCACCCAGTAGGTTCCCATGCCGCCGCCGAGGATCGTACGCTGCTTGAGAGCGTTGACGTGGTCGCCTTCCAAGCGAAAGCCCCCGAAGCCGTAGTACCGCCCGACCAGCGACCGCTCGTACTGGCCGGACAGACGCCACGTGTCCTGATGCGTGCGAAACGGGCTGCCGTCAGAGCCGTTTTGTCTGCCGTACAGGTACGAGGCATTGATCACTTTCCGTTCGATGGCGTTCTTGTAGGCCACTTCTGCGGCCACGTTGTAGACCATCGAATTGCTCGCGGCATTGACGACGGTCAGGCCAGCACTGGCGGAACCCTCCCACCGATTGGCTGGCTTCGACGGATTGACCGCGACCACGTCAGACAATGTCAGGGCCACGAACCCACCTTGATCGATGAAGCCGATCCGGTCCCCTTCGCTTGTCAGCCTCGTGCTCAGCGACCGCCCTTTCAACACGAGAGCCACCGGCTCGGTGGTTTCGATGCGGGAGATCTTGCCCACAGGGATCGCGACTAGGCCGACACCTTCGATCTGAAACGTCATCTTGCCTTCCGCAAGGGTGACCACCTTGCCTGTCAGCCGATCGCCGTTCTGCAACCAAACCGTGTCGGCGGCCACGAACGCGGTTGCCGCCATCAGCGCGGCGGACACCACACACCTCCAACCTGCCATCGGCTCACGATACCCCTCCACCCATCGGGAACCCAAATCGCCCTCCGATGGGTTCTCTTCATTGCGCTCCGGTACAATCCCGGGCGAGCCGCACGCCATGAGATTTCATCGAATCGTTCCCGTCGTTGCACTGAGCCTCGGCCTGGTCGGCATCCTCGCCGCCCAGACCGCCACACCTGCGGCGACCCCGGCCTTTCCCGAACTGAGGAAGTTCAGCGACAAGCCCTACCAAACGATGAACATGCAAGCCAATTTGGGCAGCTTCAAGCTCATCAACGGCGAGGGACAGATCGTCTTCCGGTTTTCGGGGACTGTCATGCTGAACGGCTACGAGGGGAACGCGCCCAAGATCGAGGGCAACATCAAGCGAGAGCTCGAGAAGTTCGGGCGGCAGGTTTACTTTGGAACCGGCACCATGACCCTGGAGGGCAAGTGGCGCGGCATCCAATGGTTCGGCCGGGATCTCACTTACTTCCGGTGGCACGGTCACGGCATCGCCCGCCTGGTGGGCGAGTTCGACAAAGACCAGAACATCGGTCAGTACTGGTATTCGGATCGAACGAACGATAAGAAGTATTGGTACGCCCAGTCCATCACGGTCACCCTTCCCGAGCAAACCTTCGGTGCCACGGCCCAGCCCAGGGCCCGCAGCGGTTCGGGAAGCACGGGCGGCACCGGCGGCGGACGCTGAGCTAGAGCTTGCCCACGCGGCCTGCCGATAATCCTCTCGGTAGTCATGCGCGAAGGCCAAGCCATCATCGTCAAGAAGAAAAAGATCGTCGCTGGGGGGCACCACGGCGGCTCGTGGAAGGTGGCCTATGCCGACTTCGTCACGGCCATGATGGCCTTCTTCATGGTCATGTGGATCATGGGCCTTTCAGCTGACCAGCGCGCAGCCATCGCCCACTACTTCAACGATCCGTTCAGTCCGATCAAGTCGACCAGCGAATCGGGTGCGGCCTTCGGCCTCGGATTTCCCAGCAGCCTCGAGCAGAGCGGAAAATCGGGCAGCGGGTCTGATAGTCTAGCCAATCAGGAGGCCCAGGCCGATCGGCTGATCAATGGCCTGGAGTCCGCAATGAAGACTCTGGACGGCAGCCCCGAGGCGTCGGCACTCATCGAGTCGATCGAATTCAAAGCAACCGACGAGGGCCTTCGGATGGAGTTTCTGGAAAAGAACGGCGCCGCTTTCTTCGAGATCGGAAGCGCCGAAGTCAGGCCCGCGGCACGCCAACTCATAGGACGCATCGCACCATTCCTGCATGATTCGGGAAGAGCCATCGTCATCGAAGGCCACACGGATGCGCGTCCGCTGAACCGACCGGGTTACGACAATATGGACCTCAGCGCTGACCGTGCGGCGAGCATGAAACGCGTGTTGGAGGCCATGGGCGTCGCCAAAGGCCAAGTCACAGAGGTCAGGGGTTATGGCGACCACAAGCTGTACAAGGCCGACGACCCGTTCCATTGGAGCAACCGGCGCGTTTCTGTGCTGCTCCCCTGGGGCACCCGCTCGGAAGTGGTCGGCGAGCCGCCGAAGGAATTGATGGACCAGCAGGTGCAAGGCTTGTTCCGCGAGACGTATCAGATCGCGCCGCCGCGCCCAGATATCCGCCAGAAGCCCCCTGGCAAAGATGCATTCGGAGCCGTTGCGGACGACTAAAACAAGCCGCTAAACCGCTGCAGGCTCTTGAACCCGAGCGTATTCGCCAGCCAGGATCCGGTCGTACGCCCCGCTCAGAACCCATCGTTCCAACTGTTGCGTTCGGTGAACGGGCATGGGATGGGTGTAGCTGGATCCGCGCATGAGGAAGATGAGCATCTTGCCGATTTGCTCCAGCGGCCCAGCATCCTGATAGGCGCGCGCTTGCTCCATGAACGCCTCTCGGTTCATTTCATGCAACAGGCGCGAGGGGCCCGCAGTCAGCGCCAGGTTCGCATCG
The DNA here is from genome assembly GCA_039811705.1 of Fimbriimonadaceae bacterium. Taxonomy (GTDB): domain Bacteria; phylum Armatimonadota; class Fimbriimonadia; order Fimbriimonadales; family Fimbriimonadaceae; genus UBA2387. The sequence goes on along the minus strand of JBDHZD010000032.1, from coordinate 23,837 downwards.
ATCGACGTGTTCAGGTTCTGGGAGACGAGAAGCCCCGCACGATCAGCCGTGATCTCGGCCTGCCTCGACCACTCGGCCATCGCCATGACCAAGCCGATGCTGGCCACGTCGCCAAGCCCAAACGTTCGCCGGCCGATCAACTCCAGCAACGGTAACAACAGACTCGCCACCGACTTGTAGAGCATGTGACCCGCCTTGATGTGTCCGAGTTCGTGACCGATCAGGTGGAACAGTTGCTCGTCCGTCAGCGTATCGACGATTCCCGAACGCAGCGTGACGTAGGGTCTCTCCACGCCTCCGGCAAACGCGTTCGGGAACGGGTTGCTCGTGATGTACAGTTCGGGCTCAGGCATGTCGAGCACCTGGCACGACTCCCGCATGATGTCGTACAACGTGTGGAACTGGTTCGGCCCGCACCGAACGGACATGCTCATGTTCCAGCAGTACATCCACCGGTCGATGCCCATGTCGTAGAACTTCTGCACAATCTGAGGCAAGAGCGGGACGCGCTTGAGGGCGTCCAACGCCACGCGATCGGTGTCTGCGATGAAAGCTGTCGGCGAGATACCGTGAAGCCGCTTGCGGTTCGACATGGTCATCACATCTTACAGCCGCACGCAATGCCGGGTTGCACTTCGGACTCAGGCTCCGCCGATCGCGCGGCTGTACACGGCTTCCAGACGTTCGACCATCTGGTGAACCGTGAACTTCTCCTCGACCATCCTGCGTCCCTGTTCGCCCATGTACTCGCGCTCCTCTTCGTTGCGCAGAAGGTAACTGGCTGCCTCGGCAAGTTCTCCCGCACTGCGATCGATGAGCAGACCGGTCTGCTGGTGCCTGACGATTTCGGGAAGTCCACCCACACGTGCGGCCACCACGGGCCGCTTCCGTGCCATGGCTTCGATGGCGGCAAGCCCAAACGTCTCGATCGACGAAGGCATCGCGGTGAAACGGAACGCATCCAACAACCGGGAAACATCGCTTCGGTTGCCCGTGAGGGTCACACGGTCCCGCATGGCAGGTTCAGCGACCAGCGCATCGATGTCGGCTTGAAACGAGGGCTCGACGCGACCCACGAAGACCAAATGCGCATTCGGCTCGGCCTTGAGCATCTCGGGGAAGGCCTGGATCATCAAGCCATGGCCCTTGTCTTCGCACACACGACCGACCATCCCAACGAGTTGTCGGTCTTCGGGAATGCCGAATTCCTCGTGAACGCCTCGAGGGCAAGACCAGTCAAGCTCGATGAAGTCGGTCCCGTTGTACACGGTGTCGATGTACCGATCCGGAATGCCGCGCCCATGCAACATGCCGCGGACGTAGTTGCTGACGGCGACCAAACGGTTGTGGCGGCTCGCCGCCCGCTTGTAGATCGGGTCATGCGTCGCCACATGCACCGAAGCGACCAAGGGCTTGCCTGTGAGGAGGCTTGCAACGTAACCGAAGTAGGTTGCACGCGTCAGATGGCTGTGGATGACATCGGCCTTGCGCTGACGAGCGAGTCGGGCTACCAGAAGTGCGCTGCGCACCCAGCCAAAGCCCTTCATCGAGGTCTGGACCAGAGGAATCCCTTCCATCTCCAGCACGCAAGGCTCGGCTCGCGGAGGACCGACCAAGGAAACGTCGTGGCCCCGGCGATGAAGGTGCTGTGAAAGCGTGCGCACGTGGAGTTCTGCGCCGGAAGTTGCGGCGCTCGACACCACTTGCAGTACTCGAATCCGTTCGCTCGCTGCGCGCGCCATGCTCCGAAAAGTGCTGACCGAGATTTCTCTGCGACTGTACCTCACAGACGGGTTGCGACGGGTAAACGTGTCAGGTCCGTTTTGGGTACGGTGAGGGTCTGCCGGTTTGCCCATGCCTCACCGCAAGCTCGTCCACCAGCACCTGCGCTTCAGCGTGATGTCCACCGCGCTCGCGTTCGTGGTCGCCACGGCGTTCATCATTCTGGCGCTGAAGCCGCTGATCCCTCTGCCCGAGCCAAACGAACTCGCGCAATCGCCCAGCCCGTACCTGCGTATGGCGAGCCACCAGCGCATCAAGTGGCGCCAACTCGACGCCGACCTGTTCACCGAGGCAAGACGCCTGGACAGGCCGATCCTGGTCGTTGTTGGAGCGGCCTGGAGCCGGTCGGCACGACTTGCCGACCAACTCGTCTTCAACGACCTCGAACTGCGCGTCTTCTTGAACAGGGACTTCCTTTGTGCGCGGGTCGACATCGACGAGCGACCCGACTGGGCCAACGCCCTGCATCCGCTGTCGCGCGCACTGAGTCGCTGGCAATGGGAATACCATGCCTGGGTTCTCGAGCCAAACGGAACGCTGTTTGCCAGCGTGCGCCGCAAGTTTCCAGAACAACCCTTCGATCCCAACTCGGTTCGCGGGTATCTGCAGGCCGTGCGAAGGGAGATCGAGCGGAAGCGCCGGGGCGATCCGAATGTCGCAAGCGAGCTCGACCAGACAGCCAACGACATTCGCAGGTTGCTCCAGGATTCTGGCGTCGTTCCGAGCGCGGCCGACGTGAAGGAAGCGCTCTTCAAGTCATCGGGCATCTATGGCGGGTTCCCGATTCGGCTGTCGGAAAGACTGGTGCCCGCATATCAGCCTCTCTCGGTTCAAGCCTGGCGCTTCCTGCTGCTGACCGGAGACGAAGCCTCGCTAAGGACGTCTCTCGAACCTGCGTTGCGCTCGCCCATTGTGGACTGGATCGATGGCGGATTCCGCCGCCAGGCCACTCGCAACGATTGGAAACGCGTCGAGCTCGACAAGTTGGCCGTGGTCAATGCCGAAATGGCCGCCCTTCTGGCTAGGACGGCGAACTTGCTGGACGACCCCTACCATCGCCTTTTGGCCGTGGCCGCTTGCGAAACGCTGTTCAAGCGGTTCATGCACGATGGGCTCGTCCCAAGTGCTCGCATCGGTTTTGAGGGCTATCGCGGCCGTGGCCCGCGGTCGAGCTTTGGTCCGGCGCGGCTCAACGAGGTCCTAGGCGACCTGCAGGACGTGGGCCTTCACAAACTCAATCTCGACCACACGTTGAACCCGCAGATGCTGCCTTACATCTCAGAGCCAACAGTACTGCAAGAACCGAACGTCCAGCGCGTGTTGCACCTGTTGCGCGAATCCGCAGCCCTGGTCGCCCCCGAATACAAAGGCGACGGCTACCTCGACGTCAACGCCCTCGTCGCCGCCCGGCTCATGGAAGCTGGGCGCCAACTGGGATTTGCCGCAGCGATCGAAGCGGGGTCGCAAATCCTTGATGGACTCAACGATCGGATCGCCGACGAGCAAATCCTGCCTCACAACGTCTTGTCCCGCGGCGATCAGGGGTTTCTCTCGGACTATCTCGCCTATAGCGATGCATGCCTCCAGCGCTTCCTGGCCAAGGGCGACCGCGCGGACCTCGAGCGCGGCCACCGCCGGCTCGACGAAGCCATCCAGCGATTCCGCGGTTTCCACCCCTTTGCGCTGGCCGTCTGCACCCCGGAAATGCAGATCGGCAACACCGTCACCGCCGTTCCCGAGGTCGTCGACAACTTTCGAGAATCGACGTCGGCCATGGCGATCCGCTTGACCAACGCATACGGGGCACTGACGCGCGACCAGTCGGACTTCAGCCGTCTCGACGGAGACCAACTGACCCGCTGGGCGAGCTCGAGCGTGGCCCATTTCGGATCAACGGTGCTTGTCGACAGCCCCATGACCATGGGAATCCACGCGGCGGCACAAGAAGTCGAGCAAAACGTCGTAGTGTTCACCGTCGGTCCCAATGCCGTGGCCGAGGCCAACAAGATCGCGCCCCGATTCCCCACCGCGATGGTGGCACCGGTCTCCGGAATCCGCTCCGACCTGGCCTCCCGAGAACCGGGAGTCTATGTTTCCGTACGAAACGATTTGAGAGGCCCGCTCACATTGGCCGAGGCCCAAGTACTGACACGCCCGATTCAGCCATAATGTGGGTCGCTTCGCGCGGAGAGGTCGCATAGTGGTCTAGTGCGCCGCACTCGAAATGCGGTGAGGTGAAAGCCTCCGTGGGTTCGAATCCCACCCTCTCCGCCACTTACCGCGCGACCAAACGCGTCACAGCCACGAAGTTCTGCACGATGCGGAAGCCGTCCTCGGTCAGCACCGACTCCGGGTGGAACTGGACACCTTCGATGGGCAGTGTGCGGTGCCGCAAACCCATGATCTCGCCGTCGTCCTCGGCCGTCGCCGTCACGTCGAAGTCCACCGGAACATGGTTACGGTCAACCACCAGCGAGTGATACCGGATCGCCGAGAAGGGATTCCCAACACCTTCGAACACCCCTCGGCCATCGTGCCGCACCGGAGAAGCCTTCCCGTGCATCACACGGCCCGCTCGTCTGACGATGCCGCCGCCCTTCTGCCCCATGGCCTGACAGCCAAGACACACGCCGAAAATCGGAATGTCCCTCAGTCCACCGCGAAGTGCAACACCCAGCACGTCGAGGCAGACGCCCGATTCGTTCGGAGTGCACGGGCCGGGGCTGAGCAATATGCCCGACGGCCTCATCGATTCGATCTCTTCGATCCCGACGGCGTCGTTGCGCCGCACAACGACTTCTGCCCCGCACTCGCCCAAGTACTGGACGAGATTGTAGGTGAAACTGTCGTAGTTGTCGATCACCAAGATCATGCGAAGATTGTAGCCCCGCCGTCCCGGTGGTCATCTCGGCAAAGGGCGAGTTCACGCCAAGGCCCGCCTCGACGTCCGACAATCCTTCACAATCGGTAGCCGTGCTCCTCTCGCTCGGAAGCGTCACGAAAGCGTTCGGAACCGACATCGTGGTGTCGGACGCTTCTTTTCGTCTGGAGCGAACGTCGAAGGTCGGCTTGGTCGGGCGCAACGGCTGCGGAAAAACCACCCTCCTCCGGTTGATCACGGGCGAGTACGAGAAGGACGGTGGCACCATCGCTCTCGCTCCCGGCGCAAGCATCGGCTACCTGCGTCAGGAAGACGTCCTCGACGAAACGCTCACGGTTCTGGAAGCGGCTCAGGAGGCGCGCCGCCACGCGCTTGAACTTCAGGAGCGCCTGCACGAACTCGAACGGCGCATGGAGAGCGAACCGGAACCCGATCTCGTCGAGGAGTACACGCTGCTCCACGAACGCTTCCTTGAGGCCGAGGGCTACAACGTCGAAGCCGACCTCCGCACGATCCTCTCCAAGATGGGCTTCACCGAAGCCGACGACGAGAAGCGCGTCGGCTCGCTGAGCGGCGGCGAGCGAACCCGCTTGGCCATCGCCCGACTCCTGCTCGAAGAACCCGATCTGGTCATACTCGACGAGCCCACCAACCACCTCGACATGGCCGGGATCGAGTGGCTGGAGCGCTGGGTGCGCAGCTACCACGGTGCCGTGCTCATCGTCTCGCACGACCGGGAGTTCCTCCAGAACACGGTCAGCCAAATCATCGAAATGCGCGACGGGAAGACCAAGACTTATCCCGGCCCGTTCGACAAGTACGTTCAGTTGCGCGCCGAGGAAGACCGTCGTCTGGAGGAGGTCGTTCGGCGACAGGACGAGCAAATCGCCAAGTTGGACGAGTACGTCAGGCGCTTTATGGGCAACCAGCGCACGGCTCAAGCACGGGGTCGTCTCAAGATGATGAACCGGCTGCTGGAAAACAAACTGGAGGGTCCCGGCCACGAGAAGACGATGAAGGCCGGCTTCGGAAAGGCGAAGCGAAGCGGAGACATCGTGGTCGAAGCCAAGGGCCTGGGTATGAGTTTCGGGTCGCGAACGCTGTTCCAAGGGCTCGACTGGACGGTCCGCTGGACGGAGCGCTGGGGCATCATCGGCGAGAATGGCGTTGGCAAGTCCACGCTGATCCGGGCATTGGTTCGCGAACTCGCCCCGACCGCTGGTTGGATCCGCATCGGCGCGAACGTCGAAACAGCCTATTTTTCACAGAACGCCGATGATTTTGACCCCACTGAGACCCCGATCGGGTTCCTCATTGACGAGTGCGGTATGCAAGTCCCGGCGGCGCGCGACCTACTTGGCCGGTTCCTCATCTCCGGCGACGACGCGTTCCGGGCGATCGGCACGTTCAGCGGCGGCGAGAAGAACAAGCTGGCACTGGCTCGGCTGACCGTGCTCAACCCCAACCTGCTCATCCTCGACGAACCGACAAACCACCTTGACATGCAATCGCGCGAGGCCTTGGCCAACGTGCTCCGCGATTACACGGGCACGTTGATCGTCGTCTCCCACGATAGGTGGTTTCTCGACCATACGACAAACCGCACGCTCAACCTCCGCCGCGACGGTCACGAGGCTTACGAAGGTCCCTATCGGGAATATCGCGCACACCTTGAACGTCGCAAGGCACCCGATGCCAAGGCACCCACAACGTTGCGTGCGCAACCATCCGCAACGCCGCACGAGTCGCTCTCTCCCCGCGAGGTCAGCAAGCGCATCGGCCAGACCGAACGCGAACTGGAGGCGATCGAAGCGCTCGTCGGGACTCTCGAAGCCGAGATCGCCAGCCTGGAAGCCGACCTCGCGGAGCCACTCGGCAAGGACGTGATAGCACTTTCCACCCGGCACGCCGCCGCTCAAGCCGAGCTTGCGCAAGCACTGGAAGAATGGGCCGCCAAGGGCGAAGAACTGGAAACGTTGCGCGCGGCCCAAGGCGCCAGGGCCTAGGGGGGGGCAAGGTGCTGTAGAATGGCACCATGAATTGGCGCGAGGTCATCACGATCGATCCCGATCAGCGCAGCGGCAAGCCCTGCATCCGCGGCATGCGCGTGACCGTCGCCGATGTGCTGGACTATCTGGCCGCGGGCTTGACTCCAGAGGAGGTCGTTCAGGAGTTGCCCTATCTGGAACTTAACGACGTTCGTGCCTGCTTGGCCTTCGCTGCCGAGCGCGAACGCCGCCTTACAGCGCCGATTGCGTCGGAGTGAGCGTGGGTTAACCGATTCCGGCAAAGCATGGACAACAGCTCCGCCAACAAGGCGCAGGCCCTCTGCTTCCTCTTTGATGCCAACCTGTCACCCGCGCTTCCTGGTCGGCTCGCCTCTGCATTCCCTGGGTGTGTTCATGTCGCTGACTTGGAGCCGGGCGTTACAGCTTCGGACTCTGCAATCTGGGACCTGGCACGTGATCGAGGGATGATTATCGTCAGCAAGGATTCGGACTTTCAGCAGCGAGCCCTCGTGGTCGGACCACCTCCCAAAGTTGTATGGGTGCGGCTGGGCAACTGCCGAACGGCCTTGGTAGAGACTCTGATTCGGCAAAGAGCAACCGAGATTGCTGCCTTTGCAGCAGATTCCGTCGGAGCAGTCCTAGTTATCCCATGAGAGGGCCTCCCAGCTCCCTACATCCTGAACAAGCTGAAACCAGGAGGCGCGACGGGAGCGTTCCGGGCTGCGGCAATTCCCAAAGCGACGACTCGTCGCGTGTCCACTGGGTCGATGATCCCGTCGTCCCATAGCCGAGCGCTTGAGAACGTCGCAGCGGACTCTTCGGCGTACTTGGCCAACGTAGGCGCCTTGAATTCCTCCTGCTCCTCGGGCGACATGGTCTGGCCCTTGGCCGCAAGTTGGTCCATCCGCACGGTCAGCAACACGTTGGCCGCCTGCTCCCCGCCCATGACCGAGATGCGCGCATTGGGCCACATCCACAGCATCCGAGGACCGAACGCCCGCCCGCACATGCCGTAGTTGCCCGCGCCATACGAACCGCCCACGATCACGGTGAACTTCGGCACGTTCGCGGTCGACACAGCCGTCACCAGCTTGGCGCCATGTTTCGCGATCCCCTCGTTCTCATAGCGCCTGCCGACCATGAACCCCGTGATGTTCTGCAAGAACACAAGCGGGATGCCTCGCTGACAGCACAACTCGATGAAGTGCGCGCCCTTTTGAGCGGATTCGCTGAACAAAATGCCATCGTTCGCGAGAATCCCCGCTTGCTGGCCGTAGAATCGCCCGAATCCACAGATCAACGTACTGCCGTACCCCGCCTTGAACTCGTGAAACCTCGAGCCGTCCAGCACACGGGCGAGGACCTCGCGCATGGCCATAGGCTGGCGTGGATTGGACGGCACGAGGCTATACAGGTCCGAGGGATCGTAGATCGGGTCTTCGGGCGGCTCGTCGCCCCATTCGCCCGACTTCTTCGGGCCCAGATTCGCCACGATCGAGCGCACGATCTGAAGGGCATGGGCGTCGTTCTCGGCCAAGTGGTCGGCCACACCCGAGAGCCGTGTATGCACTTCCGCCCCGCCCAGATCTTCGGCGCTCACCTCTTCACCTGTCGCGGCCTTGACCAATGGAGGGCCACCCAGAAAGATCGTGCCCTGTTTGCGCACGATGACGGTCTCGTCGCTCATCGCGGGGACATACGCGCCGCCGGCCGTGCAAGAGCCCATCACCGCTGCAATCTGAGGAACGCCCAGACTGGACATCACGGCCTGATTGTAGAAAATGCGGCCGAAATGGTCCCGATCGGGGAACACTTCTGCCTGCAATGGCAGGAACGCTCCGCCCGAGTCCACCAGGTAGATGCACGGCAAGCGGTTCTCCAGGGCGATCTCCTGTGCCCGAAGGTGCTTCTTGACCGTGATCGGGAAGTACGTTCCTCCCTTCACGGTCGCGTCGTTCGCCACGATAACGCACTCGCGCCCCTGAACCCGACCAACACCGGTCACCAGACCCGCGCCGGGCGCCTCGCCACCGTACATACCGTGGGCGGCCAGCGTGCTGAACTCCATAAACGGCGCACCTGGATCGAGCAGGTCTTCGATCCGCTCGCGAGCGAGCAACTTGCCGCGCTGCCGATGCTTCGCAATCGCATGCTCGCCGCCTCCGGCCATGGCTCGCGCCATGTGTGATCGGTACTCGGCCAGAATGGCGTCCATCGCGGATCGGTTCGCGCGGTGCTCGTCGTCGTGCAGGTGGACCGTGGATCGCAGGGGCTCCATCGCCGCGTAGAGTACCGTGACGGCAGGGCACGCCCGGACTGCCATACTTCGCAACACCGATGGCGCACAACACGCTTCTCGTGGGTCCACCCGACGCGTCTTGGCGCGAGTGGCTCAAGCGCGAGTTGGGCGACCGTGATCTTGTGTGCCTCGACCCCGACCAGAGCGACCTCGAATCGCTCGCACGGGTCGTCTGGCGCAGAGACGGCAAAGTGCGGTCGTGGAGGTTCATTGGGTCGCTGGACGCATCACGCGCGCCGCATGTGGTCCTCGCGGCACTGTCCGCATTTCTTGAAAGGATCCCAAGCGACGCCGTGGTGCTTGCGCCAGCCTACAAAGCCACACCGATTTCAAGACACCTCGCCATGCTGATCGCCCAAGTTGTCGGGCCCACGCGAATCCTTATGGCGGAAGGATGCGCCGCACCGAAAACAGGATGGCCAGTCGGACCCGAGTCGGTGGCATTGGAACCCGGGTTCCCACCTGTTGTGGTGGCCGCACAACGCCGCGCCAATTGGCTGAAGCTTTACGAGCAAAGCGAAACCCACACCGTCGAACTGGACCAAGTCGCCTTGGAAGGCACGCGCCTCGGAACGGGCGAGTGGGTGGATCCGGTGGCACTGCGCGGCATCGGCCTGCCCGCGAACGTTCGCGCCGAAGTTGCGGGAAGTCACCTGGTCCTGATCGCCGACGACGATCTGGACGACGCCCTGGTGGGCCGTGCGATGGACCACTTCCATTGCGCGCGGGTGTTCTTCGTGCGCCCCTCCGATCTGAGCGGCTTGCTCTGTTCGTTCGCCCGCGACAGCGGCGAGGATTTCGGCATGGGCGTCGTTGAATCAGTGGATTTCGCCGCACAGCGCATGCGGGTGCACAGCACAGCGGTCGCCCCGGCACCCGTCCGCATCCTTCGTCTTGGATCGCTGCGGCTCTATGGCAACGGAGCCGAGGCCGGGGAACTCAAGCCTTGGCAGGTCTAGAATAGGAATCCATGCGCATCATTCTGGTCCGGCACGGACAAACGGCGTGGAACGTCGCGAACCGCGCTCAGGGCCATAGCGACGAGCCGCTCGACGCCCTGGGCGAACGACAGATTGCCGCGCTCGCCGAGGCGTTGTCCCACGAACGGATCCAACGCATCGTCTCCAGCGACCTATCCCGTGCGCGAAAGACCGCCGAGACGGTCGCAGCCAAGCACGGCCTGGAGGTGGAACTCGATCCCAGATTGCGCGAGCGGTCGTTCGGAGAGTGGGAGGGCCGGGCCTTCGAAGCCATCCGCAAAGACGTGGACGACCGCGTCAATGCGGGCCGCCATCCCCTCGAAGTCTGCCCGCCCGGCGGCGAGAGCGTCCGCGACGTGTGGCACCGCCTCTCCCCGGTCATCGAGTCGCTCCTCCAGGAAAGACGCCCGATCCTCGTTTCGACCCACGGGATGGCCAAGTCCATCCTCCTCGCTGGGTTGCTTGGTGCGGACGAAGCCGTGGCGCGTGCGTTCCGCTTCGGCAACACGGCGATCTCGGTCGTCGGCCTTCACGGAGGCAACCGCGTGGTGCTGGAGCGCTACAACGACATCCGCCATCTAGAGGGTTTGGAGTGAAGGACAAGGTGCTGCGCGGCTGGCCATCGGTGTTGAGCGCCGTGCTGGTCAGCCTGTCGCTGCATCCCGTGGCCTGGTGGCCGCTGGTGTTCGTTGCCGTCGCCCCGTGGCTATGGAGCCTCATCGCGACCGACCCGCGCGGCGCGTTCCGCTCGGGTTGGACGTTCGGCTTCTGCTTCTGGCTGGCGCAGATGGACTGGGTGCGCGAGTTTGTCCTCCGCTGGACCGAGAGCCCCGTGCTGTCCGCGGTCCCATGGCTCGTGTGCGCGTTTCTGGGAGCCTGGTACTTTGCGGGACTCGGATGGCTGGTCCAAAGGCTGTGGACCCAGGGCCGTTGGTGGGCCATCCCGCTGGCTTGGGCGGGCCTCGAGGTCGGACGTTCGTACATCCCCTATCTGGCGTTCCCGTGGAGTCTGCTCGCCTCGCCGCTGGCGGCGGCCCCGGAACTCATCCAATCGGCCCGGATTGGCACGATCTACCTCGTTTCAGCATGGGCGGCGCTCGCCAACGTGTGGCTCGCGATGGTCTTCCAGATCCGCTCGAACCCCTCGAATCACCCCCACCGACAACACCTCTGGGCCTCTGCCATGGTCTTCGGCGCCGTCGGCCTCGGATCGTGGATCGGCTATGCGATGCAAGGAAACCCGAAGGGCGAGAGCGTGCGAGTCGCAGTTGGCCAGCCGGGGACCGATCTGGCCTTCGGCGACCCAAGAACCGAGGACATGCGCGTCGCCGAGGCCATCCCACCGCTCTATGCCAAAGCGCGCGCCGAGTCGGCCCGATTGTTGGTGTTGCCTGAAGGGCTCGTGAATGGCGGCGATGGCCTCCCGCCCATCACCGCGTTCGCGGTGCAGGACGAACCGCCCGTGCTCTTCGGCGGCACACGCGGCGTCTCACCCGCCTACCAAACCGCATACAAATTCGACGGCGAGTGGGACTTCGCCGACAAGACGCGTCTCGTCATCTTCGGCGAGTTCGTGCCCGGGCGCGACGTGTTGCCCTTCCTCAAGAACTTCAACCTCCCCACGGGCGACCTGCACCCGGGCAAGGAGACCAAAGCGCTTCGTGTCGCCGGCCTGACCGTCGGCCCGCTGATCTGCTTCGAAGGGCTGTTCCACAACCTCGGCTATCGCCAAGTCGCCAACGGGGCGCAGATGTTGGCCGTGATGTCCATCGACGACTGGTATATGGGCACCGCCGCGCCGGCGCAACTGCGCGAAGGCACCATTTGGCGAGCCGTCGAGACCGGGCTGCCGACCGTGCGCTCGGCATCGCTGGGCTCCACAATGGCCGTCAACGGGCGTGGCGACGTGCTGGCGGAACTGCCGCTCGGCCAGCGGGACGCCCTGATCGTGGACATGGTGATCGGCCCGCCGCTTCCCCGGGCGTGGATAGCCGAGGCCGTGCCCTGGGTGCTGTTGGCTTGCCTGTTCGTTTGCTCTCTGGGCCGCGCGAATCCCAGAGGATCGCGCTACACTGGGATTGGATCACGCCATGAGTAAGGAGCGCTTTGACGAACGAACTCATGAAGCCCTTGCTGCCGCTGAGCGGCTCCGCGAGGCGTTGGCGCTCGGAGACGACCCGATCATCCGCGACGCAGTGATCCAACGATTCGAGTTCACCTTCGAGACCGTGTGGAAAGCTCTGAAGCTGTTTCTGGAGCATCAGGGGTATTCGGCCCCGAGCCCGCGAGCCGTTCTCAAGACGGCGTTCGTCGAAGGTGCGATCGAGGGATCCGAGGACGCAGATGTCTGGTTGCGCATGCTCGAGGACCGAAACCTGACAACGCACGCCTACGACGAGGTCCTTGCCGCCCGCATCTTCGCGCCCGTCCGCGATGAGTACAGCGAGCAGCTGACCGCAATGGCCCAACGCATGGCAGGGTGGACATGGGACTAACGCTGCCCGACCTGCGCGAACGCGACATCGACGCCCTCCGGCGAGTGTTTGCGCGGTTTCCGTATGTCCAGACGGTCAAGGTGTTCGGATCCAGGGCAACGGGCACGGCCAAACCAACCTCGGACCTCGATCTCGCGATCTCCGCACCGGGGGCCAACCCAGGACAGATGGCGCGCCTCCGCGACGCACTCGAAGAAGCCCCCATCATCTACCGAATCGATGTCGTCTGGCTGGAGGAGTTGACCAACCAACGCCTCAGGGAGAAGATCGAGCGAGAGGGGATGACTCTCGAACTGATCGGCCCGGACGAGCCAGGGACGTCGGTGTGACAAGCCCACCGCCGGCCCGTCACAGTTTCGTCACACCTCATGATGCACAGTGCTTCTGGTTCCCGCGATTGACGGGGACGCCAGAGGAAAGGAATCATGAGAAACAAAGCACTCGCCCTCGTTGGCGCGCTTGCCGTGGCATCGGCCTCCGGTGCCCAGACCATCTTCTACGACAACATTCAGGGGTTCAACAACTGGGCGACGATGAACTACTACGCCATCCGCGGGACCAACGATGCGGTGCCGGTTCGCCACGCCCAGAGCTGGATTCCCAACCAAACTGGAACGGTCCACGAGATCACGGTCGGCCTCCAAAACAAAGGCCTCGGATCTGGCTCGGGAACGATGTCCATCCTCCAGCACAGCGGGGCGCTCGACCCGGGGGCAGTGCTCGAGAGCCTGACGTTCCCAGGCACCCCGGTGCTGGATTCGACCAACAGCCTGACGGTCTCCGGGTTCAACACGAACGTGACAGCGGGTCAACTCTACTGGGTCCTGATCGAGGCCGACCCCGATTCAGCGGTGGCCTGGAAGGACCGGCCGGACTTGGCGAACTCTTTTCAGGCCACGCAGTCGGGCAACCCCTACGGGTCGTGGCTCACAGGCAACAGCAGGGGAAGGTCGCTCACCGTCGAAGGGTCGGTGGTTCCCGAACCCGCCACCATCACGGCCCTCGCCGCCGGTGCGCTCGCGCTGCTCCGCCGCAGACGCCCCAAGGCAGCCTGAGCCCATAAGCGATTCCCAAGAAGGGCGCGGCGACGCGCCCTTCATACTGCTAAAGTAAACGCGGCATGAACGCGCTTTGCCTCTTGGCATGGGCCCTCGCGGTGCCCGATTGGGACCTGCGGATCGTCGAGATGTACGTCTGCGACAAAGCTGGACTCAGGCAAACCTACGCCCTCGGCGAAGGACCGGTGTACCTTTGCGTCAAAGTGGCCGGCGAGGGCTCGGGGAGCGGCGTTTACGAACTCGACGTGGAGTTCGCGGGCCGCAAACACCGCTACACGGACCGGCGACCCCCGCGAGGCATCGAGTCCTACATCCTCACGTTGGGTCTCGAGGCGCACGGCGCCATGCCCTATCGCGCCGAGATCGACGCCGACCAGAAACTGGACAAGAAGCGGGGCAACAACATCGCGGAAGGGGTCCTCAACCCGACGACTCCGGCTGAGTCGGAGTGGTTCGCACCCCGAGAGTACGACATCGTGGACCACTGGGAAGGCGAGTTGGTCGGCGGAACGCCGGAGAAACTCGTCGTCGCCACCCCCATCTTCGGCTCGATGAGCCACCAGACGGTCGAATCGTGGACCAAGGACGCAGGCTCTGCGATCGAATACGTCGCCCCCGACCGGTCCCCGGCGCTCACGTTGCGGCTCGCTGACGTCGCCAAGCCTGTGTCCCTCGACCAGAAGGCCCATGTGGTGGTACGGAACTATCGTGTCAACCCAGCCGCGCTCAACGTGCCATGGGCCGCCTATGACGCGTTGCCCTACGACGTGAGGCCCTGGTTGAACCAGGCAGGCTCGGAAGAAGATGTCGAGGCGCTGGCCAAGTTCTACGATGCCACGTTTCCCGTCCCCCCGCGCGAGGGTTCCTCTCCGCTCGCCGCCACGGTGAAGGCCTATATGGCGACCTTGGCGGCGCTCGAGTATCAAGCCGACGGCCACGGCGCACTCATGCCCACCCTGCGCGACGGCGTCGCTCGATGCGAGGGGTACGCCGAACTCTATGTCGGATTGGTGAGGAAGATGGGCATCCCTGCTCGCATCGTCAACGGCTTCGTAGCCGACGAGGGAGAGGGACCGAAGGCGCCCAAAGACTCGCACTCGTGGGCCGAAGTGTGGTTCCCCGGTGTGGGATGGGTGCCCCAGGACCCCACGTTCGCGGATACGGCCGCCGAAGGAGCGACTTATCCCTGCTTCTTTTACGTGATGCCCAGCCTGAACGAGCGCGTGGCCGTTTCGTATGGAGTCAACTATCGGCTCGAAGAGGGAGCCGAAGGCTACGGATTGATCGGTCCGAGCCACTGGATGGCATACAAAGGAGCCCCACCCAAACTCAAAACATCGCGAACGCTCACGATCGAAGCCGCTCGTCCGGGCTGAGGATGGACGTGCAAGCCCCGCCTAGTACAACAGTTCGGCAAGAAAGTAGTTGGCCACGTAGATCAGGACCATCGAAATGACAACGCATCGCGTGGTCGCCTGACCGACACCCACGGCCCCTCCCTTGGTGCGGAGCCCCTGCTGACAGGCCACAACCGCGATGATCAGCCCGAACACGGGCATCTTGAGCATGCCGCCCATGAAATCCCACGGTTCCACGTATTGCTGGATGGATTGGATGAACGCCCCACTCGGAACCCCGTTCGACTGTGCCACCAACAGCCCGCCGAAGACGCCGGTGTACATTCCCACGAGTGCAAGCACTGGCAACATCAGCACGCCGGCCAAGATACGCGGGATGACCAGATAGTTCGTAGGATGGACGCTGAGCATGCGGAGGGCGTCGATCTGTTCGGTGACCGCCATCGACCCGATCTGGGCCGCCATCGCCGAACCGCACCGGCCCGCGACCATGATCCCCGCCAGCACGGGCGCGATCTCGCGGGTCATCGAGAGACCCACCGTCGCACCCGCCAACGACCCAGCCCCGAACCGAACCAGGAACTCGGCCCCATAGAGCGCCAAGACCGCGCCGGAGAAGAAGCTGGTCAGAGCCACGATAGGCACGGACGAGACGCCGATGAACGCCATCTGGGCCAGCGTCTCGCGCCATTCGAACGGGCGGGCGAACAGGCGGCGGAACGCGTCCCAGACAATTAGGGTGCACTCGCCCACGAACTCCACCGCCGCGATGAGCGGGCGCAAAGGTGAGTCGGCTTCGGGCTTTGCCACGAGCGGACGATACCTTCAAACGACCTCCGAGGCCAGCCGATCCACTGGAAATGGCGGGTTCGCCAGCGCACGCGCACCGAGAGAGAGAAGAACGAACTGGTTGTCGTCCGCCGCGATCCGATTCGACGAGAACGCACCGCACCGGCTGCAACGGTGGATGATTGCCCATTCGCCTCCTCGCCGCACCCAGACTGCAACAGGCTCCATGTCGCCTCCACACCCCGAGGCCCTGTCGCCCGGACGCGTGTCGAGATGGCGGCTGTGCAGGCATCGCGGGCAGTGGTTGCGGTGCCCCGAACCCGCGCCTTCGGGAACGACGTCCGCACCGCAATGGCCGCAAACAAACCCGCCGAACGTGGGATCGGGCTCGCCGGTGGTTTCGGCCAAGAGCCCCCGATAGGCTTTGTATCGCCCCGGGTGGATCTCGCCGCGCGCCAGGGCTTCGCCCACACCGCAACCCTCTTCCCCTTGGTGCCGACAACCGGGCTCGCATCGTCTAGCATGACGGGCGAACTCGGGAAAAGCCGCCTCGACCTCCTCGGCGGACTCAAAGTCCACGGCGAATGTGCGGACTCCAGGTGTGTCGATCACGCGCGCACCCCCTGGGAGGACACGAAGGTGCGAGGTGGTCGTGGTGTGCCGTCCCTTGCCTGTGTCTTCGTTCACATGCCCCGTCGCGGCGATGCACTGACCGCTTAGCGCATTCATCAAGGAGGACTTGCCGACCCCCGAGTGGCCCACCAACGCCGACAGTCGGCCCGCCAACGCTTCGCGCAGCGCCTCGATCCCGTCGCGGGTCGAGCACGAGACCTCGAACCAAGGCACGCCGACTGCGGCGAACGCCTCCAGTTCGCGGCGAGCATGCGCCAAGTCATCGGGCGAGCCCAGATCCACTTTGTTCAACACGATGAGGGCTTTCATTCCGCCGCGCCAAAAGGCGGCCAGATAGCGGTCGATCAGCCGAGGTTTGAAAGCCGGGTCGGCCACCGCGGTGACCACGACTCCGAGATCCAGGTTGGCCGCGATCGGCTTGATCTTGCGCCCATCCGCTCCCAGCCGCCGCAACTCGGTGGTGCGTGGCGAGACCGAGACGACAAGCCGGTTCCAGGCGTCGCCCTTGAGTTGAACAGTGTCGCCGGGCACGACGCCGGGCACGCGGCATTGCGCAAACACGGTCGTTCCGTCGAGATCGACTTCGATGCGCGATCCTTGCTGACTGAGAACCAGCCCGGAGGCAACGGGGGACTTTGAGACGTGGGCGGAGCGGTCCTTGGACTTGTGCTTGCCCGAATGGCGAGGGTGGCGGCGACGTTCGGCCGCGTCATCATCGAAAGCGAAAGACAATGGTGCTGCTGATCCTCAAGGCCGAGAACTCGGCTCAGGGGCGGGATCGAAGCCTCTCGGGGAATGCCGCGACAGGCTCGACCAAAGGGTCGAGGATTGAGCTGCCCGGCTCCCTCGTCTCGCTTAGCGCGCGGCCGAGGAGCCGAGCACGATGACGGTTGCTGCTGTAAACATGTTTGCTGCGTGGCCCCTCCTGGGTTGAAATTGTTACCGGCATCGACCGGTTCCGAGCATCATAGCACGATTTCTCCCCATCCGCAAGGGCTGACCAAGGACCTTGGAGGGCCCGAGGTTGGGTCTAGGACGCCTGCAACAAGCCTTCCAACCTCTCGCCAAGGCTCAGCGCGATGGTGACCTCGCCATGTTCGCCCAAATCAAAGGGCAACTTCAGGGTGGCCACACCCATCGTGTCCATCTTCACGTTCTTGCCGCGGATCACCGTCGGTGGTGTGGCGTCGCACGTGTAGCCCTGATCTTCGAGAGCGATGATCGCATGGTCGGCGATGCGGTTGGAGAGGTCGGCTACGGTTTGGGCGGCCACCTGGTCGAACGTCACGATCTGCTGTTGCGTGATCTGGCTGGCCAGCCGGTCGGCGGTGAGGACCGACATACCGACGATGAGCATGCCCTGAACGTCGCCCGTAATGCCGATGGCGATGTTGACCTGCTCATGGGTGGTCAACTCGGCCAGTGCGTCGGGTTCTCCGCGGCGAACAGCGATTCCCAGCACCTCGCGCAACGTCTGTCCGGTCGCTGCAACAAACGGGTTCACGTACTCCGCCTTCATAGGTCCACCTCACCTGGGTTGTCGATGCTCGTGATCAATGCCAAGTTCGCTCCACCCCAACTTCGCAATGCCGTCGGGGCCTCCATGCCAAATTGTCGGAGGTCGTCGCAGGCTTGCTCAGGTCAAGCGGCACGACGTTGAGCCGGGTCTTCGAACATTTGAGCGTAACCCCGGAAGGCGACCAGACAACGCTCCTTCAAATCCGCCAGATCCTCGTCCTTGAGCCGAAGCCGCAACATCGCGCCTTCGCCCGGACGGATTGGGTCGCCTTCGGGCACCAGCGGCAAAGCTTCCTCCGCAGGGGCACCCTCCTCGGCATCGAACTCCGCGATGATTTGCGTCGTCATGCTCTCGCTGAGAACCATGCCCACGTGGACGCAGTCCACGATTTTCGAAGCTGGCTCGCACAGGTCTGGATCATGGTGGTACTTGATCGCATCCACGATGGACTTGGGCAGGTTCCACAGCTCGGCCAGATAGCTGCCGGCGTCGGCGTGAGTGAAGTCCAGGACTTGACGCTCGACCAGGTCGAACGTGGCGTTCTTGCGGAGCAG
This sequence comes from Fimbriimonadaceae bacterium, assembly GCA_039811705.1. Lineage (GTDB taxonomy): Bacteria > Armatimonadota > Fimbriimonadia > Fimbriimonadales > Fimbriimonadaceae > UBA2387. The sequence goes on along the minus strand of JBDHZD010000032.1, from coordinate 5,480 downwards.
TTGCCGCACGAGCACGCGGACCGTTCCGTGGGCGCGCTTCTCGAGCCACAGGCCGATGGCGATCTTGCCCAGATCGTGCAGAAGACCCGCCGTGAACACGTGGTCCACATCGGGCACTCGAACCATGCGCGCAACTTCCTGAGCGATGTTCGCCGTTCCAAAGGCGTTCACCCACATCTGCTTCGGCTGCAGATCGTAGGCTCGAATGGGCTGCGACATCCATGCGTAGGTCGCCGCCACCATCGCCAAATTGCGAACACTGCGCAAGCCGAGCAAAACGACGGCGTCCTGAACATCCGCCACTTGGCGGGCCAACCCATAGTAGGGACTGTTCGCCAGCCGCAGCACTCGCGCGCAAAGGGCTGGGTCGTGGTTGATCAGCTCGGCAATGCGCGCAGCGGTGCACGTCGGCGACTCGGACTCCCGCATGATCTGCAAGGCCGCGGCCGGAAATGCGGGCAGGTCGCCCGTGTTCGTGGCGATGTCGTTGAGCGTTTCTTGCGACTTCAAATGCGGCTGTACCATGGGCGCTCTTCGCATCCAGCAGGCGTGGGCGACGTGACGAAATGATCGGTTGCGGCAACGAGAATCCCCATAGAAGACCATCGACTTCGCGCGCTGTCCACAGACTGTTGCAGTTGAATTCTCGGACAGAGCAACGCCAAGGCTCAAGGGCAGGGCGGAGAATCTGGGGAACGTGCTAGCTCGTGGGCTTTCGGGGCTTTGAACGCCCGCCCTTCTTCGAGCGCCCGGCGGGTTCGATCAGTTTGAGCCACGGCTTGGCTCCGCGGGGCACGGGCGGCTCGCCGGCGAGTCGGTGCTCCGCCCGGCTCCGCGCCTCGTAGCTTTCTGTGGCGCCAATCAAGATGATGGGATCGTCTGCGGCCGCGGGCTTGCCGTCGATGATGCGATAGGTGTGGCTCGCCGGGTCGCCCGATTTCATACAGATGGCACGGAGTTTCACCACTTCGTCGGCGATCGCCAACAACTGGGGCATCGGGCCGAACGGCTCGCGCCGGAAATCCTGGTCCAGCCCCGCCACGATCACGTCTCGCCCGCACCGGGCCAACGCCTGCACCAACGGCACGATGTCGTTGCTGAAGAACTGCGCCTCGTCCAGCAACACCACGTCGGTCTCGTCGTCGATCGCCACGGCAAGTTCCCGCACACCCGAAACCGGAACCGCTTCGTGGCGCACGCCCTCGTGGGTCACGACCATGGATTCGTGGTAGCGGCTGTCCACGCGGGGTTTGAACACCTGGACCTTGCGCTTGGCATACAGGGCGCGTCGGGCGCGCCGGATCAGTTCTTCGGTCTTGCCGGCGAACATGCTCCCACAGATGACCGTGATGTCTCCAGCTTTCTTCATAGGTCTTCGTCCAAGGATTCACCCGAAATATCGGCCTCGTACATTTCCTCCATCTCGTCCGCCATATCCTCTTCCATCGCCTTGCCCATCTCCCGCACCAAGCTCCGCATCGCGGTCGGGCTGTCCGGCTCGCCCATCAGCTCGACGCGGTCGGCGAGTTCGTCGACGCGGTCATCGTCGCTTCTGCCACGGACGAATCGGCTGACCAGCCGCTCGGCGCCCAGCGACCCGCACTTCGGACACGTCAAGTCGTCCGGCTCGGCGGTCATGCCAACCAGTTTGGCGAACCGGTGTCGGCACTGGGTGCAGCGAAACTCGAAGACGGGCATCGGGACCGTTGCATCGTGACGCAGACCGCCCACCGAATGCAACTTAGGTCTTCTCGGCCTCAACCAGCAGGACCTGTGCGCCGTATCTAGAAGGTCTGGTTCACAGGAGATAGAGATTGGATTTCGCAAGACTCTTGCAGGCCTCGGATTGGATTCCCGCACTCGTCGCAGCCGCCGTCATGCTGACGCTGTTCAGCATGCTGGTCCGGTTACGACGCATCTGCCCACCGAACAAAGTGTTGATCCTCTCGGGCGGCAAGAGCCGCGTGGGCGAAAGCCGCCGCGGCTACCGCCCCATCTTTGGCGGGGCCGCGTTTGAGATTCCTTGGATCCGCAAAATCGATGTGATGTCCATGAACGTCCTCGAAGTGCCGATCAGCGTCCGCGGCGCCTACTCGAAGGGCGGCATCCCGCTCGCGGTGAATGCCATCGCCAACGTCAAAGTCTCGAACGACCCCAAGCTCATCGGCAACGCCATCGAGAGGTTTCTCGGGAGAGACCAGAAGGACATCCAACGCGTGGCGAAGGAGACCCTTGAAGGCCACCTCCGTGGCGTTCTCGCCAAGCTGACGCCGGAAGAAGTCAACCAAGACCGGCTCCGGTTCGCTGAAGAACTCGGACACGAATCCATTTCCGACCTGAACAAGCTGGGTATCCAACTCGAGACGCTCAAGATTCAGCACGTCAGCGACGAGGTCCAATACCTCGACTCCATCGGCAGGGAAGCCATCGCGAACGTCATCCGCGACGCCGAAATGGCCGAAAGCGACGCCAGGCGCGAAGCCGAACTTGCCGAAGCCGAAAACCGCGCCAAGGCCAGCGTCACCGAAGCCCAGGTCGAAGCACAAGTTCGGCAAATGGAGAACGACCTCCGCCGCGTGCTGGCCGAACTCGAAGCCGAAGTGAAGTCCGAGGAAGAGCGCGTCCTCGCAGCGGCCCGCCAAGCCCGCGCCGAGGCCGAACAAGAGCTCCAGCGAATCCGCGCCGAGCTCGAAGGCATCCGTCTCAAAGCCGACCGGGTCTTGCCCGCGGAAGCCGAACGCGAGGCCGAGATGTTTCGCGCACGCGGCGAGGCGGCCCTCGTCCGAGAACGCGGCGCCGCAGTCTCCGAAGCGCTCCGCCTGATGAACGAGGCCTGGGACAAGGCCGGCGAAGACGCCATGAGCATCCAAGTCCTCGAAGACATCGAGAAGATTCTCCACAACGCGGCCAAGGGCGTCGCCAAAATCCAGATCGACAGCATCAATATGGTGGACGGAGGCGATGGCAAGGTGCTCGCCAACTACATCTCCGCGTACCCCGATATGCTAAACGCCATCCTCCAATCGGTCGCGAAGACCACTGGCATCGACGTGGCCAAGGCCCTCTCCGGCAAATCGAATCAGGAGGCCCAATCGTGAGCGATCTCGTGATGACCATCGTCCAAGGCGGGCTGATTCTGTTCGCGATCCTCGCCCTGCTCATCTTCTTCAACATCCGCAACATCATCATCCTCGTGCCACCGAACGAGGTGGCCATCATCTCGGGGCGTGGCGTTCGCTTCATCCGGGGCGGGCTGGGCTTGCGTGTCCCCTTCTTCGAGCGGGTGGACCGCATGGATCTGACCAACATGGTGATCGACGTGAGCGCGACCGGTGCGTATTCGAAAGGCGGCGTGCCGCTGACGGTCCAAGGTGTGGCCAACGTCAAAATCGCGGGCCATGCCCCCCTGCTCAACAATGCTGCTGAACGATTCTTGGGCAAAGCCCGTCCAGAGATCGTCCAGATCATCAAAGACAACCTCGAAGGCGCCCTGCGCGGCGTTCTCGCCACGATGACGCCCGAGGAGGTCAACGAAGACAAACTGCTCTTCGCCGAACGTTTGGTCCACGAGGTCGAAGAGGACATGACCCGGCTCGGCCTTGTGGTGGACACGCTCAAAATCCAGAACGTCCACGACGAGGCGGGCTACTTGGACTCCATTGGCCGAGGCAAGAACGCCCAGCTCATCTCCCGCGCCCGAATCGCCGAAGCGAGGGCCAAGGCCGAAGCGGTCATTCGCGCCGCCGAAAACAGAGAGCGAGAGGTCCGCGCCCAGGTCGAATCAAGAACCGCCATCGCCAAAGCCGAAGCCGCCAAGAAGTTGGTGGACATCCGCAGCCGCGAGCAAGCCCTGGTCGCAGAAGAACTCGCACAAGTGGCAGCGCAAGTCGCCCAGTCCAAGGCGGAAGTCAAGGTTCAAGAGGCGCGCATCGAACAGGTGCGCGGACGCTTGCAGGCCGACGTGGTCAAGCCCGCCATTGCACAGATGGAGGCCGCCGAAGCCGAGGCCAAAGCCCTGGTCGCACCCATCATCGAAGAAGGCAAAGCCCGCGCCGACGCCCTCTCCAAGATCGCCGACAACTGGGGCCCCAACGCGCGCGACGTGCTGGTCCTGCAAAAGCTGGAACCGATCATCACGGCCGTGGTCGACACCATCTCGAATACCCACATCGACCGCATCACGATGGTGGACGGATCGTCCCCCGCCCTGCCACCCAAGGCGCTCTCGATGGTCGAGCAACTGAACAGCCTGTTCGGAGTGGACGTGGTCGAGATGGTGAAGGCCAAACTCGCGGAGAAACAGAGCGCACCCGGACCGGTGATCTCGGTCGATCCTCCGCCGCCACCCCAGCCGAAGTAGGCTGGATGCCACAATGGTGCCAACACATGGCATCGTTGCGCATCGGGCCCGCCGCCGCGATCGAAGGTCGCTACCGCCCGCCATCGGACAAGTCGCTGACCCATCGCGCTCTGATGTTCGGGGCGATCGCCACGGGCACCAGCCGCGTGCGAAACCCGCTTGGCTCCGAGGACGCAGAAGCCACACGCCGTTGCCTGGAAGCGATGGGCCTGCGGGTGGAGAGCGTCGACGACGGCTGGCTGTTGCACCCCTCTGAGTGGCAGACCCCTAAAGAACTGCTCGATTGCGGCAACTCGGGCACCACGATGCGCTTGCTGAGCGGCTTGATCGCCTCCAGACCGATCACCGCGACACTCTCCGGGGATGCCTCGCTCAGCCGCCGACCTATGGGCCGCATTGCGGAACCCCTTCGGCTGATGGGTGCGAGCGTACAAGGCGACCGGCCTCCCATCACGATCCAGGGAGGCGGCCTGACCGGGATTCACTACGCAACGCCCGTCGCCAGCGCCCAAATCAAGAGTTGCATCTTGTTGGCTGGCCTCCGGGCATCGGGAACCACAACCGTGGAAGAGGACACCCTGACCCGAGACCATACCGAGCGCATGCTGTCCGCATGCAACGTTCAAGTGAGCCGACACCGCGACGGAGAGCGGCATGTCGTCTCCGTCGCAGGGGGTCAAGACGTGCAACCTTTCGACTTTGCCGTCCCGGCCGACATCTCGAGCGCGGCGTTCTTCATGGTCGCATCCGCCCTCTTGCCCGCGGCAAGGCTGACCCTGGAAGACGTCGGCGTGAACCCCGCACGAACCGGAATCCTCGATGTGTTCGACCAAGCGGGCGTCAAGTGGTTCGCCGAAGCGCACCGCGACCAGATGGGCGAGCCCGTCGCCGACCTAACCGTTCAGGATGGTGGCGACCTACGCCCCTTCGAGATATCCGGGGGATTGGTCCCACGACTCATCGACGAGATTCCGGTGCTGGCCGTGCTGGCCACCCAATGCGATGGCGTCAGCGTGATCCGCGACGCGCGCGAACTGCGGGTCAAAGAAAGCGATCGGATCGAGCGTGTCGCCGAGGGCTTGAGGGCGATGGGTGCACGCGTGGAGACACGGGACGACGG
>JBDHZD010000031.1:0-36572 GCA_039811705.1 Fimbriimonadaceae bacterium | reverse complement strand
CGCCTACGAGCAGGTGCTGGACATGAAGTCGGGCGTTCTCACCACGACGTTCTCGGTCGAGGGGCCCAGCGGCCAGCCGATCCGCTTCCTCGGCTCAACCGTTCTACACCCCGACCTGCCGATCGCCGCCGAGCGGTGGGAGGTGGTCGCCGCCACCGAGGAACCGATCGAGGCCAGCATCGCCCATCTGGCCGAAGCCAAGGGCGGACCGGGCGGCAGCGACCGCTACGAACTCCCCCAAGGCGAGGTGCGCGTGGTCACCAAGACTTCGGGCAGGTTCGCGGGTTCGATGCCCGGCCGATTGCGCAAGTACTACTTCACCGTGCGCGACTTGACCTTCGAGCGTGTAGCTGTGTGCGACTTCGAGTCCAGCGTTCGCAAGATTGCCCAAGTTCGCGGCTTGCGCGAAAGCGCTTCGGCTGAGGAACTACCGACGCTCTCGTTCGACGAAGTGCTCGCCGCTTCGACCGAGGCGTGGGCCAAGCGATGGGAGACCGACATCGAGATCGACGGCCCCGTCGAGGACCAACAGGCCGTGCGCTCGTTCATGTTCTATCTCTCGGCGAGCATGAACCCGGAAGCGCACCGCGAGGTGCCGATGGGGGTCTCGCCGCTGGGGCTGAGCGGACAGACGTACAACGGCCACGTGTTCTGGGACGCCGATATCTGGGTGTTTCCGGCGATGGCGCTGATCGCCCCAGAGCGGGCGGCGATCATCCCGCTGTATCGTCTCGCTCTGGCCCATGCCGCGACCAAGGAGTTTCAAGACTGGCTGGGGGCGGCGACCGACCGCGGGCCGGACGTCCAAGCGTCGGGCGTCAAGTACCCGTGGGAATCCTCCGTGACGGGCCGCGAGACGGCGCCCGGCGAGTCGCGCAAGCAACACCACATCACGGGCTCTGTCGCGTGGTCGCTCGCTCAGGCGGCCGCCCTGGGCATTGTCGATTCCGAACGCGTCGATCGGTTGAGGCGTGAGGCTTCGAACTTCTACAGACTGCGGAGCGAAGGGCCGATGGACGCCCTCGAGATCAAGAACACGATGTCGCCCGACGAGTTCCACATCGGCGACAACGACCTCTACACGAACCTGCTGGCCCAGTGGACCACTGAACCGCTAGGATTGAATGTTCAGTACAAGTTGCCGCGCGATTCAACTACGTTTCTCACCTATGATGGCGACTCCCTGAAGAGTTACAAGCAAGCCGCCGCCGTCCTCTCGATCTACCCCCTCCAAAACCCCGAAGCCGAGGCCGAAGCGCGCGCGATGATGGAGCGCTTCGCCGACAAGGTCACTGCGAACGGCCCGGCGATGAGCGATTCGGTCCACGCCCTGATCTGGGCTCGACTCGGCGAGCGTGAACGCGCCTACGCCACCTGGCGCAAGAGTTGGCAGGACTTCACCCAGCACCCGCTCCTGCTCTTCAGCGAAAAGCGGAAGAAAGACGTGACGTACTTTTTGACCGGCGCGGGCGGCTGTTTGCAGACCGTCCTTTACGGCTTCGGCGGGTTTAGGATAGACTCTCGGCAGGACCCCGATGCGAACTGGTCGAAACAACTCAAAGGTGGACAATGGCTCACCGTTCGACCGAATCTCCCGCCTGAGTGGAGGCGCATCGTGTTCAAGCGGTTTCACGTCCTCGGCAAAAGGGCCACCTTCACGGTGGACGCTGAGGGACGGTGCGAGGTCCAGGAGCATCCCTAACCATGCCTAATGTTGTTTTCACGATTGATTGCGAAGGCGCCCATCACGATCGGTGCTTCACCCCGGAGTACATCGACGTCCTCGAGTCCGAATTCGTCCCGGCGACGTGGCTGATCCACGTCTCCATGAAGGACGCCAGCAGCAACACCAACCTCTACTACCGAGAGTTCATCCACAAGATCCCGAACTGGCACGAGATCGGCATGAAGGTGAACTTCGAGAACGAGCGCGGCTACATCGAGGACCCCAAGGAGCGGGGCAATGTCATCCGCATCGCCAAGGACACCCTGAAATCCCACCTGGTCAAGGCCACCGCGTTCCGCGCCGGAGCGTTCGCACTGCTGCCCAGCGATATCCCGCATCTGGAGGACATTGGCATTTTGGTGGACAGTTCGGTGATCCCGGACGCCGAGTACCGCATGTTCGTGGATTGGAACGGCGCACCGCACGAGCCCTACCACAGCAGCGCCGACGACCTGAAGGCCGAAGGCAAGAACAGGCTCCTGCATATTCCCGTGGCCGTCCACGAGGGCAAGCATGCCTATCTTGATCTGGGCTTCGACGCATGCAAGGAGATTTTCGAGGCCAACATCGACCGCGAAGTGATCTGCATCGGCATGCGCGATTACACCGACTCCGCCACGACGCTGAAGCACGCGATCCGCTACTTCCGCATGAAGGGCGCCCACTTTACCACGCTCACGCAGGCGGCCAGCGAGCACTTCGAGCACCACGAGGCGCCAACCGCTGCAGGCTAGTTAGGAACGAACCCAATGGCACCCCGCGATGGGGCAAGCGGGGGTGCCACGGCCTGACCGGGCCCAGATCTGCTTCCGCACTAGCGAGAACGTGTTTGCCCGGCAGGCCGTGTTCTGGTCGGCAGTTGGATTCACGGTCTGGCGGGCACACCGGCTACAACCACCCAACAAACCTCGACCGGCCCAGACCGTGGCACCCCGAGAAGGGCGAGGCAGGGGTGCCACGGCCTGACCGGGCCCCGATCTGCTTCCGCACTTGCGAGAACGTGTTTGCCCGGCAGGCCGTGTTCTTTTCGGCGATGGGATTCACGGTCTGGCGGGCTCGCCGGGCACAACCACCCAACAAACCCCGACCCGCGCAGACCGTGGCACCCGAGAAGTGCGAGGCAGGGTGCCACGGCCTGACCGGGCCCGGATCTGCTTCCGCACTAGCGAGAACGTGTTTGCCCGGCAGGCCGTGTTCTTTTCGGCGATGGGATTCACGGTCTGGCGGGCTCGCCGAGCACAACCACCCAACAAACCCCGACCCGCGCAGACCGTGGCACCCGAGAAGGGCGAGGCAGGGGTGCCACGGCCTGACCGGGCCCAGATCTGCTTCCGCACTAACGAGAACGTGTTTGCCCGGCAGGCCGTGTTCTTTTCGGCGATGGGATTCACGGTCCGGCGGGCTCGACGGGCACAACCACCCAACAAACCCCGACCCGCGCAGACCGTGGCACTCCGAGAATGGGCCGCAAGCCCCGGGTTACGGCACGTCTGGTACCCAGCGGACACTCGAGTCCACATAGGCCACGATCCGGCCCCCAGGCATGGAGATGAACCCAAGCTCGGTCTGCGAAGGGTTCTCGACGTCCGTCAGCGAGCCGCCCCTGAACGAGTACACGAAGCCTTCCAGCAGCTTGTTGTTCCTCAGATACGGTGCGATCAAGGTTTGCCAATCGGCGCGGTTCGAAGGCAGGATATCGTCGTTGTCCGCCGAGTAGATCAGGAATCCCGTCGCCACCTGCTTGGCCTGCGTCAACTTTTCGCTGCGCTCCCGGGCCGCTTTGGCCTGCTCATAGATGGCCAACGGAACGGGGACGAGTTCGCTGACCAACGCCAGACCCTGGTTGGTGTAAGCCACAAATCGGCCGGTAGGGTCTACTGCGATGGTTCCGGCGTCGAAGCCCATGACCGCGGGGGTGAAGTTGTCCGGCAATTTGGGCTCGAGACTTGGAGCCAAGCCTGGCAACACCTCGGGCAAGGGCCCATGGATGATCGCGACCGTGGTCCTGCCCGGGGTGCCCAAGCGCTCGCCCAAGTCGATGGACTGGACGCCGCCTTGGATGAGGGGCAACGGCGGTTCATAGAGCTCGAAAAGGGGGACTTCGCGCAGCGACAACGTTGCCAGATCGACCTCATGGAATCGCGCCTCATAGCGGGTCCCGTTCAGCACATGGGAGGCCAATCCGAGCCTCATACCATCCTTGGACCACAAAGGGTAGCCAGGCACGGCTCGCCCAAGTCCTTGCAGCGGCACCGGTTCGCTCACGCGGTTCTGTTGCAGCAGAACCCCTAGCAACTGCTCGCCCTGGTTGTAATAGGCGAAGCCCATGGGCTGGGTGGGCGAGAGGCCGAGCGTGATCGTGTCGGAGTCTGGAGTCGTCAGCACGGTCGTCCGCTGTCCCGAGGCCGCGTCCACACGCTCCAAGGTGGTCGGAGTCGGCGATTCCGGTCCCCTGCTTTCGGAACGCAATCCTAGACGCTGCTCTCGAGCCGTGACGAACAGGTAGGAGGTTCCTGCCATCCATTGCACTTCGACCACCGGGGGAGGTGTGCCGGACTCCTTGGGCTCCCAACGTCCCCCAACGGTCGTCCTGCCCGTCGCAGGATTGAAAACCTCTAGAACGATCGCCATGGGCGGCATGGTCTTCTGGCTGCCTGGGTTGGCGATTTCGTTGCGGAACGTCTGCACCAGACCATCCGTGGACGTCCGAATGATCGCCAGAAACCGACCGTCGGGCGACCACTTCAGGTTCCCAACCTGTCCCTGCGCCGCACACACGGGTGGAAACACGCGGTAGGCCTTCTCGCCTTGGACCATCCACCGGTCCTCGAACCATTGCGCGGAAGCGACCGAGGAAACGGAAGCAAGCAAAAGGACCAGCAGGCGCATGTTTTCATTATACAAATCGCACCCCTCGGCTAGAATCGGTGGTGTAGGTGTTTGCGATGACGACTCACGCGCTCTCTCTCGTTGTGGCCCTTTTGGGCCAGCAGGCGACCACCCCAGTCCCGCCAGCGACTCCCTTGCCGCCCGCTAGCCAACGTCAGCTGACGTGGGTGGAGGTGATGTCGGGCAAAGCGCTTCCGCTCAGCGTCAAACTGGACGACATGGGCGATGCCTATCAGGCCGTGGAGTTGACCGTGGCCGGGGCCAGCGGCGACGCGGGAGCGGGCATCATGGGCGCCATGATGGGCATGATGATGGGAGCGACCAACCCCTACGCCGATGCGATGTCCAAACACTGGACTTCGGGCGAGACCGTGGTGGTAGCTGGAAAGGAGTACCTGGTCACCTACAAGGGAAAGGTCAACCCCGACGCGCAGAGCTTGAACGAGGACATGCCCAAGTTCAACACCTCTGACGAACTGCGGCTCACCCTGGTGCTCTCGAGCAGCATCGCCAGCTTTTCGCCGACGGGCGTCAACAAGGCGAAGGCGATCGAACTGCGCAATCAGCCCCCGGAACTGGGCGGCATTCTAGGCGCTTTGGGCGGGCTGACCCAACCTGACGAACCCGAGACCGAGCTGCCGCCAAAGGCCGAGTCCTACAAACGGGCCATCGCCCTAGGCAAAGCCATCAAGTCCTACGTCGAGATCATGGAGAAGTACCCCGAGCCAGAAGACGCCGAGGACCTGGTCTACATCGTGGACATGGACGGAACGGTTGGCCAGACCGTCAATCCGAACGGCGGCGCGTTCGTTCTGAACCCCAAACTCCGTGGACTCGCGCCCGTCGAGGGCAAGCGTCCTTTGTTCTACGAGACCGAACCGTGGCCCGATGGGTCCAGGCTGGTGGGCTACACCGATGGCACAGTCGAGGAGGTCGACGCGAAGGCCTGGGCCGCTCTGGCGCGAGGCATGGGCATCGGCCGATGAGCCTGCTCGTCTGCGACCATCCGCTGGCGGCGCACTACCTGGCCGAGCTTCGCGACCGGAGCACGCAACCCGACCAGTATCGCCGTTTGGCGCGCGAACTGACGACTCTCCTGACCCTCGACGCCACACGCAACATTCGCACACGGCAGATCACGGTGGAAACGCCGCTGGAGTACACGGATGGCCGTCGACTGGACCAACCGATCGCGGCAGTTCCCGTCTTGCGCGCAGGACTGGGGATGCTCGGGCCAGTGACCGCCATGTTTCCCGACGTCCGTGTCGGTTACATTGGTCTGGAGCGCAACGAGGAGACAGCGGTGGCGCGCAGTTACTACATGAAGTTGCCACGTTTGACGGGCTGTTACTGCCTTTGTCTGGACCCCATGCTGGCGACGGGTGGCTCGGCGGCGCAAGCCATCGCATTCATGAAGTCGCACGGCGCCGAGAAGGTCACGATGGTCTCCATCATCGCGGCACCCGAGGGAGTCGAACACCTGCAGTCTCAACATCCCGATGTTGACATTCACACAGCGGCGCTCGATCGCGGCCTGAACGACCTCAAGTACATCTTGCCCGGCCTAGGCGACTTTGGCGACCGACTGTACGGGACGTTCTAGCCTGCCCGCGCTCCGATCACCATGCCAGCGTCAGCCTGAGGTTCGGCCCGTGCCGTTTCACTACAGATCAACCGCCCACGACTCCGGGCCGAAGTCTCGAAGTCGAACGCGGGGGAATGTGATCAGGGAGCCCGGGGTGCCACGGTCTGACCGGGCCCGCCCACGTTTCGTCCACCGACAACATTCCCGCCCGGCAGACCGTACAGACTTCGCCAAGAGATCGAGTGCCGGGTTGACGTTTCCGCCCGCACACCCTGACCAATGGGAGCGTTGGCCGGCGTCACCAACTTCCCTCTTCCAATCTTTCCAGATTTAGGGGAAGTGAATGTGAATCGTGAGTCGTGAACCCGAACGGCGAATCATCCACCTTCCCACGCCCTGAACCGATCGCGACCGTTTCCGGCCCCTGCCACCGGAGTACAATCCCCGAGCCCTATGCTCGACAATTTGACGCGCCGCCTGTCCGGGGTCTTTGCCGGGTTGCGGCGGAAGGGAAGGCTCACCGAAGACGACGTAAACGAGGCGTTGCGCGAAATCCGCGTGGCGTTGCTCGAGGCCGACGTCAACTTCGCCGTCGCCAAAGACCTGATGCGGCGCATCCGGGAGAAGGCCGTCGGCGAAGCGGTGTTCGGCAGCCTGACCGCAGACCAGACCATCGTCAAGATCGTCCGCGACGAACTCGTGGACATCCTCGGCGGCGAGACCGTTCGTTTCAATTGGTCGCCCGCACCGCCGACCGTCGTCCTCATGTGCGGCTTGCAGGGTTCGGGCAAGACAACGAGTTGCGCAAAGCTGGCCCAGTGGTTCCAGAAGCAGGGCAAGAAGCCGATGATGGCGGCTTGCGATACCCAGCGCCCCGCAGCCGTCCATCAGTTGCAGGTGCTTGGCGAGCAAGTCGATGTGCCCGTTTATGCCAAGACGGACGGAACCAAACCACCGCAAATCGCGCGCGAAGCGTTGGAGCGTTGCCGGCATCTCATGCTGGATGTGCTCATCGTGGACACGGCTGGGCGTCTCACGCTGGACGAAGACTTGATGCAGGAGTTGCGCCAAGTCCACGATGCGACGCGCCCCAGCGAAGTGTTCTTGGTCCTCGATTCGACGACGGGACAGGAGGCGGTCAATGTGGCCCAGGCCTTTCACGAAAGGGTGCCCGTGACCGGAGCGATTTTCACCAAACTGGACGGCGACACCCGGGGCGGGGCCGTGCTCAGCGTCCGCGCCGCAACGGGAACCCCGGTGCGCTTCATCGGCGTGGGCGAGGCCGTGGACGCTTTGGACGTGTTCCACCCGGATCGCATGGCTGGGCGCATCATTGGCATGGGCGACGTCCTGGGCATCATCGAGCGTGCCGAAACTGCCCTCGATCAGGAGCAGGTCAAGGAACTCGAGGGCAAGATGCGCAAGGGCGGCCTCGACTTCAACGACATGCTGTCGCAGTTTGCCACCATGCGTCGGATGGGCCCGTTGCAGCAGGTCCTCAAGATGCTTCCCGGTATCAGTTCGATGGTCCCCGAAGAGGCGTTGAACCAAGTCGACGAAAAGCATGTGGGGCGGATCGAGGCGATGATCCTGAGCATGACCCCACGCGAGCGGTCGAATCCGGATATAATCAATGGTTCCCGGCGAAAGCGCATCGCCGCAGGTTCTGGCACGTCCGTCGAAGAAGTCAACGCGCTCATCAAGCAATTGAACGAAATGAAGCGCGGGATGAAGCAGATGGTGAAGCTGGAACAGCGGTTCAAAAAGCAACGAGGCGGTCGTCGGTGACGCTCAGGAGTATCAGATTTAGTGGTTAAGATCAGGTTGCGACGCATGGGCGCGAAAGGCGCGCCGTTTTACCGAGTCGTGGTGGCACCGAGCACGGCGGGCCGCAACGGCAGCTTCAACGAGGTCATCGGGACCTACAACCCGACGTCCCAACCGAAGCATCTCGAGATCAAGAACGACCGTGCTCTGCACTGGTTGCTCAATGGGGCCCAGCCGACGGAGACCGTTGCGTACCTTCTGAAGAAGGTCGGTGTTCTGGACGAGTACTTCAGCCAGCGACCCAAGGCCCGCAAGGATTTCGCCTTTCTCGACAAGACGACGGCAGCCACATCGGTGCGCACGGCCATCGACAACGAAGTCACCGCCAAGGTCGCCGAAGCGGTCGCCGAAGAGGGCGCATGAGCTACCGACCGTTCGTCGAATACGTGGTGGGCGCCGTCATCGAGCGGCCCGATATGCTGGAGATCGAAGAAGAGGTCAGCGGCAACGTTCGGACCTTCAACGTCCATGTAGCCCAAGAAGATGTGGGCAAGCTCATCGGCAAGGGCGGGCGCGTGGTCTCGGCCATCCGTTCCGTGGTGAGTTGCATCGCCGCCAAGAGCAAAGAAAAGGCCTTCGTTAAGATCGTCACCGACAACTGATCCCCGTCGGCCAAGCCGTTCATGCTGCGATCCGTCATCATCCGAGTCTCCGAAGCGAGCTGGGTGGAACGCATGGTGCGCCGGTCGCGGCTCTTCCGCAAGTTGGTGGACCGCTTCATCGCGGGCGACACCCTCGACCAGGCGATGGAATCCGCCGAGCGCCTCGCCGAAGCCGGCTTCTTGGTGACTCTCGACTACCTTGGCGAGAACACGCGATCCGAGGCCGAAGCGTTGGCCGCCAAGGCCACCTACTCTGCGATGCTTGAGCGCATCGCTCGCTCGCCTCACACCGCCAAGATCAACATCTCGATCAAGTTGACGCAATGCGGGCTGGATCAGGGCGAGTCGTTCGCAGAGCAGAACTTCCGCGAGGTCCTCGCCGTTGCGGCTCAGTCGAACAACTTTGTGCGTGTGGACATGGAAGGCAGTGCCTACACGCAGCGCACGATCGACATGATCCTCCGGGTCTGGAAAGACTTCAAGAATACAGGCACGGTGCTTCAAAGTTATTTGTATCGCAACGACGAAGACGTGGAAACCATGATCTCCCATGGCATTCGCACGCGTCTGGTCAAGGGTGCCTACCTGGAGCCTGCCTCGGTCGCATACCCGGACAAGGCGAAGACCGACGAGGCCTACATCCGTCAGGCGAAGCGCCTCATGGTCGCTGGCAACTACCCTGCGATCGCGACGCACGACGAGAAGATCATCGCCGAACTCGAGGCCTTTGAGAAAGGCGAAGGGCTGGATCGTAGCAAGTTCGAATACCAGATGCTGTACGGAATCCGGCGCGACCTCCAGCAGCGCCTCCTCGACGCCGGCTACAACGTGCGCGTTTACGTTCCGTTCGGCGACAGCTGGTACCCGTACTTCACGCGGCGTCTCGCCGAGCGCCCGGCGAACATGATGTTCATCCTGAAGTCGCTCTTCAAGGGCTGATCAGGGTCGAATCGCGGCCCATGTCATCCCTTGAGCCGGGATCTTCACCTTCAGCGTGACCGAAAAGTCCCGTTCCAACCGGACCCGTTTCGGCTCCTTGTCATCGATCGCGATGGTGGCCGTTGTATTCAACCCCGTATAGTAGAGCGGTAGACGAATCGTTCGCTCGATCGGCTCCTCCAGTGGATTGTAGAACACAGCCATGCCCCGGATCGGCAAGTGTGGTGCCACATGGAGCGCCCCATCCCAATCGCGGGCATCCGCCCGCCGAAGGTGGACGATGTCGGATTCCAAGATGTCCCGGTACTTCTTGAACCAATCCACCCATTTCTTGACCGCATCTCGGGTCCGATCGGTATCGTACAGCCGCGGCCCACGATAACACGCCTGCACTCCCATGCCCAGACAGTTCGCGATGTGTGCCTCGTAAGTCGGCAGGTTCTGGTCCAGAGGTTCGATCGTGGCCGCCGCCCCGCCGCCGTGATACTGGGACAGGGGCACGAACATCCAGCCCATCGTCGGCGTCTTCCGCCATGTCCCGTCGTAAATGTTCTGCCGCGCATGGATGACTTGTTGGGCCCGCGGCAGGGACCAGTTCGTCTCGCGGTAGCCCATCGCCGTCTTGTTGGAGCCGTTCAGGAAGTACCAATCGGGCACATTCAGGTAGACCCCGTTCGCGCGGCACCAGCGGTAGAAGTTCGCGATGATGCTCCACTGCACCCATTGACTGTCCTCGTAGCCCTTCTGGAGCGGTGGGCGGGTAGCGGCATCGAAGTCGCCGGGATAGCTGCCGTCGTGCTCAAGGAGCGAGAATCCAGTCCGCGGGAAGAAGGCGTACAACTTGTCGAAGTAGTTCTGGCCCCAAACGCTGGCCAAGGCGGGCGCGGTGCCGAACGTCTGTCCCTCGGGCGTCTTGGTCTCGGGATGGATGGCGTTGTCCGAGTCGGGGCTGATGCGGCGGCTGGCCAGGAGGGAATATGCGCCGATTTCGACTTCGTTCGCCCGCGCATAGTCGGCGACGTCCTTCCATGTGGACAAGTAATCTGGCGTATTGTTCTCCATATCAAATCCACTCCCGAAGCTGAGAATGATCATCTCGAAGCCCACGGCCTTACACTGGTCCACGGCTCGCTTGACGCTGTCGGGATCTGAGGACAGCAGATGCAGCATCAGCGGGTTCTCCGTGACCCAGGGGGCGAGCGTGCGGTACATCTTGCGAAGGGTCAGCCCTTGTCGCTCGTCCTCTGACGAGTCGAACGCCAAGAGCCATGTTCGGTGGCTGACGAACGTCGCTCCCGGAGCGATCGTCTGGGCCGGGCCGACCTTGGGTCCCACTTCGAGCTTGCAGGGCGTCTTGAGCAGGTAGCTGACCTGCGTCTGGTACTCCGGTTCCTCCTCCCAGTGGACCATCCAGCGGTTGGCGTTCGCCGCCTGATCGCCACCAAACGCGTAGTCGGTCTCGACGTGGACGTTGGGCGGCTGCATGGGCATGCCACGATGTTCGACCCGAGACTCGCCTTCCACCAGCGAGAGCATCTCGCTGCGATAGGAGTCGAGTGTGACGGGTTGCGGACCCTGATTGCTCACCTCGATGCGCTTGCCGATCAGTGGCAGGCCATCGTACATCTCGACAAACACGCGAACCACGATGCCCTCGGGTCCGCTGGGGCCGGGCCGGAACTCAAAGGTGAGCTCCTTGCCCTTGGGGGGCCATTGAGCATCGAGCGCCGCTCGGCGAACCCGCTTCCAGGCGAACCGCTCCTGAATCGGTCCCTCGGCGACGTGAACAAACCGCAAGGCGGCCGGATTGGCGGCGAGGCCATCAACCCACTCGCGGGAAAGGAATGCGCGGTTGGGTTGGCCCTTGAGTCCGCCGACCTCGAAGGTCATGCCGTCCAACGTGAGGGTCGCCTCGGGGCCAACCGCTCTCAAGAGCGACACGCCCTGAAGGTCGATCGCGACGGTGGCCACGTTCGGTTCAGTGCGCCAGACACGCCTGATCAGGCCGTTGTCAAGGGCTATCTCGCGGTCCGATCGAACGACGCGCGTTGCGTAGGGCTTGGAATCCAGAAGGAAATCGGGCTTTGCGGTGAACATCAGGGAGGCGACCGCCGCGGCGAGCATGGTTCCGGATTCCGCGAACGACACCAGACTCCTTCGAAAAGAGAGCGAGAAGAACGAATCGCGCAATCATGCCCCGAATGCACCATTTTCAGGGCTCGGAGCGTCTAGACTGTGACCGCAGCGATTGGTGCAGGAACCGACCGGCCCCTTCGCGAAGTAAAGACCGCACATCATGGACGGCGTTTATTACGAGAAAGGATGGCTGGGCGTGGTCTTCACGCTGATGGTGGCCGGCTTCATCCTCTTGAACATCTACCGTGCACGGAAGACCAGTGGCAAACTGTTCATCCGGCGCATTCCGGGCCTGAACGCGATCGATGACTCGATCGGCCGCGCCACCGAGATGGGCAAGCCCGTCTTGATGGTGCCCGGCATCGGTACGCTCAACGCGATCTCGGTGCAGGCGCTGCAAATCTTCGCCTACGTCACCAAGACGGCCGCCAAGTTCGCCAACCCCATCCGGCTTTGCTGCCTCGACCCCGCCGTGTACACGGTCGCCCAAGAGATCATTCGGGACGTCTACCAAACCGAGGGCGTGCCAGAGAACTACGACCCCGACTCGGTCCGATTCATCTCGGACAGGCAGTTCGCCTTTGCGGCGGGCGTCTCGGGCATCATTCTTCGCGAGCGCACCGCAGCAGCCTTTCTGATGGGCGAGTTCTTCGCGGAGTCGCTCATCCTCGCTGAAACGCTCAACTCGATCGGAGCGATTCAGGTGGCGTGTTCCACCGAGATCACCCAGACGCCGTTCTTCGTCGCCGCCTGCGACTACGTCCTGATCGGCGACGAATTCTACGCCGCCAGCGCCTACCTGAGTCGGCAGCCGGTGCTGGTGGGCAGCCTCGTTGGGCAGGACTGGTCGAAACTGGCCATCGCCGCCACCATCCTTTTGGGAGCGCTCGTCAACTCCGCCGACGGCCTCAAGCGAGTGCCCGACGAAGCCAAACCAGGCGAAACGCGCGTGCTCAAGGCCGATGAAAAGATGATCACGAACCTCTTCAGCCCCAAGAAACCGGAGTGGAAACCGGCAGGAGGCACGCAGTGATTCCATGGCTCGCGCAGGCTCCTGCGGAACCCGCCCTGAATATGTGGAACGCTCCGGCGGGAACTCCCGAGATTTGGATCAAAGTGGGCATCGCCATGTTGGCGGGCTTCGGCCTTCTCGCCGCTCTGATCGCCGCGCCCACACGGTTGCGAAGACCGATCAGCGCCGCCTTCATTTTCGTCGCCGGCTTGTTCTGGGTGTTGGTCTTCCTCTTCCCCAAGCCGATCGACTCTCAGACGCCTCATGATCAAAGGCCGAGCGGCTTCGTCCAGAACGTGTCGTTCTGGCTCGCCGACGCGATTCCGGTCGTTTCGAACTTCTCCAACATTCTAACGGCCTTCATTTTGGGCCTGGGCGTGTTCTCGCTGATGCGCATCCATCTGATGCGCGTGGCCAAGAAGCAGACCGACTGGCCCTTCAGCATCGTGTTGCTGGTGAGCATGGTCGCAATGGCCACCTTCGGCTATTGGGACTGGAAGACCCGACTCGACCTGGGCGGCGCGAAGGTGGATGAAGCTTGGCCCTTGGCCGCCTATGGCAAGGACCTTCTCTTTGACGGCATGTTGCAGGTCATGGAGGCTGCGATGTTCTCCCTCATCGCCTTCTTCATCCTCTCGGCCGCTTACCGAGCGTTTCGCATCCGCTCGGTCGAAGCCACGATCCTGCTTTGCGCCGCGCTGATCGCCATGCTCAACTTGATGGGTGCGGTCGTTGTGACGTGGGACGGCATGATCGAGAGCTTCGGCAAGGACAACGCGTTCCTGATGAACTTCACGCTCAGTTCGGTCGCGGGCTTCATACGAGACAACCTCCAGACGCCCGGCATTCGGGCGATCGACTTCGGCATCGGCCTTGGAGCCCTGGCGATGGGCCTGAGACTCTGGCTCAGTCTGGAACGGGTGGGAGGCAACTAACATGGCGAACGACAAGACCATTTGGGAAAAACTCCAAGCGATCGACCGGCGCGTGCTCTACACGTTGCTCATGGTCATCGCGACCGTCTCCCTGTTCTTCAAGGTGAACGTGCCGACCAAACCCGGTCAGCCGACAAAAGACCTGTATCGCCTTCTCGTGGATGCCGACGCGCTGCCCGAAGGCAGCACGGTCATCTTGCAGTCCGACTGGACGCAGAGCACGCGCGGCGAAAGCGCTGGGCAAATGGAGGCCCTGCTCCGCATCCTGATGCGTCGCAACATCAAGTTCGCGTTGCTCAGCGTGGCCGACCCGCAGGCGCCCCTGGTGGCGCGCAACGTGATCCGCGCCATCAACCTGGAGCGCAAGGCCAAGAACCAGCGCGAATATCAGGTCTGGGAAGACTACGTGAATCTCGGTTACTTCCCGAACGCCGAGGGCACGAGCAACGCCATTGCGGCGAACTTCAAGACGGCTGTCGCCGGCCGCAAGGAAACGCCTCCCGGCTCCACGACGCCCCTCGACGTCTTCCAATCGCCCGTTTTGGCCAAGGTCTCCAAAGTCGAAGACGTGCCCGTGTATATCAACGTGACGGGTTCGAAGACCTCGAACATCCTCATTGAGCGATTGGGAGGCCGGGTGCCCTTCGCCGCGCTGGTGACAGGCGTCATGGGTCCGGAGACGCTCAACTACTACCAGTCGGGTCAGGTGAAAGGCGTGGCCATCGGGCTCAACGGCGTCGCCGAGATGGAGAGCCTGATGGAGAAAGGCCTTGAAGAGAGCGGCAAGCCCCCGGTGCAGAGCTTTGCGGGTGAGACCAACTACGGTCGAGGCATGGCCTATTACCTCGCCCTGCACACATGTCTGGTGCTCATGATCGTCGCGGTCGTCGTCGGCAACGTCGCCATGGTGGCGGCAAGGAAGAAGAAGTAAGGCGATGCAGTCCGAAAGCTATCCGATCATCAAACTGTTCGTAGGCGTCGCCTGCACGGTCGGCTTGTACAGCGTGCTCTACCGCGAATCGAAGTTCTATCGCTTTTTCGAGCACATGTTCCTGGGCTTGGCCGCCGGTTGGGCCATGTTCGCTCTGTGGGGCGAGACCCTGAAATCGACGTGGTGGGACCGCATGGTCGGTTCCGTCGCGGACGAGGGCAACCCCGCAGTACCCGGCTATTGGGCCTGGGCCTTCTTGTTGCCGATCGGCGTGATGGCGTACTTCGTCGTCAGCAAGAAGCACAACTGGATCAGCCGCATCCCCATCGGCATCATTCTTGGCCTGTGGTCGGGCCAGCAGGTGCAAGTGTGGTTCACCCGCTACGGGCCGCAGATGCAGAGTTCGATGAAGCCGCTGTTCCCGACGACGTGGAGCGAGTTCATCACACCGCTTCAACCGGAAGCAGGCGCGGTCTATCCGGCGCAGGTCATCGGCAATCTCGTCTTTTTGCTCACCTTGCTGAGCGCGATGAGCTACTTCCTGTTCAGCTTCGAAACGAAGTCCAAGCTGTTCAACGGGATGACCACTTGGGGCCGCTGGTTGCTCATGATCGGCTTCGGCGCGATCTTCGGTTCGACCGTCATGACGCGTTTCACGCTGATGATCGACCGGATGTACTTCGTGTTCATCGAGTTCTTCCAGCAAGGCCTGATTCCGCTGATCGGGGGCCGCTAACCGCAACGGGTTTGGATTCGGGCGTCCACGCCATCGTCTTGCGTCGCCGCGATGTCGGCGAAAACGACCGATCGTTGGTGTTGCTCACGCCCGAGTTGGGCAAGATCGAAGCCACGGCGAAGGGAGCGCGCAAACATGGTTCTCGGCTCGCTGCGGCATCTGAACCTCTGGCTTGCCTCTACGCCCAACTTGCGCGGGGCAAGGCGAGAACGTTCGTGACCGAGGTGCGCCTCGAGGCGGGATTTCGAGCGTTGCGCGAAGACTACGACCGTCTGCAGGCGGCGCTTGCCCTCGCCGAGCTGACCGCTTCGGTCACGCCACCCGAACAGGCCGATCCAGAGCCTTACGCCTTGTTGCGCCGTTCCTTGGAGGCTGTTGCGTCGGGACCCGATGTCGCGGCCGCACTGGTGTGGAGCGAACTGCAGTTGCTCGACCTCTCGGGCTTTTTGCCCGTGTTCGGCTCGTGTGCCCTGACTGGCGCACCCGTCTCGGGGTCGCCTGTTTGGATGTCGCCCTCCGCCGGCGGCCATGTCTCGCTTGCCGCCGCGAACGGATGCGCCGATCGCTTTCAAACCACGCGCGAGGCCTTGATCGGCCTCGACCGGACGTCCGAACTCGCCGGCCCACCGCCCAGGCTCAAGTTTTCGGGCGAGTGCCTACGCGTGCTGCACAAGGTCTGGCTGCACGTGACCGACCAGCGCCTGCCCGCCCACGAGTCGGCGGTTCGGAGCCTGAGCGGCGGTTGATCCCAGAGATACCGCCACGATGGCAGAGGAGAACTTCCGGACTCCCCGAATGCCGTCAGTAACCGTACTCGCCCAGGTGCGCTTCTTCGATGTATCGGGCCATCAGGTCCACAGAGGCTTGCAGGTCGTCCTTGTGGACGGTCTCGTTCACCGTATGGACGTAGCGCGTCGGGATCGAGAGCGTGATCGCGGGCAGACCGCCGTGCAAGCGCTGAACGCCTCCGGCATCGGTGCCGCCGCGCGGCAGAATCTCCATCTGGTGCTTGATGCCGTGGTTCTCGGCAATGGCCTTGAAGTGGGCGACCACCTTCGGGTGACAGATGAGCGAGGAGTCCATGATCTTGATCGCCGTGCCCTCGCCCAAGCGGGTGACTGCGTCCTCTGCGGGAACGCCGGGAATGTCGTTTGCCAGAGTGATGTCGATGGCGACCACGATGTCGGGTTCGATCGCCCAACCCGCCGCCGATGCGCCTCGAAGGCCGATCTCTTCTTGAACCGTCGCCACAGCATAGACATCGACGTCGTGGGACTTCGCAGCCCGAACGGCTTCGATCATCACATAGACGGCCACTCGGTCGTCCATGGCCTTGTTGGTGAGGCAGTCGCCGATCTCTTGCAGGCAACGGTCCATCGTCACGGGGTCGCCAAGAGACACAAGTTCACGAACCTGATCCGCGGGCAGCCCAAGATCGACGAAGAAGTTGTCGATCTTCGGCCCCTGATTCATCTCGGCGTCGCTGAGGAGGTGCTTCGGCTTGGTGCCGTAGTTCAGTGTGCCCGGCAGGTAGCCGCCCTTCGTGCGCACCTGGACGCGCTGGCTGAACATCTGTCGCGGGTCCCAGCCGCCAAGAGGGTTCAGGCGAAGAAAGCCTTTGTCGTCGATGTGCTTGACCACGAACCCGATCTCGTCCATATGAGCGGCAATCATCAGCTTCTTGCGCGGGGCGGCCCCCGAGCCGGACTTCAGGCAGATCACGGAGCCCATCCGGTCCACCGAAACGTCGCACAACGATCCGAGTTCCTCCTTGACGATTTGCCTGATGTCGTCTTCGTAACCGGGAACGCCGCGCCCTTCGGTGAGCCGCTTGAGGAGGGGGAGATTGAGACCCATGGCCTTGGATTCTGACACGCTGAGAGTCCTGAAAATGGCCGGTGCAAAAGCGGCCCGAAGTCCGTCCTTCCCATTGAAGTCCGTGTCTCGCGCTGCGGCCCGAGCGGACTCTGGTTAGGGTATCTCATCATGCTTTCAGCGAACTTGTTCGACAATCCGGCCAAGATTTTGGTCGTCGGCGTGGGCGGCGCCGGAACCAATGCCGTCAATCGGATGATCGACGAAGGAGTTCAGGGCGTCGGCTTCGCCGCCATGAACACGGACGCGCAGGCCCTTGGCCTGTCAAAGGCCGAGAAAAAGATCCATCTGGGTTCTGCTTCGACGCGCGGCTTGGGTGCGGGTGGCGATCCGTCCGTCGGCGAAACCGCCGCACGAGAGACGGCCAAAGCCATCGAAGAGCTCGTCTCTCAGGCCGACATGGTGTTCGTCACGGCGGGTATGGGCGGTGGCACGGGCACCGGAGCCGCGCCGGTCGTCGCCGAAATCGCCAAGAAGTGCGGGGCGCTCACCGTCGGCGTGGTGACCAAACCGTTCACTTTCGAAGGTCCGAAGCGCAAGCGTCTCGGCGAACAGGGAGCCGAAGCGCTCAAGCAACGCGTCGACACGCTGATCACCGTCCCCAACGACCGATTGCTCAAGATCGTCGAGCGCAGCACGACGATGCAGGACGCCTTTGCTTTGGCCGACGACGTGTTGCGCCAGGGTGTTCAGGGACTCAGCGACATCATCATGTTGCCTGGAATCATCAACGTGGACTTCGCAGACGTTCGCTCGGTGATGAGCGATGCCGGTGTGGCCATGATGGGCCTCGGGCGTGGTTCTGGTCCGCGACGGGCCCGGCTGGCTGCCGAACACGCGGTCCAGAGTCCGTTGCTCGAAACGCGCATCGACGGCGCGAAGCGGATGCTCGTCAACATCTCGGCCGGGTCGGACTTCACGATCGGCGAGGCGCACGAGGCGATGGAGTACATCCTCCAGTTCACGGACGCCGACGAGGCCGAGATCATCTTGGGCCACGTGTTCCGCGAACTTCCCGATGGTGAAGTGCGGATCACGCTGTTGGCTGCGGGAATGGACCCCAGTTACCGGCGTGTCGAAGCCAGTCCTGAGGTGTTCGCCAAGCCCGAACCCAAGCCCGCCACCCGTCCCGAGCTGGGTGCGGTGCCGGAGCGACAACCCGTGGCGGTGGGTCAACCGGCGCGTCGCACCGAAGCTGGTCCCATCGAACTCAGCGAGCTCGACCTCGACATCCCGTCTTTCCTGCGCCGCCAACGCAACAGCGGCGCTTGACCTTGCCCTACCCCTAACCGGCGCGGTCGCCACTTGGTCTCACCACCCGTGGCGCCGCGTCGGTAGGTTCAATCCTTCTTTGCCTGTTCGCGGACCTTCTTGGCGATTGGCTTGACCAACGCCACGGCAACCGGGATGGCGACGGCGATCAGCGCAGCTTTGCCGACGATGGGCCAGCGGAGGGTCTTCAGCAGTTTGAGCGAGTGCATAGCTTGTAGATCGGCTGGGCCAGGGTCAAAGTTGCAGAGATGGGCCGAATGGCCACAGGGGGGTGCCTCGCCGTCACGCCAAGTACAATCGTCGTAGACGAAGGAGTCCCTATGAGATACCTGCGCCTCGGTCACCTCCCACGCAAGAAGCACATCCAGTTCCGCAAGCCAGACGGCTCGCTTTATGCCGAGCAGTTGTTCAGCACGCGGGGGTTCAGTGGTCCGATGACCACGATGTACCACCTCAACCTGCCAACCGAAGTGGCGGGATGGGAAGACCGGGGGCCGGCAACGGCCCAGTACCTCGACGACGAGCCGCTCCGCCACCGCCATCTGCTCACGCCCCGCATGGAAGCCAAGGGCGACGCCGTCACGGGGCGAGTGCCGCTCATGGGCAATCAGGATGTCGTCTGGTCGCAAGCTCTCGTCGCCGAGCAGATGGACTACTTGTACAAGAACGCCGAGGGGGACGAGTGCTTGTTCATCCATGACGGAAGCGGCGTGCTGGAGAGCATGTGCGGCACGGTGCCGTTTCAGCCGGGCGACTATCTGGTCATCCCGCGCGGCATCATCTACCGGCTCCGATTCGACACGCTTCCCGTCCGCATGATCGCCATCGAGAGCCACGGCCCCATCGAGACGCCCAAGCGCTATCGCAACGAATATGGGCAACTCTTGGAGCATGCGCCCTACTCGGAACGCGACTTCAGGGGACCTAGCGAACTCGTGACGGTCGACGAGAAGGGCACGTTCGAGGTGCTGATCAAGGCGCGGGGACGACACACGATGTACACGTTCGGCTACCACCCGTTCGACATCGTGGGCTGGGATGGCTACGTGTTCCCGTATGCGTTCAGCATCCACGATTTCCAGCCGATCACGGGTCAGCTGCACATGCCGCCGCCGATTCACCAAACGTTCGCCGCGCCCGGTTTCGTGATCTGCTCGTTCTGCCCGCGCATCCTGGACTTCCACCCGGAGGCCATCCCGGTCCCCTATAACCACTCGAACGTCGACTCGGACGAAGTGCTCTACTACTGCAACAGCAAGTTCGGCTCGCGACGGGGCATCGTCGAGGGCTCGATCACGTTGCACCCGCTCGGCATCCCTCATGGGCCGCAACCCGGAGCGGTTGAGGCGTCGCTCGGCCACACCAAGACCGAGGAACTGGCCGTGATGCTCGACACGTGGCACCCGCTCAAACTGACGCGAGAGGCGTTGGCGCTGGAAGACCCGGATTACTGGAAGAGCTGGCAACCGCGCAGGTGATCCGCAGGAGTCCTCAGTCCCCTTCCGACTGGTTCAGTATCGACTCAGGGTGCAGCACCGTGAGGTGCCGCCTGCGCATCTCGACCCATCCCGCTTTGGTCCATCGGCTCAGCACTCGGATTGTCGTTTCCACCGTCGTTCCGGCCATTTCGGCAAGGTCGGACCGTGTGAGCGGCACGGCGACGGTCGTTCCCGCGTCGTGGCGCACTCCGAACGAGTCGGCAAGCAGCAGGACCACCGAGGCCAGCCGTTGCTCCACCCTTCCCATGGTGAGACGAGCCATCATATCGTGTGCGCGGCGAAGCCGAGGTGCCATCGTGTGCAACACCTCGTCCCGCAGGGCGCTGTCGACTTGGTAGAGGGACCGTAACAAGGCCGACGGAACCTTGAGGTACCACGTGGGGGACACCGCAACCGCCGTGAGCGGATACGCATGCCCTTCGATCACGGCCAACAGTCCGATCGTGTGCCCGGGGCCGGCGATGTCCACGGTGACGGCAGTGCCTTGGGCCGCCGTGCGCACCAGCTTCACATAACCTTTGGCCAGCGTGGCCGAAAAACGGCTTTCGGAGCCGGCAAACCAGATCACCTCGCCACGGTCGGCAAACGCGACAAACGCCTCGGCCAGAAGGCGCTCCCTCGACTCCTGGTTCAGCCGCCCAAACAACCGGCTCACCTCGATGCAAGCGCTGAGCGATGGACGGTCGATGGAGTCTGTACGCATCCCTTTGCGCTCCTGGACTTAGCATGTGGCATGGGCCGGCAGTGCGCGTCGCGCCATCATCATGCGGCCCATCTCAAGGCCCCACAAGCCGATCGCGATCAGTTCGACGAATCCCGTCCAGCCCATCGGCACGAACGCGCCGGGCTGGTAGTCGGTCAGCCACTCCAGTCCAACCCGGGCCGTGTTCCCCAGGTTGAGCAAGACGAACGTTGCCCACAACTGCGTGCGCTTGGCCTCGTCGGTGCCGGTCAGTCTCGAGACCACGTGAATCCCGACGCCAAGAATCATCTGCGAGATGAACCCAACGGTGACCGCGTGGCGGACAGCTCCGGTGAACGCGTGGGAAAACGGTGCGCCGATAGCGGCGAGGTGCAGCGGCTCAAGCGCCATCATCAGACCCGCGGCGATCATCCAGCCGTAGGCCGCACGGACGAACTTGTGCGAGCGCTGGGGAGATTCGGGCCGCTCGAGAATCCGGGAACTCTTGAGCAAGGCCAAGCCTCCAACCAAGAACAGTAGGCCGCCCAGAGTATAGAGATTGGACGAACCCGGAGCAAACTCCGAGGCAAACGCCACCCTCCATCCAACCATCCGGCAGATCAGGGCCACGCACCACAACACTAGCCCTGCAACTCCCCACGTCCGATGCGCGGGCTTCCATCCAAAGCACGAACCGAACTTGGCCAATGAAACGCCGAAGATCATCATCGCTGCGAAGCCCAAGAACTGAGCTTCACGCATCACTGGAAACCAACCCGCTACAAACAGAATCGAAGATTGAAGATCGACCTGATGGGAATAGTAGAAGACAAACGGCTCAGCCACAGCGATCAACGCCAGCCAGCCGAGAGATGCGAACACAAAAGCCGATTGCCACGTCAGGCTTTCGCCAGACTTATAGCGGTTGATCTGAGTGTTCGCCATGAACAGCACGACGGCGATCGCCTGCAGCGCACAAGAGACTATACCGATAGGCATCCACAGGTCGCGGTCCATCCGAACAAGCGGCTCAGCGGCAAATCGAAGCAGCACTCCGGCCGCCATTAGGCCCAGCGACGCATAGGCCAGCCGATGAAACGAGGCTGCGCGCGCCACAGAGGGACCATGCTGCTGCAACGCGAAGCCCATCACGAACAGCCCCACCCAGCCGAACAACTGGGAGTTCGCGTGCGCCAGAACGTAGGGCGTCCACGCACTGGCCGTATACGAACCGCGCTGCGCGATGCCGAACAGCGCCAACGCGCCCAGCAGGCAGCCGACGGACAACACGCACGCGATGCCTGCGGCGAAGAAGGGTCGGAAGATCGCCACGGCGGCCTGTTGCCGGTCGAGGGGAACCGCCGAAGGGACGATGCGGAGCGGGGTCATTACACGAGCCACGACTGCAAGGATGGCTTGAATCGTCCGGCGATGTTATGACGCGCATCATAGCTGTGCGGGGCCGCTAAAGAAGGAGCACGCGGTCCGGATGCCAACCGCCGACTGCATACCGGGGGCTCCGACTGCCATCGGTCAAGCCACAGACCAGACCTGCGAGCAGACCGAGACATACCAGCGGTGAGCCAAGCATCAACGATTCTAAAGGTTCTCTTGCATTGCACCCTTGACATCATTCCAGTGCCTCAGCTATGATCGCGAATGTCGGTGATTGATGCAAGCACTGACAAGGAGCAAGACACAATGGTTTTTCGGAATGTTCTGGGAGCTCTGCTGTTGGGATCAACGGCCTTGGGCTTGGCTCAACCCTTTGATCCGCCCAAGTACAAGGAACTCACCGACTGGTGCACTGGAGACGGCTGTCCTCTCTCTTCCAGCTACTCACCGTTGGTCGGCGGTTCGGTTTATCTGACCGATCCCGAGCCCGTCGGATATCAATACTCGTCCTCGACGGCTTGGTCGTATCTCAGCGGGGGCCTCAACCTTCAGTACAGCACCACGTTCCCCGCTCACCAAGCGGGAAGCGTCAAGTTCTACGCGATGCACCCCGGCATCCCACCGGGCACGCCTCAGGTCGGTCAGCCGTACTACTACACCGGGTTCTACGCCCATGTCCAGTTTGGCGCGTCCTGCGGCCATGGCGGTGATGACTAGTTGCGCGTTATTGTCCATCTGCCTTGCGCACGCACTCTATGTGCCGCACGCGCAACAGATGCGACCCGACGCCAAACCTTGGGTCGAAGCCACTCAGTCGCTGATCGCTCCGGTGCTCATTGACCTGCCACCGACGGTGCCGACTCCCTACGTCGGCGAAGCGATCAAGACGCGCGAAGGGCTGGACCTCTTCGCCGCAGCGCTCATGCGCGAGGTGGTCGAGGTCGAAGGCGCACTGGTGCTCGTTCAATCGCGGGCGGTCGAGCTGCGTCCGGGAACGGACCGCTTCCCCGCGTTTGCGCAGTGGTTGGCCACCGAACCCGAACAAGTGGAGCGCAACCTCGTGCAGGGACTGGTGGACGCGCGCGACATCTCCGATCTTGGGCGTCGAACGTTGGCGCGTTGCATCGGTCACGCGCCCATCCTCTTGGCCAAGCTCGCCGCCGGCGAACAAGTGCAACTCCGCGTCGCACCTACGCTGGAAGTCAGTGTGAGTGTGACGAAGGACGGCGTCGAACGAACCCAGCGAGCCTCGTTGACGACGGGACGGGCTTGGGAGGAACACGACCGATTCGGACAGCCCGAGACTGCCGACCGTGCGAAGCCCGAACCCCGCCACGGCTCGGCGATCGAGCCGGTCGAAGATGGCGACTTGGACTTCGGCGAGGGCCAAGTCACCACATTGCGCGAGGCCATCGAGAAGGCCCGCTCCCTTTGGAAGAAGCGTTATCGCCTAGACGCCCGGTTGCTGGACGACTGGGTGTTTGTCAAGGGCAAGTTCACCGTCGAGCGCTTCGACAAGTGTCTGGAGAGGTTGGGCGAATCGTTGCGGTTTGCGAGCTTCGGCCCCGAGGACGAGAACCCGGCGGACTTGGCGATCGCGACGCGGGACCGGCTGTTCCGGGCCGCTTCCGAAGGCCTGCCAGCGCAAGCCCGCGAGCTGTTCGAACGCGCCCAGAACGGCGTTCCGTTTCAGGTGGATGCCGCCGAACTGAGCCGCTTGGACCCGAAGTGGGCCAGACAACTCGCCAGCATGGGCGTGGACGGATCGGCCAAGGCGACCATCACGAACCGGCAAATCAGTGTGTTGGTCTGGGGCGATCCGATGGGGGGCGCATGGGCGCCAAACAGCAACGTCCTGCCCATGACCGCGTTCCGTTTCTAGTTTCTGGAAATTCCCATCCAGATATGACAGCCGTCATAACCGAGCGCTCGGCAAGGGCGGACACTCTCGCCGTATGGCCACCCGATACGCCGTCCCGGGACGAGGACCGACTCAGAAGCCGAAGGGCGAAGCGCGCGTCGTCCGAACCACCGACAGCCCGAACTGCACCGGCGCTTGCGGCTGGCTCGCCACCGTGGTGGACGACACCATCGTCGACCTGAAGCCCGCCGCCGACTATCCGTGCCAGGAATACAACCCCCGAGGTTGCCTGCGCGGCATGTCCATGACCCACCTGATCTACGGGCCCGACCGCATCAAGAAGCCCCTGATCCGGACGGGAGCGCGCGGCGAGGGCCAATGGCGCGAGGCAACGTGGGACGAGGCGCTCGACCACATCGCCGCCAAGATGATCCACATCCGGGACACCTACGGCCCCGAGAGCATGCTGCTGTTCAACCAGGTCGTGGGCACGGGCTACGTTCAGAAGGGCGCGCAAGTGCGCATGGCGGCCCTCCTCGGCATGTCGTTCGCCACGGCCTACGACTTCAACGGCGACATCTCGATGGGCTTCACCCACACGATGGGCATCGACTGCGTCGAATGCGAGACCAAGAGTTGGGGCCACGCCAAGACGGCCATCTTGTGGTCGAGCAACGTCTTCCAGACCCGCATCCCGGACGCCCAGTTTCTCACCCGAGTGGCAAAGCAAAGGAACAACTGCAAGATCGTGGTGATCGACCCACGTTGCAGTCAGACCGCGAAGGGCGCCGATCTCTGGATCCCGATCAACCCGGGCACGGACGGCGCCCTCGCACTGGCCATGTGCCGCGTGGTCATCGAAGAAGGGCTCGTGGATTGGGAGTTCCTGAGGACGTTCACCGATTGCGCCACGCTGGTCCGCGAGGACAACGGCCGACGCCTCCGCGCCTCGGACGTGGGCCTGGGCGGCGACGACCAGTTCGTGGTGTGGGACGAGGGCCGGGGCGGCTTCTACGTCCTGCCGATGGCCACGCTCCAGCTTCCCGACGACGTGCGGCCGGCGTTCAAGGGCGAACGCCAGGCCCTCACGCCCGAGGGGCCCGTCAAGGTGCGACCGGTCTATGAGTTGCTCGAAGAGGAGATCCTCTCGGAAGCCTATCGTCCCGAAGTCGCGGCGAAGATCACCGACGTTCCTTCCGAGACCATCCGCTCGCTGGCTCGCGAGTACGCCACCAACCGGCCCAGTTCGATCATCATCGGCATGGGTCTCAACCACCGGCTGCACGGCGACCTGACCATCCGCGCCGTGCTGCTTCTGTCCGCGTTGGTGGGGGCGCACGGCAAGCCGGGCGAGTCGGTCTCGATTTACTCGGGGCAGCACCACTTCCGGCTGGATGTGTCGTCGTGGTGGTTCCCGGGCGGCAAGCGTCCCAACGGTGTTCCGATGCACTACTTCGTGCTCGGGCGGCCGACCGAGACGATCAACCCGAAGATCAAGTTCCCCAAGAACGGGTTCAAAGCGCTGTTCGTCTCGCACGGCAACCCGCTGGTCACCGAGTTCAGCGACCCCATCAAGAAGGCGATCGACGACCTCGACCTGTTCGTGGCCATCGACTTCTCGATGACGCCCACGTGCGAGTACGCCGACGTGGTCCTTCCCGCGCCCACGTTCTGGGAGAAGAAGGAGTTGGTGGGCACAAGCTGCCACCCGTACCTTCAGATCCAGCAGGAGGTCCTCACGCCACGATACGATTCGCGCACGGAGATGTGGATGGTCCGCGAGTTGGTCAAGAGGGTGGACCCGTCGCTCGCGCACCACTTCGATTGCACCGAGGACGACGCCATCCGCACCATGCTCGCCAGCGGCGGCAAGGAAGTCGAAGGCATCACGCTGGAGCAGTTGGAGAAAGGGCCGGTGCGGCTCAAGGTCCACGACCCCGAAGTCGGGTGCGACGAGCAGTTCCTGGAGCACCACCTGTTCCCGCCCCGCGCCTACCCCTTCCCCGAAGGGGCGCAACGCGAGTTCCTCAAAACCGGGCGCATGGAGTTCTACAAGGAAGAGGACGTCTTCCAGAAGCTGGGCGAGTGCATCCCCGTGTTCAAGCCGGCGTTCTCGCACCTGCCCGAGGACGACCAGAAGTTCCCACTCTCGATCGTCACGCCGCACTCGAAGTGGCGAGTGCACTCCACGCACTGCAACAACCCGTTGCTGATGAATGTCAATCGCGGCCCGGTGGTGGAGATCAACCCGCTGGACGCGCACATGAGGGGCATCGCCGATGGCGACCCCGTCGAGATCTACAACCTCAACGGCGCGTACCGCCTGAACGCCTTGGTCACCGAGGCGATCAAGCCTGGGGTGCTTTGCGTGGACCACGGGTGGTGGGACCGCTACCTCGGCGGCGGCAAGTACCACAGCGTCCACACGCACCAGAAGGTCAAACCCACGCATGAGAATTACTACCTGCCTGCGGTCTATGCGCCGGGGCAGCACTGGAAGGACACGCGCGTGGACATTCGGAGGGTTCAAGGCTGATGGCACGACTCGCGATGCTCGTCGATTTGACGCGCTGCATCGGTTGCGACGCCTGCACGCTCGCGTGCAAGCAAGAGAACGGCACGCCGATGGACACGTTCTTCGCCCGCGTCATCAACGTGGAGGCGGGCACTTACCCCAACGTCAAGCGCTTCTACTTGCCGGTGCTCTGCAACCACTGCGACGATGCGCCCTGCCTCAAGGGTTGCCCGAATAAGGCGATCTTCCGGAGGCCGGACGGCGTGGTGCTCATCGACCAAGACCGGTGCAAGGGCACGGGCGCGTGCGTCACGGCTTGTCCCTACGGCAACGTGTATCTGATCCGCAAGGACCGCTGGTACCTCAACGAGGACGAGGCCTACGAACGCGATTACGTCAAGCCGCGGTTGCATGAGCAAGTCGCCCGCAAGTGCACATATTGCGTCCACCGGGTCGACGAGGGGCTGGACCCCGCTTGCGTGGTCGCCTGTCCCACCACGGCCCGCATCTTCGGCGACCTAGAAGACCCAGCGAGCCCGGTCAGCACGTACATCGTCGAGCAGAAAGAGCAAACCGGTCGCGAACCGTTCCACCTGTTGCCCGAAGCCAAGACCCAGCCCGCCACCTGCTACCTCGGCCCGATGGCGGATCAATCGGTTTCGACGCTTGGTGGCCGCGCCGAGCCGCCCATCCAGGACCGGGGCTTCGCGGAGGCCCAACGATGAGATTCGCCGCTGTTTCCCTGCTGGCTCTCTTTGCGAGCACGCTCCTCGCGCAGCCCAAGGTCGATCCCGAAGTCTTCTCGACCTCGACCTGTGTCGGCTGCCACGGCATGAAGGCCATGGGTGGTCTCGGACCTCCCATCGTCAAGACCAAGCTGACTCAAGAGGAGTTCTTGGCGATCGTGCGCAAGGGGCGCGGCATGATGCCGGGGACACCTGCCAAGACTTTGCCTGACGATCAGGTCGAGGCGATGCGGTTGGAACTCCAGACCATGGAGTGGGATGAGTCGCAGATTCCCGTCGCCTTCAAGGTGGGCTCGTTGCTGACGACCCGCAACATGGCGATCTTCTTCTCGTTCGTGACGCTGTTCGCAACGGTCTTTGGGATCCGCGTTCTGGCCTACTGGCTCGGCAACGCGGGGTTCAAGGGTCTGCGTCCCAAGATCGCACGCTTCGGATGGGGTCGGGCCTCTTGGGTGTTTCTCAGGTCGCTCGTGGTCGATGGCCTCTTCGTGTCCAGCCTCTACTACACGAACAAGGCGCGGTGGTTCAAGCACGGTCTGATGCTCTACGGCTTTCTCGGCCTGATGTTGGGCGACGTGCTCATGCAAATCGTCAACCCGCAGCGTGCCGACCTCGCGCCGACGCACCCGCTCAAGGCGTTCCTGCTATTGTGTGGCGCAGCGCTGCTGACCGGCGTGGTCTATGTGTTTTACCGTTACAAGACCGATCGCTACATCGACAACGGGCTCACGATGGGCCGCGACTTCCTGTTCGTCAATCTCCTTCTCCACACCGTGATCAGCGGGTTCATGACGATGGAACTGAACCGCGCAGGTGCGGCCGGGTGGATCATGCCGATCTACCTTTACCACCTCGCTTCCGTGGGCCTGCTCATCGCCACGGCGCCCTTCACGAGGTTCAACCACGTGTTCGTCGTCCCGGTCTTGGCCGCGACAACGGCTGTGGTGGAGGCCATTGTGGCCAGCGAGAAGGACTTGGGTTTTCGCCGCGAGCCGTCGCCGGGACGCGACCACAAGACCCAGCGCATCGCCCACGACCTGCTCTCCCGAGTCGACCCCGACAACGCGGACAACTTCCGCATCCGCTACTACCCCTAAAGAGATCTGCCCATGTGTGAGTGCAAGAACTGCAACAATTGCGACAAGAAGGACGACGGGCTGACCATCAGCCGCCGTAAGGCGATGGCGTGGTCGATCGGCGTCATCAATCTGGCCGTGTTCGGGGCGGTCTTCGGACCCGTGCTCGGCTTCTTGGGCTCGCCGCTGAGGGCGCGGAGCAAGAAGGAGTGGGTCTCGGTGTGCGGACTCGACGACCTCGAACCGGGGAAGACCAAGGAGGTCACCTATGTGGTGCGCGTCAAGGACGGCTATACCATGGCCGACCACCGATACGCCCTGTACCTGAAGCGAGACGGCGACGAAGTGGTCGCCATCGACCCCGCATGCACCCACCTCGGATGCAAGGTGCAGTACCAAGAGAAGCAGGCTCGTTACCTCTGCCCGTGCCACGGCGGAGTGTTCGACACGGAGGGCAACGTCGTGTCGGGCCCACCACCGAAGGCCCTCATCCGTCACGCCGTCGAAGTCCGCGACGGCCAGGTCTTTGTCCAAAGGAACGCCTAGGTCATGGCCCGAGAAGTCATCACCCCCGAAAAGCCCGCCGAAATCACCCATCCCCCGATGGAGCCGACGGAAGAGCTGCGCGTCGAGCGGCCCTCGTTGCGCGATTGGACCGACCTTCGGCTCGGCTGGTGGGGGTTCGTCCGCAAGAACCTCGACGAGCCGATGCCACCCGGTGTCGGCTGGTGGCAAACGCTCGGCAACCTGCTGCTGACGTTGCTGCTGTTCCAGTTCGTCACGGGCTTTGCGCTGGCAATGTTCTATGCGCCCAGCCCGCAGAGCGCCTACGAGAGCGTGGTGCATATCACGACGCTAGTGCCTCTGGGGTCGTTTGTACGTGGCCTGCACGTTTGGGGATCGACGCTGATCGTCGTGGTCACCGTGTTGCACATTCTGCGCGTGTTCTTCTGGGGCTCCTACAAGAAGCCGCGCGAACTCACGTGGCTGGTGGGCGTGCTGATCTTCAACGTGATCTTGGGCTTCTCGTTCACGGGGTACCTGTTGCCCTGGGATCAGAAGGCGTATTGGGC
This sequence comes from Fimbriimonadaceae bacterium, assembly GCA_039811705.1. Classification (GTDB taxonomy): domain Bacteria; phylum Armatimonadota; class Fimbriimonadia; order Fimbriimonadales; family Fimbriimonadaceae; genus UBA2387. The sequence goes on along the minus strand of JBDHZD010000031.1, from coordinate 7,260 downwards.
GACGGTCGTCGGCACGCGCATCGCGGCCACCGTGCCCTTCGTGGGGCACGACTTGCTGGTCCTCATCCGTGGCGGCGAGGAGGTCGGGGCCCTGACGCTCACGCGCTTCTATGCCATCCACGTGATGTTGTTGCCGGCGGCGCTCATGGGACTCACCGCACTCCACCTGTATCTGGTGCGTCGGCTGCATATCGCCGGACCCGTGTTGCCGCAGAAGGGCAAGCCGGTGCCGTTTTTCCCGGTTCAGTTGTTCCGCGACGCCGTCGTGGTGTTGGTCGGCCTCGGATTGCTTGTGTACATGGCGGCCGCGTTCCCACCTGCCATCGAGGCAATGGCCGACCCTGCGGGGACGGACTTCAGTCCCCGGCCCGAGTGGTACTTCCTGGGGTTGTACGAGCTGCTCAAGATCATGCCGCAGGGCTATGAAGTCGTAGCAACGGTGGTTGTTCCCGGCTTGGTGAGCCTCGGGATGCTGTTCCTGCCGTGGCTGGATCGATCGCCCTCGCGCCATCCCGCCATGCGGGCGTCGATCATCGTGGCCGGCACCGCGGTGTGTCTCTTGATTGGACTCATGACGCTCAAGGGCATCCTCGAAACGCCGCCGCCGCACGGAGAGTCCCACTCAGAACCCGCACCAACTCACGCGATGCGCGTAGAATAGAAGCGACAACCACATAGCGTTGGCAAGGTTTTGCCCGCTGGGGGAGCCCGAAACGGGCTGAGAGTCTCCGAGGCAGACGCGGAGTGACCCCTGGAACCTGATCCGGTTCGTACCGGCGTAGGGATTGCGGAGCGACGCGCGTGCCCAAGCAGGCCGTCCTCGCAATCGAATGCGATGGCGGCCTTGTTCGCGCTTGGAGACGTCGCCCATGAACAAGCAAGCCTTCACGCTGATCGAACTGCTCGTCGTGATCGCGATCATCGCGATCCTCGCCGCCATCCTCTTTCCCGTCTACGCTCAGGCCAAGGAGTCGGCTCGCAGCACCCAAGACCTGAGCAACGCCCGCCAGATCGGGCTCGCCGTGCGGATGTATGTCGCCGACCACGATGACACGATGCCCATCTTCTACGCCTACAACAGCCAGCCGCCGGGTTGGCAACCGGGCCACAAGGGCGTCGAAGTCGGCCTGCTGCCCTACACCAAGAGCCAGGAGATCTTCCGTAGCCCGCTGGACAACGGCGGCCCGTACACGGCTCAGGACGTCCCCGGCGCGACCACCTACTGGGCCGCTTACGGCAGTTCCTACCGCTTCACCCAGTGTATGTACACAGTCATCGCGGGCGAGTCGACCGGCAACAACGAACCCTACGACTTCACCCGCGTGGTGACCGACTCCGGGGTGGAGCACCCGACCGAAACGCGCATCATGCGTCTGGAGATGTTTCCGTTCTTCAGCCGGGCCGTGGACACCGATTGCGCGCGCTACGGCTACGATTGCGAGCCGCCGTACAACTACTACCGCCAATGGGGCTCGCGTTCGGGCTCGATGATCTTCTTCGATGGGCATGCCAAGAACGTCTCGTCGGCGGGGGCGTTCGACCAGAGCCGCGTGAATCCCGAGGGCCGCCGCTCCGGCGAAGAGAACCCAGACTCGTGGTCGGGAACATGGTACGGGGCGTGCGACTGACTTAGGTCCCGGTGTCAAAACGGACAAGCGCGACGGCGAGTCTATCTGGATATGCGCCGTTGGGGCTTGTTGCTCGCCTTGTTCCGTAGTCGGAGCGCGCGAAAGCGCGCGGCGTGGGTGTTCGTGCTCGCCGCGTTGCTGTACGTGGTCTCACCCGTCGATCTGCTTCCAGACCCGATTCTTCTCATCGGATGGCTGGATGACTGGGTCGTCTTGGCTTTGGCGATCCGGGAGATTCTCTCGGTACGAACGAGACACGAATCCGACACGCGAGTTCAGGTTGTCTCGTCACGCTGAGGAGCCCGGTGTTGACCTTCTGCACTAAGGAAGGCGTCCTGTTCCGGGCGTCTCGAAGCGGGCGAGTGGGTGAGCGTCCCTTCGACACCGCGCCGCCTTTGACTAGAGCGAACCAGAGGGTGACAGGCGCGGGCTCAGGGTGACGTTTTCCGTCACGCTGAGGAGCCCGGCCCGAGGCCTTGCGCGCCTGGGTAGGCGGTCGATGCCGGGCGTCTCGAAGCGGACACTCGGGCAGAAGTCCCCTTCGACGCCGCGCCACCACGGGCCCCGACCAAGCGAAAGGAAATGAGGCGGCGGGCTCAGGTGTATCCTTAGATGGAACGTGTGGGCACGGAGCCATCGTACAGGACGGAAGATGCTGTATCGTCTTCCTTGCGCCTTTGCGTTTTCGGCGCTGGCCCTTGCGGTCAACGCCTTCGCCGACCCCGTCGACGACCTGATCCAGCGTGAGATCGAGACCAAGAGGATCCCCGGCGCGGCCGTTCTGATTCTGAAAGACGACCAAGTGGTCAAGCGAGCCGCCTATGGTTTGGCCGACGTGGAACAGCAGGTCAAGATGACTCCAGACGCGGTATTCGAGTCCGGCTCCATCGGCAAGACGTTCACGGCCACCGTGATCATGCAGTTGGTCGAGGAAGGCAAGCTGACCCTCGACGATCCCATCGCCAAGCATTTGGGCGACAAGGTGCCCGAGACGTGGCGCGCGAACACAGTCCGCCACCTGCTCGCCCACCAGAGCGGCATTCCAGAGTACGCCCTCGTGCCGGGACTCGGTTTGGTCGAGACGTGGACGCTCGACGATTGGTGGAAGAAGATGGCGGAGCTGCCCATGGATTTTGCCGTCGGCGCGCGGTTTGCCTACAGCAACTCGAACTACCTGCTGCTCGGTCTGATCGCCCAAGCCGTGGCGGGCGAGGACATCAACGCCCTGCGCACCCAGCGCATCCTGGAGAAACTCGAACTCAAGAGTTCGCTGGTCGAGGACGCGCGGCGCATCGTGCCCAACCGCATTCCCGGCTACCTGCTGCTGCCCGACGGCATCGCTCGGGGCATGGCGATCCCGCACGTGTATGGCGACGGAAGTCTGCTCAACTCGCTGGAGGATCTAGCGAAGTTCGAGAAGGCGTTCCGCGAAGGACGTCTGGTCAAGCCCGAGACGCGCGACCTGATGCAGACCGCCCAACGCACGGCCAACGGGCGCAAGACGGGCTACGGCCTGGGATGGATGGTCCGAGAGGTGAACGGAGTCCCCACCATCTCGCACGGCGGCAACACAGGCGCGTTCTCGAACAGCCTGTTCACCGTGCCCAGCGAGAAGCTGACCATCGTCCTAACGATGAACGTGCACAACCAATCGGGCGACGCCCTCGCCCAACGCATCGCGGAAATCTATGCGCCCGCGCTCGCTCCGATCGCCTACAAGGAGTCGCCCGACCCCGACCCCGCGCGCACCGAGAAACTGCTCAAGTCGGTCAAGGCGCTGGCGGCCGGCGAACTCGCCCCGCCGACCTCGACCCCGACTACTTGGAGCGCCTCCAAACCGCCCGGGGGCGCATGGGCCTTGGGGCGTTGGCGCGGTTCCGCTCGGTGGAGTCTTTGGCGTTTCTGAATCAGGAGAGAGCCGATCCCGACACACTGCTTCGGTACCGTGCGAACGTGGACGGCAAGCCAGTACTCCTCACCATCGTCGTGACTTCCGAGGGCCGATTGTTCCAGGTCGCCTTCCGCGACGAGGGGTGAGCGGTATAACCGGCGTATGGATTGGCGCGAGCGGCTGAGCGAGATGTTGCCCGTCATGGGGCACCGCAACTGGATCATCGTCGGCGATGCCGCGATGCCGAGCATGGTCGGAGTCGAGACCCACGCAACCGGCGAACCTTTGATCAGCGTCCTTGACGAGGTGCTCCTGCAGATCGCCGAGTGCGGCCACGTCAAAGCCCTGTGCCGACTAGACGCCGAACTCGACCACTTGGACGACTTCGCCACACCCGGCGTCAGCGAGTTTCGAGCCGAGATCGTCCACCGGCTGGCCGGTCTCCAGGCCGTGGCCGTGGACCACGCCGTCTTGCTCGAAGACGTCGCCGAGGCCGCGAAGACGTATGCGGTCGCGATGTTCAAGACCGAGTCGCGGATCCCCTACACCAGCGTTTTCATCGAGTTGGGCTGCGGCTATTGGTCGGAGCAACAGGAAGCAGCCTTCCGCGAGGCTTTGGATTGACCGTCGTACTCGCGAGCGCCTCGCCGCGCCGCGTGGCGATGGTGCGGTCACTTTGGCCGATGGCCGAAGCCATGCCCGCCGACGTGGACGAGACCCCCTTGCCCGCCGAACGCCCCTGGGAGACCGCCGAGCGACTGGCCCGCGCGAAGGCAGAAGCCATTCACCAAATGAGGCCCGAGGCGCTCGTGATCGCGGGCGATACAGTGGTCGCCCTGCGCGCCGCGAGCGGCGACATACAACTGGCCAAACCCGAAAACGCCGACGACGCCAAACGCATGCTCCGACTGCTTTCCGACCGAGAGCACCGCGTCATCTCCGCATTGGCTGTGGCATCGTCGGCGGGTTTGCGCTCGTGCCATGCGGTCACCGTGGTCAGGTTCCGTCACCTGACCGATGCGGAGATCGACGCCTATGTGGCGTCAGGAGAGCCAATGGACAAGGCTGGCGCCTATGCCATTCAGGGCGGCGCCTCGTGTTTTGCCGAATGGACGCTCGGCTCGCTGACCAACGTCGTCGGCTTGCCGATGGAAGCCCTGCAGTTGATGGTCGCGGGCACGTTTCGGACCTGAGCGATGTTCCAATCCCAAGGTGTCGCGAACGACGGGTATCCTTCTCGGGTCCTTGAGTCGGTTCGGCTGTCGGAGTCTGAATGAACAAGTCTCTCATCCCTGCAATCCTTGCCCTGTTGGTCGGAGTCGTTGGCGGGTACTTCATCGGTTCCCGCAACGCGGGAGGCCCTGCCAGCGGTTTGATCGGAACCGTCAACGGCGAAGCGATCACGTCTCCAGAATTCCTTGCCCATGTGCGCAAGAAGGGCGAAGTGACCGCCATCATTCAGGGGCGCCCGGTGACTCAGGTCCCTGTCGCTGGAACGGTGGGTCTCCTCGTTCTGGAAGACCTGATCAAGCAACGCATCATCTCTCAGATGGCCAAGGACGAGGGCGTGTGGCCAACCGAAAAGGACGTTTTGGACGAGCTCAACCTCCGCAAGGAAAAGAGCCCGCGCTATGTGGCAGAACTCAACCAGAGCGGTCTGACGCTCGACATGATCAAGCATGGCATCCAACTCGACCTCGCCTTTGAGAACCTGATCACCAAGGGCATCACGGTGACCATGGAGGACGTGGACAAGTACATCCAGGAGAATCCAAGCTCCTTGATCGATCCCGCCAAGATGAGTCTGCAGTTCGTGTTCGTCCGCACCGATGCCGACCGCGGACCCGTGGACGCTGCACTGAGCCAGGGTCAGCAGTTCGGTCAGGTCGCCGCCCAATACAACTCCGATCCCGAGGCGCGCGCCGCGCGCGGCGTGTTTCCCGCTCAGGACGTTGCGACCATCAAGCAACGCCTCCCTGCCGAAGTATTCGCCAAGATCGAAGCCACGCCAGAACTCCGCACCACCGAATGGCTCAAGTTCGGCGACGGGTGGGCCAAGTTCTACGTGGAGCGAAAGACCGAGGCGCGCAAAGTCAATCCGGACCAGTCGATGAAGGACAACATGCTTCGCCAACTGCGGATCCAGCGCGGGCAACTCGCGAACGACGTGGGCCGCAAGGTGCTCGACCGCATCAAGACGGGCATCCGCGAGAAGAAGATCATCATCGACGACCAAGGCCTGAAGGGCCAGTGGGACCGCGCTGCCGAGCGGTTGCTCGAGGAAGACAAACTCTCCTCAAGCACGACCAGCGGCTCGGGCGAAGCCACGACCACGGGTGGCGCTCCCGCGACGACGGGATCCGCTGCGCCGGCGACGGGCGGCACAACGGGCAACTAAGTTCTCCGCAACGATCTGGAAAGGACCCGCTTCGGCGGGTCTTTCTTTGCGTGCACCTCGCGAGCGGGCCAAAATGGGGCAATGCACGCGTTGCAGGTGCTGGAATACTCCGCCATCCTCGAACGGCTCGCCCAATGTTGCGAGACCGCCATGGGTGCCGATGCCGCCCTGAACGTGCTTCCCGATTTCGATGCTAACGCCGTTTGGATGGGCCTTGACGAGACCGAACAGGCGGCTCAGCTTGTGGACCGCTTCCCACCACCCACGCTCCACAGCGTTCGCGACCTGAGGGAAGCCATGCGACGCGCTCGAAAGGGCGGCGAGCTCGGCGGCATCGAGCTGTTCCGTGCAGGCATGGCGTTGCGTTGCATGGGCGAGTTCGCACGGTACATCGAAGGCAAGAAGGACATTGCGCCAAGCCTTTGGGAAATGGCCCTGGGCATCCCTTCCCTACCCACGCTCGAACGCAAGCTGACCTCCAGCCTGGACGCCGATGGCGAAGTCCTGGATTCCGCGAGCCCCTTGCTCTCGGACCTGCGGCGGCGCAAACTCGCGGCGGCGTCGCGCATCGTCGAACGCATCCAGAGCTACGTTTCGAAGCACCGGGACCTGCTCTCCGACCCCCTCTACACCGTCCGAGACGGGCGGTACGTCATCCCACTGAAGTCGGAAAACCGGGGCAAGGTGCCCGGCATCGTCCACGACACCAGTTCCTCGGGCCAAACGCTGTTCGTCGAGCCACAGCCCGTGGTGGAGTTGGGCAACGCGTTGCGCGAAGCCGAAGCCGCCGAGCGGGAAGAGGTGCGGCGCATCCTTCTGGCGCTCTCGCGGGAAGTGGGCCAGCACGCCGACGAGATCGCCTACGGCATTGGGCGCATCGGCGAGCTGGATTTGCGGTTCGCCAAAGCACGCCTGGGGCACCAAATGGGCGGCACCATGCCGGAGCGCGCGAATGGTTCGTGGATCGAGATCGAGGGTGGGCGACACCCGATGCTCCGCCGCGAAGAGGCCGTCCCGCTCGACATCCACGTGGGCCGCGACCGACCGTGCCTGCTCATCACCGGCCCGAACACGGGCGGCAAAACGGTCTCGATCAAGACGGTTGGCCTGTTTGTGCTCATGGCGCAGTCAGGAATGATGGTGCCGGCGAGGCACGTTCGGCTTGGTCCGTTCACTCAAGTTTGGGCCGATATCGGCGACGAACAGAGCCTTGCCCAATCGCTCAGCACGTTCAGCGCCCACCTCAAAAACATTGCCCAGGCGCTCAAGGAGTTGAAGCCGGGAGCTTTGGTCCTTCTGGACGAAATCGGTGCGGGCACCGCCCCCGCCGAGGGAGCTGCTTT
>JBDHZD010000030.1:0-37096 GCA_039811705.1 Fimbriimonadaceae bacterium | reverse complement strand
CGTACGAGGCCGTAGAAGTCGTCGGCGAAGTCAGTTCCAAAAAGCCTGTCCGCCTCGTCCATGGCCCAGACGATTCGGCCATCGACCTGCGACACGAGTTGGCCGATGGCGAGGTCTAGGTTGGAGTTCGGGCCCAGCCAAGGGTTCCATGAGGCGTTCGGATCGTAGGCGAGCCCGAGTTGCAAGGCGAATCCCGTGGCCAAGCACTTGCAGAAGACATCCGCGTTGGCTAGTTGGGACTGGCTAAGCACCTGAAAATCGGTGACAACGGCGCGCGCCTCGTCGGTACGTGCTTGTGCAAGGGCTCTGGCGAGCAACGATGTCTTTCCAACCTGCCTGGGCCCATGAATCAACACCGTCCCTTCTCTTGCCGATAAGGCCCGGCGCATCAGCCTGTCGCTCTCGCGCTCGACGTAGTAGCCCAGGGCGGCCTTCGAGGCGTGCAGTGGGCCGCCTGGCGCCTGGTCTGCTGGCGTCGTTGGTCGTCTGTAATCCAGCGCTGCAAGGCTCCGCTGGGATGGGGTTTCTCCGAAATGCTCGTCCAGCAGCGTTTCCAACTCCTCGAACTGGCGTATGGCTTCAGCATGCAGGCCCGCCGAAGCGTATGCGCGAATCAGGGCCACGTGGACGTCTTCGCGGAGCGGGGCAACCGTCACCGCGTGGCGTCCAAGCCTCAACGCTTCCTCGTTCCGCTCGCTGCAGAGAAGGTGGGAGATCGCTCGATCGACCGCCTGTGCGAACAACTCCTCGAGCTCGAGGCGATGGACTCCAAGCGACGGGTCGTCGTCATCGGCAAGCAGAGGGCCGACGTACAAGCGGATCGCTCGCTCCAAGGCGTCATCGGCGTTGGGATCGTCGAGACTCGACGTCACCAGATGTCTGAAGCTCGCCACGTCCAAATCGACTCCCTCTTCCAAGAGCCAAAGATGACCGGAATCGCTTTGGAGCCAGTCTCCATGCAAGCTGGGTTCGAGGGCCTGGCGCAGATCGGAAATCGCACGACGAAGGTTTTGAGCTTGCCGATCGCCATCGCTGTCCGGCCATAGCAGGTCGGCCAACTCCGTCTTGGAGACCTTGCGTCCGAGTCGCAACGCCAACCGCGAGAGCATTCGCTCGACGGAACGCGAACGAAACTTAGGGACCTCCTCGCCCTTTCGTACGACCAACCCGCCAAACAGCCTGATCGTCACGCGATCATCTACACTCGCACTGCCTATGTTGGGCGCTCCACCGGGTTGTCCGGCGAACGCTTCTGCGTCCGCGCTTCAGTCTAGCATGACGGTCCCAGGCCTGTGCCGCGGCCATGGCGGGAACGACTACAATGACCCCATCCATGCGAGTGCTCTACTGCAAGTTCTGCGAATACACGTGCCAACTCATGAACGGCCGGCGCACGTTGGTGGGCATGTTCGACGATATCAGGATCAATCAGGTGCCGATCGATCACCCGGCCTTCTTCCTGTGTGTCGAGATGGAGTTCGACCCGAGCGAGGCGGGGCGCAAGATGGACCTGCTCTGCCTCTTGATGGACGAAGATGGTCGCGAGCTGTTTCGGATCAACGCTCAGGGGCAGGTGCCCCCAAGCACGCCCCATGGATTCTCGCGCGTTCAGTTTCCGTTTCCGATCCCCGGCCTTCGCATCGAGCGGCCAGGAATCTATCGGCTGGATCTCATCTACAACGACGCCAAAATTGGAGAGGAGCGGTTGCCCGTCTTGGTGGTGGCGGGTCCGCAGGAATCCCCTCCCTCTTGACCCCAGACCTCGCCGTTGAACTCGGGTAGAACCTGAACCATGGAATTCACCCATCTCGGTCGCTCGGGTCTCGTCGTCAGCCGTCTATGCCTCGGCACGATGAACTTCGGGTGGGACACATCCAAAGAAGACGCGTTCGCGATCATGGACCGTGCCCTTGAACTCGGCATCAACTTCTTCGACACCGCCGATGTGTATGGTTGGAAGCTGGGCGAGGGCATCACCGAGACGATCATCGGCGAGTGGTTCGCTCAAGGCGGCTCGCGGCGCGAATGCGTGGTGCTCGCCACCAAGCTCTACAACCCTATGGGCGCGGGACCGCTGGAGAACTGGCCCAACACCCGGAACATTTCGGCATTGCATATCCGGCGTGCGTGCGATGCGTCGCTTCAGAGGTTGCAGACCGATTACATCGACCTGTACCAGATGCACCACATTTACCGCGAGGTTCCCTGGGAGGAGGTCTGGGAGGCTTTCAGCGTGTTGCGCCAGCAGGGCAAGGTGTTGTACTTCGGCAGCTCCAACTTCGCGGCGTGGAACATCGCCCAGGCCAACGAGAAGGCCTCGGCGCGCGGCATGCTGGGCTTGGTTTCGGAACAGTCGAAGTACTCGCTGATGCAGCGCGACATCGAGCTCGAGGTGGCGCCAGCATGCCAAGCCTACGGTGTGGGCCTCATTCCGTGGTCGCCATTGGCGGGGGGCTTGCTCGCCGGAGTACGGAAGTCTCAGGAGGGAGTGCGGCGGTATGGCGAATGGACCAAGGGCCTCATCGACGAAAAGGCGGCTCAACTCCAAGCCTGGGAGGACCTAGCCGAGTCAGTCGGTGAAAAGCCCGCCGATCTCGCATTGGCCTGGACGCTCTCGAAGCCCTATGTGACAGCCCCGATCATCGGTCCCCGAACGATGGATCAGTTGCATGGCGCGCTAAGGAGCTTGGAAATCAAGTTCGACGACGACCTGCACGCCAAGGTCGATGCGGTCTTTCCCGGATTCAAGACGGCACCCGAGCATTACGCTTGGTGAACTCAAGAGCAGGGCGAGGCTCGATGCGCCTCGCCCTGCGACGAAAGACCGCAGACGATGAGGTCGCCTAACCTCCAGCGGGTGGAGGAGCGACTTCCTTGTCGTCGGGGACGCCGTTGCCGTTCGCGTCGCCTTCGACGCTCGGCTTGCGGTTTTGACCAGCGTTGCGCATGGCCTCGAACGCCTCCTTCGGCATTTCCTTTTGGGGGTTCTTCAGACTCTCGACCTCTTGTTTCGTCAGGGTGCCTTCCGACTCGTTCGAGCATCCGATAAGAGCTCCCAGCGCAAGCGCGAGCAACAGTAGAGCGGACGTAAGCTTCATGATATGTTCCGTTTCGCCATGGTGGGCGCCCGATCCTTTCGGACCGAACGCCCAACGAGAGAGGTGAGCCTGAGCCTTAGTGCTGAGACTGGATGTCCCACATGTTCCGGTTCGGCTGGTTGTTCGGATCGGGGTTGGTCGCCAAGGGCTTCATCGCACCGGCGTGACCGTCGGTGAACGCGATGACCGAGGATCCGCTCCAGTCGGCGTTCATGCCGCCCAAGCGGTTGTCCTTGACCCAGACGCCGCTGCGGCCGCCCCACTCGTTGACCACGTAGGGGGTGCCGTCGCGTCGCGGGTCGGGGATCAAGCAGCCGACGCCAACGCCGTCCCACCAGTCGACGCCGGTGAAGAAGTTCGACGGGCCGAAGATCGGGTAGCTGCCGTAGCGCTCGGTGAACATGATCGTCTTGGCGATCGAGTTGATCTCGCTTTCGGTGGCCACACCCTTGCTCATCCATGCGATGGACGTGCAGGTGCCGTCAGCCCGGATCTGGTCGTGAGCCTGATCCATGCCGATGACGCCGTACATGCCCCAACCAGCGCCGTCCCACTTCATGTAGCCGTTGGACGCATAGGAGATGTTGATGGCGCCGTCGATGCCGACCATCCAAGCCGGCCAGAGTGCCGTGCTCTTGGGGTCGCCCGAGTTGCGCAGGATGTCTACGCTCTTCAGGTAGGGCATGACGCCAAAGGTCCAGCCGCCGTCTTGCGGTTGCCACCAGCACGCGCCGGAGCCGATCGGGTAGCCGTCGTCGTAGTCGCCTTGATAGATCTTGACGCCAAGACCCATTTGCTTGACCTGGCTCAACGCGTTCGTCTTTTTAGCGGCGTTTTTCGCTTGAGCATAGACGGGGAAGAGCATGGCCGCCAGGATCGCGATGATCGCGATGACGACCAGCAGTTCGATGAGAGTGAACGCTCGGTTGTTCTTCATAGGATGATGCCTCTTCGGTGAGATAGCGGGGGAGCCGTCGTGTCCCGAATGTCGAGACCGCACGGGTAGACGATGGAAACTGGTTCTTGGTCGGGGTTCTGGATGCGGTCGATCAGCAATTGCGTCGCACGGGCCGCCATTTGCTCGACGGGCTGATAGACCGCGGTGAGCCGTGGCTTGGTGAGTTCGCAGTACTGCGACGAGTCGAAACCAACGATCGAAAGGTCATAGGGGATGTTCACTCCGATCCTCTGGGCCCTTTCCAGAATGCCGCCTGCGATGCGGTCGGAACGACACACGAGCGCGGTGACTTCGGGCCCCGAGGCCCACCACTCGGCAAATTCCTCGGCGAAGTCGCCCCAACCAAGCAGGTCTGAAGCATGGCTTTCCAGACCGAGGTCTTTGCAGGTTTCGACCAGACCCTGCATGCGAACTCGAGTCTCGAGCACATCCAGACATGATCGCTCGTAGACGAAGCCGATCCGCTTGTGACCCATTGCGGCCAAGTATTCGACGGCTTGCCGTATGCCGCCCTCATTGTCGCAGGACACGTAGCTCACGTTCCCCTTCTCATGGGGAGGTGGCGTGTTCAGGGCGACGGCCGGAATGTGAAGATCGGACAACGCTGCAATCACCTTCGGATCGCTGACCACCTTGCACCAAACGACGCCGTCGAACCGACCGTTGTCGATTTGTCGGGGGTCCTCGCTTCGCGACATCTGCGGACACACCGTCACGCTGTAGCCACGGTCGAACGCCGTTTGAAGAATGCCTTCCAGCAAGAGGGAAGTGTAGTCGGGCATACCGTGACCGGCCACAAAGTGCTCGAAGAGCACGCCGATCGTGTCGGTCTTCATGCCTCGCAGGCTTTGCGCAATGACGTTCGGACGGTAGCCAAGTTCCTCGGCGGCTCGGCGGATGGCTTCGGCGGCTTCCGCACCGACGCGCACGTTCTCGCCTCGTCCGTTGAGGACTTTGCTCGCCGCCATTGGGGAGACTCCTGCGCGCTTCGCTACTTGTCGTAAGGTCACCGGCATCGTTGCTGGTCCTGCGAATATATCGTTATATCACTATAGCGCGAAACTGCGTGGAGTGCAACAAAATCAGCAAAAAAACTGAAAGGAAATGTTCAGGCGGGTGCGTTGCCGCCGAGGAGGGCGGACATCTTCTCCAGCAGACGGGGAAGTTCGATGGGCTTGGTGTCGTAGTCGTCGCACCCCGCGTCCAGGGCTTTCTCGCGGTCGCCGGCCATTGCGTGGGCTGTCAGGGCGATCACGGGAATCAGTTGCAGGGCAGGATCGGCCTTGATCTGGCGCGTCGCTTCCCAGCCATCGATCACGGGAAGGCTCATGTCCATGAGGATGATCGAGGGACTCTCGGTCCGCGCCTTGTCCACACCCTCCTGCCCATCGACGGCGATGACCACCTCGTACCCCTTGCGCTCGAGGCGACGCGAGAGCATGTCGCGGTTCATCTCGTTGTCTTCGACCAGCAGGACTTTCGCCATGGCTCCTTATTCTACAGCCAAGTCCAGAATCGTTGGCATCGCATCGGGCGCGTCCTTGACGACGGTGTGCCGATCGACCTCGTCGCGAGAGAGGAACAACGTGTGGTCCGCCACCTGGTTTGTCTCCTCGATGTGGCTGATCACGATGATCTGCTCGAAGCGGCTCTTGAGGGCGGTGAGCTGGTCCATCACACTCTGGCGCCTTTCGGTATCCAGACTGCCGTACACTTCGTCCAGAATGAGAAGCGACATCGGCATGCCGTGATTCTGTTGGATCAGCTCGCTGAGCGCCAGCCGAAGCGCCAATGCGACGATGTCTTCCTCGCCTCCTGAGATCACCGCTTTGGATGTGCCATCCGCTTCGACGATCGTGGCGTTGAAGTCCTCGTCCAACTTGATCGTGGAGTACCGTTCGTTCGTGAGGTGGTTGATCAACTCCGAGGCTCGCGCTTCCAGGTCGGGCCGAATGCGGGCGTTCAGGGCCTCGCGCAACGTGTCCATCTCGCGACCGACGTGCCGAAACAGGTTGGACTCCATCTGTGTTTCGGCGATGCGGGCTCTACGTGCCTCGAGTTCTTCGATCTGCCGTTGTATCCGCGCCCGGCGGTCTTCTGCGGCTTTGACCGCTTGGTCGGCCATTTGTTTCTGCGCCTGAGCCACTTTGAGTTCGCTCTCCGCACGTTGAAGACCCTGGCGAGCGGCGTCTGCTTCGTCCCGGTTGCCAAAGCCTAGTTCGGACATGCGTCGGTCGAGGTCGCCGGCCCTTTGGCGCAACGCCTCGAAAGCGGATTGGGTTTTCTGCAGTCTTTCTTTCGCCTGAGCCATCAGCTGGCTGGCATCCTTGACCCGAAAGTACCGGTCGCGAGCCGGACGCAGCTTGCCAAGATCCGCTTGGGCCTGTTCCAACGCGGAGGGGTCGAAAGCGACTCGCGTGGTTTCGGCGGCTTGGCGCGCCTTCGTTAGGGCGTCTCGCAGGCCTTCGACGCGGGTTGTCGCCTGCACGACTGCAGCGTGTTGCTTTTGGGCCGCTTCGCTGGCTGCTTGACAGGCGGTGTGGTGCACCTCGGCTGCTCTCAGCTCCTCGTTTGCCGAAACCAGCGCGGGAGGGGCGCCCTGCAGCGAGGCAAAGGCGGCTTTGGCCTCTTCTGCAGCTTGGGCTGCGGCCTTGGCTCCGCTTTCGAGCGCCTCGAGAGCCGTACGAAAGTCGGCGCCGATCGTTTGGCCGCATTGGGGACACTTGCCTTGCTTCACCAGTTCGTCGGCTTCCGCGAGCCGCTTTGTGGCTGCTTTGGCCTCGGTCTCCGCCTTGGTCAAGGCGGCACGCGCATCGGACTTGGCTCGCTCCCAGTCCGCCATGGCCCGAAGCTGGATGTTGCGCGCAGTGGCAACGCGCGCCGTTGCCTCGGCCACAGCCTTGCGGATGGCATTCTCGTCCGATCTGGGCAGCGAGGCAAGTGCAGCCTCGGCTTCCTTGAGCCTTCCTTCGGCTTCGGTCGCGCTCTTGAGAGCCGCGAGATGAGAAAGGTGGCGCTGCTCGTCGAGCTTCAGGCTCTGGACGCGTTGTTCGCAAGCTTCGTACCGTTCGGCCTCTGGCTTGAGCTTGGCGGCCTCGTTGGACTCTGTCTCCCGCTTCTTGACTTCCTCCTCGTCGCGGGCCGCCGTATTGGCCAGGACTCGTCCTTGAGCCGACACCTCCTGACGTTCGGCCTCGAGCTTGATCCAGGCTTCCGCGCGTTGCGCGGGTTCCGCCGCGGCCGCGAGGACCTTTTCTGTCTGGGCGAGTTGGGTCAGGGCATCCTTGAGTTCGGATTGGCGGGCCGTACGCTCTTTCTTGGCGTCTTCGAGGTCCGCCTTGAGCAACTCGGGATTGCCCAGTCCCTCTTGAAGTACCTTGAGTTCGGCGTCGCGCAATTTGCGCCTTTCTCCCGCCAGAGCCGCCGCAAGACGGACACGCTCGTAGCCGAGCATCCTGCCCACTTCGTCCTGCCTCTTGCGGTTGCTGGCGAACGTTAGGAAGGAAAGGCCCTTCTGGAGGGCGCAAAAACTGTTCGTAAACTGCTCGTCGTTGAGGCGCAACAGCCTTTCGATGCGGGCTTGCGTATCGCGGATGCCGGTAACCACTGTCTGTCGCTGGTCGCCATCCAGCAGCGTCAGGGAAGCATCTCCATCGCCTCGCATCGCCTCCCAGCGCCTTCCCGCGACTTCAAACACCAAGGTCACCCGCGTGCGGTTGCGGCCCGCCCAGTAGAACTTCACGTCCTTTAGGTTCCCGCGCACCGCGCCGAACAAGGCGTACCGAATGGCTTCGACGATCGTGCTCTTGCCTGTGCCGTTCGCGCCGACGATGGCCGTCATGCCGTCGCGGAACTCCAAATGCGTGCTCTTGTGCTGCCGGAAGTTCTCAAGCTTGAGCGAGATCAGCTTCATCGTTGAGTGCAACCTCCTTCAAGAGTTCGTGCCCGGTCGTCCGGACCTTATCTCGTTCCAAGCCCGGTGGGACGTCCCGCTCGTCGACGAACCGATCCCACTCGGTTTCGAGGGTGATCCCCTCGACGCGTTCTCCAAGCTTGCCCGGGATGGCGTCCTTTTGCGGAGGCCACAGGCGCAGGTTGTATTGAAGGCAACGAGCGTGAAGCTTCCTCACCTCGGACTGGTCGATTTCGGATCGTGCAAGCGGTCCCACGTCTGTAACGACCTGGCGAACAATGGGCATCTCGCGGTCGTCCCAGACCGCGTTCTTGACGATGCGCTGCGTGATCTCGGCCCCGGTCAGCTGCGCCCCTTCGACGAACTTTAGATCGACCAATCGTCTCGTGGTGCAGGGGACGAATTCGAGTTGCCCGATCTCCGTGTCGAACCAAACCCAGCCCTTGACTCGGTCTTCGTCGAAGATGTGGCTGGTCGTGAACTCGGTCGCGCCGGCATAGCAACAGTTTGGGGCATATGCCTGGTGATCGTGAAAGTCCCCTAAAGCCACGTAACTCCATCGGCCGGCGTTGGCTTCATGGATGTCGAAGTCGCTCGTCGGGGTGGTGGGATGTCTCTGCGTCGCCAAGGCCTGAGTGGCGACTCCGTGCGCGATCAGCACCCGGTTGCGACGGGACGTTGTGGGCGACCATGAGTACCTTTGGCCGTCCTCGGTGCGGGCGTCCATCGCTGGGCTGGCGACACCCATCGCTTCACAGTCCAATTCGGGAAACTCGACGACCTCCGGACGGTTCCTTGCCAGGACCGTCACGCCCTCGATGAGACTGAACAAGTTCAAAATGTTGCCCGAATCGATCGTCCTCGGCGTGTCGTGATTGCCGCCAAGGATGATGAACGGGCGATGTTTCCGTCGCGCCTGCAAAGCGGTCAAGAATCGAAACGCGGTCACAAGGGTGAGATTACTGGGCCTGACTTGGTGGAACAGATCCCCGCTGTGGACGATCAGATCCGGGTCGCGCTCGGCGATCGCGTCCAGCGTCGAGGTGAACGCCCGCATCACATCGTGTTCGCGCTGATTGATGCCCTTCTCCGTGGTCCTCGCGAACGATCGGTATCCCAAATGGGTGTCGCTCAGGTGGGCGATCGTCATGGCTCTGGCAGAATGCTAGCGTATACGCCTGTCTACTTGTCAAGAGCCGTGCGTAACTTATGACAAAATGAAGCGGCAGGACCCCAACGCACCATGAAAATCGGCATCTTCACGGCACTTTTCGGCGACAAGAACCTCGAGGACACCCTCGACATCGTTCAGGCACACGGCATCGAGGCCGTCGAGTTCGGTGTTGGGGCCTACCCTGGCGCGGCCCACCTGGACGTTGATGCACTGATCGAAAGCAAGGACAAGCGCGAGAAGCTCCTCAAGCAGGTGGCGAAGCGTGGCTTGGTCATCAGTGCGCTCAGTTGCCACGGAAACCCCATCCACCCTGTGGCGTCGATCGCCGAGGATCACCACAACGCGTTTGTCAAGGCGGTCGAACTCGCCTCGCTCCTCGGTGTGAAGAACGTCAACGGCTTCAGCGGTTGTCCAGGCGACCACGCGCGGGCCAAGAACCCCAACTGGGTCACCTGCGCATGGCCGGACGAGTTCCGCGACGTGCTCGAATGGCAGTGGAAGCAGCGCGTCTTCCCCTATTGGCGCAAGCAGGCTGCGTTCCTCAAGGAGCACAACGTGCGGTTCTGCATCGAGATGCACCCAGGCTTTGTGTGCTACAGCAACGACACACTGCTCAAGCTGCGCAACGGCATCGGGAAGAATGGAGACGCCATCGGTGCGAACTTCGACCCTTCTCACCTGTGGTGGCAGGGCATCGACCCCATCGCCGCCGTCCGCGAACTGGGCGCCGAAGGTGCGCTGTACCACGTCCACGCCAAGGACACCCGCGTGGACCCGTACAACTCGGCGCGCAACGGGAACCTGGACACCAAGTCCTACGGCGACATCCTCAACCGCTCGTGGGTGTTCCGCTCCTGCGGCTACGGGCACGGCATCGAGTGGTGGAAGGACTTCGTCTCGAACCTCCGCATGGTCGGCTACGACGATGTGTTGAGCATCGAGCACGAGGACGGTCTGATGTCGAGCATGGAAGGGTTGCGCAAGGCCCTGGAGACACTCAAGCAGGCTGTGATTTCCGAGCCGGCGGGTCCGATGTTCTGGGCAAAGGATTAAGGGTTCTGCCCCGGCCAAAGAGTCGAGTGGGCTCGGGCCACTCGACTCCTGAACAGAGGATGCGTCAATCCTGCCCTTTGCGCGTTACAATAGGCGTATGACGACCTTGCTCGCCTCCGCCCTTCTTGTCACGCAAGCCTCCAACCTGACGTTCGTCCCAAGTGGGATGACGTCGAAGATGGGCGGCTATATGCCGGTTCGGGCGGAAATGACCTCCAACGCCGATGCGGTGAAGAGAGCGCCAGCAGACCTCAGAGCCCCGATGTACGGCACGATGGTGTTTGGCGCGAAGTCGTTCGCGTTCATCTTGGACGAGCCGGAAGGGGCACCGGCGCGCTTGTTCGTGGACACCAACGGCAACGGCGACCTGACCGACGATCCCGTGGCCGTTTGGCGGGCGCAGACGTCGAACGGGATGACCATGCACCAGGGCTCGGCCAAAGTGTCGATCTCGGGCCAAGAGGCCACGGTGAACGCCTACCGGTTCGACAAGAACGATCCGGCTCGGGTCGCGCTGAAGAACACGTTGCTCTATTACGGGGATTTCGGTTACCAGGGCACGCTGGCCGTCGGCAACGAGTCGTTCAAGATCATGTTCGCGGGCGACCTTGGTCCGAATATGCGCGTCTGGGTCGACCGCAACGGCAACGGCAAGAACGACGGCCGCGCCGAAACCGTCATGGGTCCGTTCAACTTCGGGTCGGGAACCTACGAACTGAAGGCTGAAAGCGGCAAACTCCTTGCTGTACAGTCCCAGAAGGTCGTGGAAGCGATCCCGTTGCCTCCGGACCTGAGCGTCGGTGCAATCGTGCCACCCTTCGAGGCCGTCGCGACCGACGGGACCAAGATCTCCTTCCCGTCCAGCTACAAAGGAAAGACCGTTCTTCTCGACTTCTGGGCCATGTGGTGCGGCCCGTGCCTCGCCGAGTTGCCTAACCTGACCAAGGCCTACGAGCGGTTCCACAGTCAGGGCTTGGAGATTTTGGGTATCAGCCTCGATCAGGAGAATCAGGCCGAGAAGTTGGCCGCGTTCACCAAGGAACGCAACATGCCCTGGCGGCAGGTCTACGAAGGCAAGTACTGGGACATCACCATCGGCAAGCAGTATGGTGTCGAAGGAATCCCGTTCGCGTTGCTGGTGGATGGCGACACGGGCAAGATTCTGGCCACCGTTCAATCGCTTCGCGGCGAAGCTCTGGAAAAGACGCTGAGCCAGATGCTGGGCAAGTCCGGCCGATAGTCTCTCGTTGGACCCGATCTGTCGTCAACTGCCCAGGGGCTCCCCACTCCTTCGCCCAGCCGCCGTTCTCAACCCAGACGGACCTTGGCGAAGGAGGGGTGCCGGGGGTGAGGATCTTGGGCCACGATACGCTGAACCCTGAACCCTGAACACCGGTCCAACGACTAGGACCATGCGAGCGTGGGTTGTTGCGGCATTGGTGGCGCTATGCACTTGGGCGTCGGCTCAGGATTATCCTGGTGTCTCTCGTTGGCATCCAGCACACCCCGACAACCAGACCGCGTCCACGCGCCCCAGTTCCTATCCCATCCAATACGTCGTGATCCACACGGTTCAGGGCTCGTACCTGGGCGCCCTGAACTGGTTCGCGAACTCGGCCTCCCGCGTGAGTTGTCACTACACGCTGAGATCGGCCGATGGGGAAGTCGCCCAATCGGTCCTTGAGAAGAACATCGGATGGCACGCGGGGAACTGGTGGTACAACTGCCGCTCTGTAGGGATCGAACACGAGGGATGGGTGGACGACCCGCGATGGTACACGACGCCTATGTACCTGTCGTCCGCCGACCTCACGCGCTACCTCATCCGCAAGTACGGCTTGAGCGTGTCTCGCTCCTCGGTGATCGGCCACGTCGAGGTTCCAAACCAGTCGCACTACGACCCCGGTGTCCATTGGAACTGGGATCGCTACATGTTCCTGGTCCGGTGTTCGGCCAAGGTTGAGTCCGTCCAAGCGCCGACGACTTTGATCCCTGGCGAGCGCAGCGAGGTCGTCATCCGCTTCCGCAACGACGGATTCAACACGTGGCCAGCCGCAGGCGAAGGATCGGTGTCCCTCGGGACGCAGGACCCCCAGGACCGCGTCAGCTCGCTCGCCACCCCCGATTGGCCCGCGCCGAATCGGCCCGCGCGAGTCGACCGCCTCGTGTGGCTGGATGAGAGCTTCGAGGCCCGGTTCCCGATCCGCGCACCGAAGACCCCCGGAACCTACCGCGAGTCGTTCCAACTGTTGCGGGACGAGATCGACGGGTTCGGGCCCGTGGTGACGTTACAGTTCATCGTGTCGGATCAAGCTGCCGTCGTGGACAACACCGACGCCCGATTCGCCACACAGGGTACGTGGAGCTCGGGCACTACGGCGCCTGGGCGGTACGGCAACGACTACCGATATGCGGCCACAAGCCCCACCAGCACGGCAACGGCCACTTGGCGTTTGGAGCCGGACCAACCAGGAACCTACGACGTGTACGTCTGGTGGTCGCAGGGCACCAACCGAGCCACCGACGCCCTCTACACCCTTCACGGCTCCCGGCCTTGGGACGTTCAACGGCGCGTGTTCAATCAGCAAACAGGCGGCGGTCAGTGGAACTTTCTGGGCTCTGTGGCGCTCGCACCTGGGACAGGGGCGGTCATGCTCCACGCGCGCGGCTCGCGCACCGACCGTGTGGTGATCGCCGACGCGGTTCGGATGGTGCGCCGTGAGACGGGAGCCGAATGGTTGCCGCTTGTTGCAGACCTCCCGCAGGATGTCTCCGAAGCCATGCGGTTCATGGATAGCTTGGACGACGCGCAGTTTGCCCGTGCCGTCCACCGCGTACCCCTGGAATTCGCGAGTCTGCGGCCCGACCAGCGGCGGCTGTTCGCGAGATTCCGTGGACGCGACCACGGCCTCGAGCAAGAGAGTTTCTTCCTCGACCAACGCCTGGAACGGTACGTCGCCGACAAGAGCGGAGGCGCCGAGTTGAGGTTGCCGGCATTTGAAGCGGGCCCATTGGCCTCGGTGGATCGGCTGCTCCACTTGCGGTTCTGTTTCGGGCGTCGCGTGGGAGAGGCCACAGAAGCCCGAATCACCCTCAGGTTAGACGATCCGAGGGTGACCGCATTCGTGAGCAGGAGGGAAGAGGCATTGCGGGTTCGACCCATCGCAGTGTGGGGGACAGCCCCTTGCTCGCTCGATCCACCGGGTGTCGCCGACGTCCCAAAGTCCCGGTCATAGCAGGTTCGGAGGTCAATCGGTAAAATCCCCCCACATGGCCGACATTCGCCCCTTTCGCGGGTTGCGCTTCGCTGCCTCCGCTGGCCCGCTTGCCGACCTCGTCGCTCCCCCGTACGATGTTCTCTCTCAAGACGAGCGTGACGCATTGGCGACTCAGGCCGCCCACAACATCGTCCACCTGACGCTTCCGGAGCAGAAGAACGACGACCGAAGCAAGTACGTCAAGTACGCGCGCAGCGCTGCCGCTCTGGCCGAATGGCGACGGGAGGGCGCGCTCGTCTTAGAAGACCGGCCGGCCTTTTACCGGTACGTCCAGACGTTCCACGTCCCCGGTTCGAGCCAGACGTTCCGGCGCACGGCCATCATCGCGCTCATCAAGGTGGAACCCTATGAAAAAGGCGTCGTGTTGCCGCACGAGCAGACGTTCCCCAAGCACAAGGAAGACCGGCTGAGGATTCTGGAGGCCACGCGCAGTCACCTCGAATGCATCTACGGGCTGTTCGAGGACCCCGATGGCGGCATCTTTGCGCTCATCGACAGCCAGCCCGCCGAGCGGCTGGCGGCGATCGAGACCGGCGACGTGACGCATGAACTCAGCGCAATTACCGACCCGGATGCTTGCGCGGCGATTTCCAGAGCCCTGGCTCCGAACAAGGTATGGATCGCCGACGGCCACCACCGCTACGAAACGGCCTGCAACTTCCGAGCGGCCCTTGGCGAGCGGGAGGGTCTTGTGCCCGAGGACTTCATGATGATGGCCCTGAGCTCCATGTCCGACCCCGGCTTGGCGCTTCTCCCCACGCACCGCATCCTCAAGGCGCTGCCCGGAACGGCAGACGAGGCACTGGCTGCACTGCGCGAGCGTTTCGCCTTTGAAGGCTCCAACCCCGAGAACCTTTGGGCGGATGTGGAGAAGGGAGGTGAGGGAACGTTCGGCTTGGTCCTGGCCGATGGCCGTGCATTCACCTTCTGTCCGCACGACACCGACAGGATGGTCGCGTCGCTTGATGGGGGGAGCGAGCTTTTGCGAAGCTTGGACGTCACGTTGCTGCACCGCGTCGTTTTGGAGCAGTGCCTCGGCGTCAAGGGCTTGGATGGCATCGCCTACACTCGCGACCCGAACGAGGCCATCGGGGCGGTGAAACAGGGTGCTGCCGCATCCTTCCTCATGAATCCTCCTTCCGTGGACCAGATGAGGCGGATCGCCCTAGGTGGTGAGAAGATGCCCCAGAAGTCGACGTACTACTATCCCAAGCTGCTCAGCGGCCTTGTGCTGTGGTCGCTGAACGACTACGAACCATGAAACTCCACCTTCTTGGCACCGGCGGCGCGGAAGGAGTGCCTGGGTTCTTCGCGGATTCCCGCGTGAGCCAGCACGCCCGCATGCACGGGGGCAAGGACATCCGCACGCGGTCGGCCGCCGTCATCGACGACGACCTGAAGATCGACTTGCCACCGGACACGTTCGCGCAACTGGTTCGAGACGGGATTTCCGCCATGGATTGGTCTGCCTTGGTGTTCACTCACGGACACGACGATCACGTGGCGTGCAGTGAAATCCAGTACGCGCTCTACCCCTTCACCTCGAACGAGGTGTTGCCGTTCACCATTTACGCCAACCCTCAGGTGAGCAAGCGGATTTGGGACCGCTACCCCTCGTGGCCGCTCGATCTGGTCGAGACGCACAGCTTCGAACCCTTCCAGCACGCTGGCTACACGATCACGCCGATCCACGCCAACCACAAGGAAGACGAAGACAGCCAAAACTTGATCTTCGACGACGGTCGACGCAAGTTGCTCTACGGTACAGACACGGGCATTTGGCCGGCCGAGACGTGGGAGTTCTTGACCGATTGGACGATTGATCTGTTGGTGCTTGAATGCGGGGAAGGGTTCAAAGGTACACCCTACCACGGACATCTGGACGTGTACGACCTGGTGCGCGTGGTCAACCGGCTACGCGAAATGGGCGTGCTCCACGACGCCAGCCGCGTCATCACAACCCATCACGGTCACATGGGCGATGGCCTGCACTCCGAGTATGAGGAAGCGCTGAACCCCTACGGAGTCGAAGTCGGCTTCGACGGCATGGTCGTGGAATTCTAGGCACTCACTCGCCCGACTTGCCGAAGTTGCGCCGCAAGACCAAGAAGTCGGCCACGCCGACGGACCCGTCCCCGTTCAGGTCGGCGTTTGCGTTCCAGGTACCCCCACCCCCCGATGAGCCGAAGGCGTTGCGGAGGGCCACGAAGTCCTGCACGTTGATCGTGTTGTCGGCCGTGATGTCGCCGTTGGTCAGCGTGAAGTTCAGGCCCGAAATGGGTGTCCCATCCACGAAGTCAAAGGGGCCAAAGCGCCTCGCGAGGTGGTGGTCTCCGCTGATGACCAGGTAGTACTGGCCTTCGTGCCAGAACGACACTGAAAAGGTGCCCAGCAACGTCCGAAAGCCCCGGATCTGCACAGGCACGCTTTGCCCGACCCGTTCGAGCGCCACCCGAATCGCGCCCGGGCCGGTGTAGCCGTCGAGGTTCACGGTGCCGCTGACTTCGGTGACGGTTCGGTGGAGTGCGAGCGTCTGATACTGCCCTCCCGACACATAACCGACATTGCCGAGTCCCGCCACCGGTGTGGGAACGGGGAAGTCGCTGGTTCTTCCCAGGGCGCCGTATTGGTTGCCACCCCATGTCCAAGCCGTTCCATTGCTGCGCCGCACCGCACCGTGGTACCAGCCGGAGTCGAGGAACGTCACGTTGTCCAGCCCAGGAATGGCCACGGGCGTGTTGTGGTTGCCGAGGCCGGCTAGTTCGAAGTTATAGTCGGATCCCCAACCTGCGACTGTCCGGTCGGTCAGGAGGGCCATCGACGTTCCTGCCATGGCGGAGATGCCCACGGCATTGTTCAGCCCGACCACGGGTGTGGGAACCCAGCGGTCGACGTTGGTCCCGTCACCGAGCTGACCGTTGAAGTTGAAGCCCCAGCCCCAGACACGTCCGTCAGCCGTGAGTGCCAAAGAGTGATATTCGCCGGCAGCAATGGCGACCACGCGGTCCAGGCCGACGGCGAACGGGCTGGAGCGATGCGTGTTGGTTCCGTCCCCAAGTTGTCCGTAAGAGTTGCCACCCCAGGACCAGACACGCCCACGGCGGTCGAGGGCCAGCGAGTGGGTTCCGCCAGCCGCGACGGCGACGATGTTGGTCAGGCCGGGTACCTGAAGTGGCAGCTTGGAGTTCCACGCCTCCGAGTTGGGGCGTCCGAGCTGGTGATAGCTGTTGGCACCCCACGCAAACACGGTGCCATCGCGTCGGAGCGCCATGGAATGCGCGCCGCCGGCTGCGATGGCCACCGCTTGACCCATCGCGCTTTGGACGGCAAGCCACCGGTCGGTGTAGGAGTCGTCGCCAAGCTGGCCGGCGCTGTTCCAGCCGGATGCCCAAACGTAGCCAGCGGCGTCGAGGGCCAAACGGAACCGCCTGCAATCGCCTCGATACCGCTTAGTCCGACCATCGCGACCGGGGCGAATCGATGGGTGTTCGTCCCGTCGCCAAGCGCACCGGCGAGGTTTCCACCAAAGGAGGACACCGTGCCGACTTGAGCCCCTGCGATGACCGTGGCCCCTAGGGCAAACCAAACGAGCGAGGTGCGAACGTTCATTGCCCGTCCATTATAAGACAGGATTCAGAAAACCAGACAAGGACCGGCAGATTCAGACAGAGAGCGGTGGCGGCGTGTCGCGACGTCGAGCCTATCGGTCTGGTGCGAGTAGCGGTCTTGGCACCAAGGGAATCTCAACCGAAACTTGCGACGACAGCGGTGTGGTCCGAGGGCTTGGCCACCTGCCTGAGCGATTTGTCGATCATGCACCGAGTGCAGGCGTCAGAAACAGGTCGCGTCCCATAGATGTGATCGATCCGCCAACCGAGGTTGTTCTCGAACGATCGCGGAATCACATAGTCCCAGAACGTGTAGTGGCCCGGTCCTTGAGTGAACTTTCGGAACAGGTCGGCCCACCCCCAATCGACGAGCGCCTCCAATCGGGCCAACTCATCCTTGTGCCGGCCGATCTTGCCTTCATGCTTGGGCGAGCCCCAAACGTCGTCTTGCGTCGGTGCGATGTTCATGTCTCCAAGCCAGACCGCTGGGGCGTTGGGATCCACGTGGGCACGGAGGTAAACAAGGAACCGATCGAGCCAAGCCAGCTTGTAGGCGAACTTGTCCGTGCCAACCGCAGTTCCATTGGGCACATAGGTGTTCAAGATCGTCACACCCTCGACCTCGGCGGCAAGCAAGCGGCAGTCTTCGGGGAACAGCGGGTCGCCAAACCCGGTCCGCACGTTGGCGATGGGATGGCGGCTGACCAGGGCCACGCCGTTGTAGCTCTTTTGGCCGTGGATGGCCACCTGCCAGCCGAGCTCCTCGAACTCGGCGATGGGGAACTTGTCGTCAGGGACCTTGGTCTCTTGCAGAGCCAGTACGTCGGGCTCGTTCTCGGCCAACCACTCCAGCACGGCGTCCAAACGCATGCGGATCGAGTTGACGTTGAGTGTGGCGATGGTCATTTGCCGTCGGCCTGCTTGATGAAGGGAACCCCCTTGCTGACCCAATCCTCCGGGGTCGCGCCTTTGAGATACACGTCGAAGAAGTGGCGCGCCCGCTTGGCGTAGTCCTTCATGTTGGGTTCGCGTGCAAGACCGTGGTTCTCGCCTTCGTACACGAGCAGCACCATGTTTTTGCCCATTCGGCGAAGCGTGTTGTACAGGTACTGCGCCTGATGCCAGTCCACGGCCCCATCAACGGTTCCGGCTTCCACCAGCATCGGCCCGGCGATGTTGCCCGCATGGAACAGGGGCGAGTTGTCCCAATACGCCTTCCAGTCCTCCCACCACGGTACGGCCATGCGCCCCTGGCTGCTCTCGAAAATCACCTGGTTGGTCTGGCCCCAGTTCCAGTAGAAGCTGTTGTACATGCTCGTCAGTTCGGTAAGCGGCGCGCCCGCGACGAAGCAATGGAACATCTTGGACTTCATGGCCACGAAGACCGTCTGGTAGCCGCCCCAACTGTGTCCGGTCAGCCCCACGCGCTTGCCGTCGATCGACCGGTTGTGCCGCAGGGCCGTTCCGACCGCGGTTTCAAGGCACTCGACCGCCGAAAGGCCGGGGTTGCGGTCGCGATAGGCGATGTCGGGCATCAGCACAAAGTAGCCCGCCTGCGAGAAATGCTGCTGGTTGTACGGGCTGGTGAGGTTCGGCGCAATGTAGCTGTGCAGCCCGTCGGAGAGCCGCTCATAGATGTAGACCACCATTGGGTACTGGAGGTTGGGGTCGTAATCCGCCGGGTAGATCAGCGTGGCTTGCAGGTCGCGCCCCGTGGCCTTGTAGTGCAGCAGCTCGCTCTTGCCCCAGTGGTAGTCCTTCTGCTGGGGGTTGGTCGTGGCAACGGGCTTGGCCTGCTCGAAGCGCATGTTGGTCAGGAGCAACGACGGCGACTGGTCGAAGCGGTTCATCCGGAACAGCAGGCGGTCGGTGTCCTTGGACTTCACGAACCCGCCGATTTGAGCGTCCTCCATGGCGAGTTGCTTGAATGCGCCGGACTCCACGACGCCGATCCCCGAGGCCTTGGTCTTGGTATTGAACAGGCTCAAGTACAGGGGGTCGCCCACGCGGATGCCGTCCTCGTCGAGACCGAGGTCGAGAACTGCCGAGCGAATGCCACCCTCGCGTCCGCTCGTCAAGCGGGCGCCCACGCCCGTCATCGGCACGGCGAACACGTCGTAGGCGTCCCGCAGGAAGACTACGGACCCATCCTTCGCCCAAACGGGGAAGCCAGCCGCTGGCTTCTGGGGAATCGTGCTATCGTCGTCGGGGTCCTCGAATGTCGCTCCCAGACCCGCGGTGGCGTTTCGTGTCTCGCCCGAACGGGCGTCGTAAATCCACCAGTGCCTCGCGTCGTAGTAAGCGCAAAACGTGCTGTCGCGACCGGGCGAGATCGTTCCCACACCGATGCCGCCCACATTGGAGACACCCTTCTCGATGAACCTGCGACGAACACCCGTTCGCATATTGACGGAATAGGCGTCGGCATACTCCAACCCCCCGACTTTGATTGGCGAAGCATACGGTCGACCGTCGCGGACGTAGGCGTATCGGTGGTCGCTTGGCACGATCAGCGCGTCGCTCTGGCCGTCGTCAAAGACCGTGAACGTCCCGCTGTCCAGATCCAGGAACGCCTTCTGGTGCCGGTTGCGTTCTTGTGCTGCCTGATTCTTTTGGAGCGGCATCACCACGGTGTCTTGAGTGTTCCAGACCTCGACGCCCGCTTTCTCTTCGGCTGGAACGGGAGGCTTGTTCGAGGCATCCTCCCATTTCTTCAACCCGAACACGACGGACGTTCCGCTGTCCGAGAGCGAAAGGCCGCCGAACTCGACGATGCGCGAACCCTCTGGAAAGCCCTGGAGATCGGCCGTCCCGAACTCTCTGATGGCGGGCTCGTCCGGTTTTGAGACAACGACGAGGGTATGGGCATCACCCTCCTTCTTCTCGGCCTTCTTGCCTGCCAGAAACGCCAGGGTTGCGCCATCGCGCGCCCAGGTCAGGTTCCGGTAGGCGTCGGCGCCGTTGTGGATGGGTGTGAGTGTGCCTCGTTCTTCGTCGTAGATCTGGATCGAGTTGCGCCCTGCCGGCGTGGAAATGCTCAGGGCCACCCATCGCCCTCCGCGATAGGGCGCAAACTGGGTGACGTTGCCAACTTGCAGGGATGCGCTTCCGGGGCGGATGATCTCAAGGTCGTTGCCACCCTTGGTCTGACCCTCGGCCGGATGGTGAAGAGCAAGCAAGGTTTTGCCCCCTTTGAGCCAAGACCAGGAGGCGACGTCGTCCAAAACGGTCTCCTTGCCGGTGGCGAGTTCGCGGATGCCGAGTTTGGCGCGCACGGGCTTGCGCTGCTGCTGGAGCTTCTTGGCCTCGTCGCGAGGGACACCGATGGTGTAGGCGACCCACTTCGAGTCGTCGGAGAATCGTGCGGCGGACCCAACGGCGACTTCGACTTTCTCGGGGCCGTCCGAGTTGCGGATGATCAGCGTGCCGTCCTTTTCGACGCGCCCGATCTGACTGGCCACCCACTTTCCATCGTTCGAGATGGCAACGTTCCCAAGAGACTCCCATCCGACGTACTCGTCGGGAGTCAATCTCTTCTTGGTTTGGGCTCCGGCCAATCCGGCCAGAGTGACGAGGGCGATCAGAAGGACGCGGGCTGTGCGCATGGCAGGATGCGCAGGTTACCCCTGAGGGTCAAGGGAAAGGGACGGGCACGATGGAGCGCACCCGTCCTCACCGTTCAGTTCTTGTCCGAGACCATTCCGAACTGGCCGTTCGGCGATTGGACGCGGTTCTCGTCCGTTTTGGGAGCGGCTTCGCGCTCGGCGTCCGGCGCTTCGACGACCTTCGACTCGTTGCGGCAACCCAACAGGGTGGCCGCAACCACGATCAGGAGAAAGACTCTGCTCATTGGCCGAAGTCGTAGTCGGGTCGGAAGTGGCACGAGTAGCGAACCGGCGCAGAGCCGAGATAGCAGCGCCACATCTCCTCGGGAGTGCCGTCGGCCAGATACACCGAGTACGGGTCAGTGGCCGGGTCGCCGCTGGGCGTCGTCAGTCCTGCGCTGGCGCCCAGACGTCGAAACTTGGCCGAAGAGTCGGCCGCAACGAAGATTGCGCCTTTGCCGAACACCCACATCGTCTCGCCCGGGTTCCATTCGTCGCCACGGTTCGAGGAGTCCGTCATATCGGGCTGAGGGTATGCCGATGGTGAGAACGTACACGGGCCGGTGCCGCGGCAGTTGAGCCTCGGGTTGACGTAGGCCACGCCAGCATGCGCCAGTTTGCCCCATCCCATCCACAGCATGGAGAGTTTTGACGGAGAAGTGATGGCGGTCATCGTGTAGCCGTGCAGCAGACCGTTCATCGTGAGCGATTCGTCTTCCCATCGAATCGGCGGGTTGGTGTAGTTCAATCCGCTGATCTGGTCGACCTGGACGCCGGGCACCATCAGCAACGGCCAGCTCTTGCGGTATGGGTGCGTCGAGTTCGCCCAACCTTGAGCGTCTTCAGCCGGGATGTACCGGGTGGTCGGCCACCAGCCTGCGGGCACCTGGTGGCCGCCGGTGCGTCTCCACGAGTTTGTCGCGGAGTTCGGCGTCAAGCCGAGGGGAAGGACATCATCGTTGTCTGACGCGTACATGATGAACGACATGCCGGACTGTTTCATGTTGCTCAGCACGGTCGTCTTCTTTGCCGACTCTTTGGCTTGCGCGTAAACGGGGAACAACATCGCGGCGAGGATCGCGATGATCGCGATCACCACGAGCAATTCGATCAATGTGAATGCACGACGGATGGAACTCTTCATAACCGATGCCTCACGACCTTGCGGCCGATGGTGCTGATTGTAGCGGAAACTCTTCGATTCGCCAACCTAAAAGGAGGGAATCTTTCGCGGGTGCCCGGGTTTGCTCGATGACCAGCGTCTCGCCGTGTTTCTCGAGAATGCGGTCGCCCTGAATCACCACCCATCCCGATTCGCTCAGACCGATACCCTTCTCGGTCTTGGTCATTTCCATGCCCTTCCTTAGGCGGGGCTCGCGACTGCGCTGGCTGAAGTGCGTGTCCACCATGTACGTGGTCAAGCCGAATCCGGCGCTGACCCGGGGCGTGTTCGGCTCCTCGGCGTTGCCGATGATCATGGGGTCGGAGCAGACCATCGCGCCTGCGCTGGTGCCATAGACGTGCATGCCCCGCGCGACGGCCGGCTTGATGTGCGCGTCGCACCACTCCTTGCCGAGCCGTTCGACGATGCGGTGCTGCTGGCCGCCGGGCATCCACAGACCCTTGGCCTCGGTGAGCAGCTTGGCCAGGGCCGCGCGGTCGGCGTCCTCAAGAGTGGACTTGCCGAAGTGCACAACGTTTGCGGCGCCATGCTCCCTTAGGAATTCCACTGAACTCTGGGAGGTCTCGGGCGCGGCACTCGCCAGAGGCATGACGACGATCAACGCCTCCGTGCCTCCGCACGCCTCGATGAACCGCTTGGGCACCACGTCGGGCGTTCGTCCACCGCCAACCAAGAACAACTTGCCCGGCTCCGGCTGGCCAAGCGACAGGGCGAGAAGTCCCGCGATCCACCACATGATCCGATACTATAGCGCGGTCCCGAAGCGGCCAACGATCGCGATTTCAGCAATTTTGCAGGTCTGAGGAACCGTCGGTGCAAACCCGAAGGAACGTTACAGCGTCAAACTGTGTGGAAAACTCATGAGCAACGAAGCGATGGATGATCCTCAAATCCGCCCGGCATGGGGCGGAGCGGTGTTGGCCGCCGTTCTGGTGGCGGGTGCGGTCGGAGCCTATTTGGCTTTCCGGCGCGGAAAACTGGCGTCCATCGAGGGCGATATCGACCGGCTGTTCGATGTGTGCGAAAGCGCTTTGACCAAGCTCGAACCCCTGCGAGAAGCCGCCTGACCGCGCCACAATCCGGCGTATGCTGACCGCTCTGGTGTTCGCGGCCCTCGTCGCCGCTCCGGCCGACCTCAAAACTCCCGCAACACTGCAACCACTGGCCGATCGGCTCAACGCGATCTGCCTCAAGCTCGGAGGCCGGATCGGCTACTCGCTCAAGACCTTGCGCGATGGCAAGCAGATCTCATTCCGGGGCGACGAGGTCTTTCCCAGCGCCTCCACCATCAAGACCGGCGTGATGATCGCCGCGATTCAGATGGTGGACGACGGCAAGATGACCTGGAAGGAAACGCGGGTGGTTCCCAAACTCGAAAACCGCGAGGCCAGCATGTGGTCGTACTGGTTTCGCGAGGGCACCAAGTGCGATCTCGATGGCTGGGTCAACCTCATGGTGGGCGTCAGCGACAACACGGCGACGATGGTCGTCCGCGATTGGATCGGCACGATGGAGGTCAACCGTCGTCTCGAAGCCCTGGGGCTCAGGCAGACCAAGATCCTGGGCAACGCTCCGGAGAGTGCCACGGAGATTCGGCGATTGCGCGGCATCTACGGCATGGGCATGACCACTCCGAACGAGATGTTGCGCCTGCTCGAACTCGTGCACCAACGCAAGGCGGCTAGCGAAGCGGGCTGCGACAAGGCCCTGCGCATTCTCTCCAAGCAGTACTGGGACGATTGGATCGCAGGCGCGGTGCCCCCCAGCGTACGAACCGCAACCAAGTCCGGCGCGATCACACGGTCGCGTTCCGATACGGGCATCGTCTACTCGTACAACCCCTACCTCCTCACAATCTACACCGACGACCAGAACGACCGGCGCTGGGCACCCGACAACGAAGGGGACTTGACCATCGTGAAAATGTCGGGCCTCGTCTGGAACTACCTCCACCCGTCCCAGCCCTATTCGCCACCTTCCGGCTTCGAGAAGTTCACGCCCACCGGCGGTGGAGTCGGCGACTCCGGCTAAGAGTGCGTTAAGGTCTTAGAACTCGGCAGGATATCGGGGCGGGGGTGGCCAATGGTGTTCCCATGCAGTTGGCGCTCCTCAGTTGCTTGCTCCTCGCCCAGCAGGGGCCATCGGTGGGTCAGGGCTTCACGCCGACCGGGATGCTCCTGCGTCCGGCCGGGCAGACCCTCGCCTTTGGTGGACGACCGGTCGATCTGCTTGTCGACTCTGCCGGTACCGAGGCGCTTGTCAAGGACATTGGTGGCCTGCGCGTCGTCGACTTGAAAAAGGGCACGGATTCGTTGATCGCCGCGCCGGGAGGCGCGTCTACGTTTGGGCTTGCCGAAACCCCAGACGGCACGGTCCTCTTCACGAACGCCGCCAACGGCATGCACGAATTCGGGCGTTCAGCGGGGAAGTGGACGCTCAAGCGTACGATCAACTTGCCCGGCCCGGAAGGCAAAGGGGCGTCCTATCCCGTGGGTGTGGCGGTCCTGGGCGGCAAGGCCTACGTCTGCCTCTCGCGCAACAACCAACTCGCGGAGGTTGACCTTGAGGCTGGCAAGGTCCTCCGAACGTTCGAAGTGGGCGTGGCGCCTTACGGCGTGGCGCTGGTCCCAGAGGCGGGACTGGCTCTGGTTACGAATCAAGGTGGCCGAAGGCCGGAGAGCGGCGACACGACGGCACCCAGCGCAGGAACCGAGACCGTGGTCGACGAGCGCGGCATCGCCTCGACAGGCATGGTGACCGTTGTCAACCTGCGCAGTGGACAGACCTTCGGCAGCATCCGCGTTGGATTGCAGCCCAACTCCATCGTGTTGCTCGAAGCCCCCTATGCCGCCGTCGCGAACGCGAACTCCGATTCGGTCAGCATCGTGGACTACCTGGAGCGCAAGGAAGTCGTGCGGCATTCTGTCAAGCCGAGCGAGGCCATCCCGTTCGGTTCGATGCCCAACGCCCTCGCCTACGATCGTGAGTCCAAGCGACTCTATGTGGCCAATGCCGGCAACAACGCTCTGGCGCTGGTGGATGTGGCACGACCGACGGCCCCCCGGACGCTGGGGTTTGTGCCAACCGGCTGGTATCCGGCTGCAGTCGCTCTCGTTCCTGGTCGAGTCGTGATCGCCAACAACAAGGGATTGGGGTCGCGCACCAGAGTGCGTCCCGAAGTCGAGGGATGGAACTCGCACGACCACCGCGGCAGCGTCCAAGTCGTGGACCGACCCGACGCGGCAGCCCTCCGCAGCGGCACGGCCGCGGTCAACGAATTGGCGATGATCCCGCAGATCCTCCGCACGATGGAACGACGAGGCTCCAGCAAGGCCAAGGCCAAACCGATCCCCACGCGGCTTGGCGACCCCTCGACCATCGAGCACATCGTTTACGTCATCAAGGAAAACCGCACTTACGACCAGTTCTTTGGCGACATGAAGGAAGGCCGAGGCGACAAGCGGCTGTGCCTGTATCCCGAAGCGATCACGCCCAACCATCATGCCTTGGCCCGAGAGTTCGTGCTGCTCGACAACTACTACTGCAACGGCGTCTTGTCCGCCGACGGCCATTCGTGGGCGACCGAGGGCAACGTGACGCCCTACTTGGAGCGCGCGTTCGGCGGCTTCACGCGCAGTTACACGTTCGGCGACGACCCGATCACCTACTCGTCCAGCGGCTTCATCTGGGACCACATCCTCGCGGCTGGGTTCTCGTTCCGCAACTATGGCGAGATGGATTACGCCGAGCCGCCCCAAGGGATGGGATTCAAGGCGATCTGGGACAAATACAAGGCTGGCGAGCGCATCGAGTTCACCCAGAACGTGGGCATCGCCAGACTGCGCTCCTACACCTCCCGCAACTACCCCGGATGGAACATGAACATCCCCGACGTCCTGCGCATCGATCGCTTTCTGGAGGAGTTTCGCGAGTTCGAAAAGAAGGGTGTCTTCCCCAACTTTACGATGGTCTATCTGCCTCAGGACCACGCGTCCGGAACCAGCCCCGGCTACCCGACCCCGCGGGCCCACATGGCGGACAACGACCTCGCGGTTGGACGGCTGGTCGAGGCGATCAGCAAGAGCAAGTTCTGGCCCAAGACGGCCATTTTCATCAACGAGGACGACCCGCAAGCTGGCTTCGATCACGTGGACGGGCACCGCTCGATCTGCTTGGTGGTCAGCCCCTACACCAAGCGAGGCGCGGTGGTCAGCGACTTCTACAACCAGACGTCGGTGTTGGCGACGTTCGAACGAATCTTCGGCCTGAAGCCGATGAACCAGCGAACGGCGTCATCGCCGATCATGTTCAGTTGCTTCACCGACAAGCCCAACCTGAAACCCTACACGGCCCGCCCGGTCACGGTGCCCCTCGACGAACTCAATCCGGACAAATCGGAGCTCGCGGGTTGGCCGCTCTACTGGGCCGAAGTGAGCGAGACGATTCCGATCAAGCGCACGGGCATGAAGACGTCCAAGGACGAGGACAACCTGAACCGCATCCTCTGGCACGCGGCAAAGGGCTGGACCGCGCCCTACCCGGCAGACCTCGCCGGTCCCCACGGCAAAGGCTTGAAGAACTTGCGCCTGGTGCACGGAGGCGATGACTAACTCCGGGGGAACTGCCCGCGGCGAGCCGTCGGCAGGCTCCGCATGGTCCTTCTTCTGGGGAGAAGGTGGCCGAGGGCCGGATGAGGGTCCACCGTCGGCATACTCCCCAGGGGATGGCGACTCTTGAGCTTGAGTCAGCCGCACAAAGAAAGTTTGGAATTCTCGCACCCGGAACCAGCGACAAGCAGGGTCACCATCGCGTAGAGTCTCTCCGATGTCCAAACGAATCATCGCCATCGTCGGAGCAACGGGCGCCCAAGGCGGGGGCCTTGCCCGAGCCATCCTCGAAGACTCAGCTTCATCGTTTGCGGTCCGGGCCATCGTCCGCGACCCCGCGTCGGACAAGGCGCGTGCCCTCGCTGAAGCCGGAGCGGAAGTCGTCCAAGGCGATCTTGAGGATCCAGCCAGCATCGCCAAGGCCTTTGACGGCGCGTACGGAGCGTTTTGCGTCACATTCTTCTGGGCTCACTTCTCACCGGAACGCGAGGATGCGGAGGCCAAGATGATGGCCCGCGCTGCAGCCGACGCCGGACTGCGGCACGTCGTCTGGTCCACCCTGGAAGACACTCGCCGATTCGTGCCCCTTGATGACCCTTCGATGCCGACGCTCGGCGGCAAGTACAAGGTGCCTCACTTCGACGCCAAGGGTGCCGCAGATGCCCACTTCGCCGAGGCGGGGGTGCCCACGACATTCCTGCTGACCTCGTTCTACTGGGACAACTTCGTCCACTTCGGCATGGGGCCTCAGCGTGGCCCCGATGGCTCGCTGATGATCGCGTTCCCGATGGACGACAAGCCGCTCCCCGGAATCGCCGCAGAAGACATCGGCCGGTGCGCCTATGGCGTGTTTCAGGACGTCAGCCTGATCGGTCAGCGGGTCGGCATCGCGGGCGAGCATCTGAGTGGAGCACAGATGGCTGCCCAGCTTGGAACCGCCTTGGGCGTCTCGGTCGGCTTCTACCCGATCACACCGGATGCGTATCGAGCTCTCGGGTTTCCTGGCGCGGACGATCTGGGCAACATGTTCCAGTTCAAGCGCGACTTCAACGAAATGTTCTGCCAGGCGAGGCCCATCGACCGGTCGCGTGCTCTGAACCCGCGCCTCCAGTCGTTCGCCGATTGGCTCGATGCCAACGCCAGCCGAATTCCGCTGCCCGAGTGATCACCAAGCGTCGCCTGATTGACCGAAGTTGGCTCGGAAAATCAGGAAGTCGCTGATGTTGACCGAGCCGTCTTTGTTCAGGTCCGCGTTCGGGTTGTAGCCGCCTCCGCCCGAGGTGGTGCCGAACGCGGCCCGGATGAGCAGGAAGTCGGCCACATTGATGCTGTTGTCGCCGTTCACGTCTCCATTGGTTAGGGAGATGTCCATGCCGGTGACGTCGCTGGTTGTCGTGTTGACCGACACGACGCGGCGCAGGAACGTGCTCGCCTTGACGGCCATCCGGAAGTTTCCGGCAAACGTCGTCACGCTATATGCACCGGTACCAGACGGGGTGATTGAGTGCGAAGAGAACACCGAAGAATTGCCCTGAGTGCGGAACTCGATCGTGGTCGCCGGCTTCGCGCCGCTCAGGCTCAAGAAGTTGAGCGTGCCCGAGATCGTGCCGTCATCGATGAGCAGCCCAGCGGCGCGATAGGCTTGGATGTTGCCCGAAGGGTTGACTCCCGAGCCGACGATGGCCGTTCCATCGCGCGACACCGCATTCGCATCGATGAGTATCCAGTTGGCGAGTGATGACTCAAGACCTTGGCTGATCAGCAGGTCTCGCACGCGGCGCATGCCAAAGCCAGAGCGCCACACGAACGCTTCGTCGCCGTCGGCCGAGGTACCGGTTCCAACCACGATGTTGCCGTCTCCACTGACGCCGTAGGCGATCGAACTGACGATCGAGCCAGGAAGGTCTCCAAGGCCAACCATGCCGCCGCCGGCCGTCCAGCGGAAGGCCTCGTCGCCGTTCGACGAATTCGAGAAGCCGACCACGACGGAGCCATCGTCGTTGGTATGGTAAGCCCAACTGACCGACGTTCCCCCAGGTAGATCGCCCAAACCGACCATCCCACCACCCGATGTCCACCGGAACGCCTGCTGGCCGGAAGCAGAAGTCGCAAGACCAACGACCACCGATCCGTCGAGATTCGCCGACCACGCTTGACTGAAGAATGCACCGCCTGCCAAGTCGCCCAACGGCTGGAATCCACCGCCGCTCGTCCAGCGAAATGCTTCTTCGCCATTGCCAGAAACACCCGCTCCGACGACGACCAATCCGTTGCCTGAGATGCCAAGGGCACCGGTGTCGACCGTGCCCCCGGGCAAATCGCCAATCAGCGACATGCCGCTGCCGATCACATAGCGAAACGCCTGGATGCCGGACGCAGAATCTGATTGTCCAACAATCACCAACCCGTCATTGGATACGCCCCAGGCGGTCGAGTCCACCGCGCCTCCCGGAAGCACTCCGAGCCCAACGGTGCCACCACCGATGGACCACTCGTAGGCCATGAAGCCGCCGGTCGCGTCGCTGTCACCCACCACCCGGGAGCCGTTTTGCGACACCGCAAAGGCGACGGACGAGAAGCCGCCGCCGGCGGGGTAGGGAATGGCGGTAAAGACGGGCTGCGCGAGGACAGAGCCTGCCGACATTGCGGCTGAGGCAAGGGCCAGAAGGCGGGTAGAGGGTCGCATGGCTTTCATTCGCATCGTAAGGAGACAACAACGAACGCGCTGATACAAGGATCGGCGTCAAGGGTAGGGACGATGGAGCGGTGCGGCAGGTTCACGGGTTGGCCATGGTCAATCCCGACTCGGCGTCCAGTACGGACTGCAGCGAGACAATAGCGACTTCCATTTGATCGGCGTCGGGCTCGGCTGTGGTGATGTATTGGGTCATCAAACCCGGCCAGAAGAAGATGTTCACCCATTTTTGGTGACGGAATTTGCCGGCGATGCGAATCAGTTCGTAGCTGATGCCCGCGATGGGCGGCAACAATAGCAGTTCGATCCCGAAACGAGCCAGCAAATTGACGATGAGAGGAGCGCCGGGGAAGAGATACCGGTTGATGAACGTGAGGATGAGGATGCTCACCAAGAGCACGATGATGGCAAAACTCGTGCCGCACCGGGGGTGCAATCGTGTCTGCCGCATGCATGCCTCCGTGGTCAACGGCTCGCCCATCTCGAGGGCGTTGATCGCCTTGTGCTCGGCCCCATGGTACTGGAACACGCGGCGTATGGCCTCCATGCGCGAGATCGCCATGAGATAGCCGATAAACACGATCATCTTGAAAATGCCGCTCACGACGTTGATCGCGGTCGGCGACAAGCCCGCCTTGCCGAGGGGTTCGGCCATCGCGTTGGGCACCAAAACGAACAGCACGACGCCGAGCGCCAACCCGAGGACCATGGCCGCGCCGACTTGCATCGACCGGATCGTGTCGCCGCCCTTCTCAAGCGGCTTTACAATCTCGCTCGAGCCCGCCTCGGGCGCCTTGCCGTACGTGGCCTGGTTCGGGTCGGTGACGCCTTCGGGAAGGTACTTCTCGTCCAACTGGACGTGAGACGCGAAATTCATCGCCTTGATGCCGAGAGACATGGCGTCGAGAAGGGCGAACGTCCCGCGCAGGAACGGAATCATGAGCCATTTCTGGCGAAACAACCAGGACTTCGCCAGAGGCTCTTGTTGAAGCACGATTTGCCCATTGGGTGCGCGTACTGCGACGGCGAAGTGGTTTCGGGACCGCATCATCACGCCTTCGACGATCGCTTGGCCGCCAAAGCTGGTGGGGTCGGGGGTGGGCACGGGCCAGATTATAGCCTCTAGGGCTAAGCCCGGCCAGATCGAAGTGGTATGGTAGAGATGCGTCTACATTGTGGGCGCTGAGAGAATCCATGCGTTGCCAACTCGACATGATCGGACTCGTCGTTGAAGACATTGCGGCTTCGGTCGCGTTCTATCGGACACTTGGAATGGAGATTCCGGACCTCGACACGGGCGAGCCTTACGCCGAAGTAGAACTCCGTGGCGGCATCCGCCTGTCATGGAACACGGTCGCCATGGTCCGCGAAATTCAGGGCGGCTGGGACCAGCCAGTCGGTCACCGCATGGGCTTGGCGTTCCTCTGCGAGAGTCCCGCTGAGGTCGATGCCGCGTACGCTGCGGTGACCGGAGCGGGCTACTTGGGAGCAAAGGAACCGTGGGATGCGTTTTGGGGTCAGCGTTACGCACAGGTTGTCGATCCCGATGGCAACCTGGTGGACCTGTTTGCGCCCCTTTAGACCTTGCGATGATCTAAACTAGGCCTTGCACGACATGGATGGATCACGGGTTTGGACCGTCGCCGGGCGCCGCGTCGCGGACGATACGGATTGCTTCGTCATCGCCGAGATCGGTCACAACCATCAGGGCGAAATGGCCAAGGCGCGGCAGTTGTTCGAGGCGGCCAAAGCCTGCGGGGTGGATGCAGTCAAGCTCCAGAAGCGGGACAACCGGTCCCTGTTTACGAAGGCGATGTACGACTCGCCGTACGAGAACGAGAACAGCTATGGCAAGACCTACGGCGAGCATCGCGAGTACTTGGAGTTCGGCGAAGCCGAGTACAAGGAGCTCAAGGCGTATGCGGACGAATTGGGCCTGATCTTCTTCGCCACGGCCTTCGACCAGCCCAGCGCCGACTTCTTGGCCGACCTCGACATGCCGGCCTACAAAATCGCTTCGGCCGACCTCATCAACACGCCGTTGCTCAAACACGTCGCTGCCATCGGCAAGCCCATGATCCTCAGCACGGGTGGCGCGGAGATGGCGGACATTCAGCGAGCGATGGACGCGATTCTGCCTCTCAACGACCAAGTCGCGATCCTGCAGTGCACGGCGGCGTACCCGGTCGAGGTGGAGGAGATGCACCTAAGCGTCATCGAAACGTTGCGAGCCGCCTATCCGAACCACGTGATCGGACTCAGCGACCACCAAGACGGCATCGCCATGTCCGTGGTGGCCTACATGCTTGGCGCCCGGATCATCGAGAAGCACTTCACAATGCACCGATCTTGGCGCGGTACGGACCATGCGTTCTCGCTTGAGCCGGGCGGCATGGGTCGCATGGTGCGGGACCTCAAGCGCACGCGCATGGCAATGGGAGACCCGGTGAAGCGTCGCTATCCGAACGAGGCGCGACCGCTGATCAAGATGTCCAAGTCGCTCTATGCCGCCCGTGACCTGGCCTCCGGGACACGCCTGACGGCCGACGATATCGCGCTGAAATCTCCTGGTGGGGGCGTGCCGCCGTACAAGCTGGACGAGTTCGTGGGAAGGCGGCTCGTCCGCGATGTGAAGGAAGACGAACCGTTTGCCGAAGGCGACGTGGCATGATCGAGTTCGAGCCTGGACTCTTGGCTGCTTTGCGAGAAAGGATCAGGCCGTTGCGCATGGTGGCGTTCGATTTCGACGGCGTGATGACGGACAACGCTGTGTATGTGAGCGAGGACGGCAGCGAGATGGTGCGTTGTTCGCGTTGGGAGGGCTTTGGCTTGGCAAGGCTTCGCGAGATGGGCTTCCACCTTGCAGTGATCAGCACCGAGGTCAACGCCGTGGTGGGCCACCGTTGCGCCAAGCTTCGCCTCGAGTGCCATCAAGGCGTGGCCGACAAACTCGGTCTGCTACAAGGGCTGGCTCTGGCGCGCGGCCTTGGACTCCATGAAGTGGGCTATGTGGGCAACGACGTGAACGACCTGGATTGTTTGGCTGCAGTCGGCTTTCCCGTGGTGGTGGCCGATGCACATCCTAGCGTGGTGCCATTGGCCGTGTATCGCACCCGTTCGCTCGGCGGACATGGCGCGGTGCGCGAGGTGTGCGACTTGATCGTGGAGGCGCTGAATCTTGCCGATTGATCCCTTGTTCGACTTGACGGGCCGCGTCATCGTGGTGACTGGTGGGCTTGGCCAACTGGGACGCTCGTACACCGAAACCCTGACGGCTCGCGGAGCCCACGTTGCCGTGCTGGATGCGCGGGTGCCAGATGGCACGCCGAACCCCGAGGGCGGCTTGGTGTTGCAGTCCGATGTCACCTCGCGGGAATCGCTGGAGCAGGCTCTCAAGACCGTTCGCGCCGAGCTTGGCGAGCCCGTTGGCTTGGTCAACAACGCGGCGCTCGACTCGCCTCCAAACGCTCCGCTTGAAGAGAACGGTCCCTTCGAGACCTATCCGGAGGAATCCTTCGAGCGCGTGATGGACGTGAACGTGAAGGGGGTGTTCCTCTGTTGCCAAGTGTTTGGCGGCGCCATGGCGGCAACCGGAGGTGGCTCCGTCGTCAACATCGGGTCGATTTACGGGCTCGTTTCACCGAACCAGGACATCTACCAGTACCGCCGGGACCGAGGCGAGCCCTTTTACAAACCCGTGGCGTATTCGGCGTCGAAGTCGGCCCTGCTCAACATGACGCGCTACCTGGCCGTGTATTGGGCCGAGAAGAGCGTGCGAGTCAACACGCTGACACTCGCCGGGGTGTTCAACCATCAGGACGAGCCCTTCCTGAACGAGTATGCCAAGCGCATGCCGATGCGGCGGATGGCCGACCGACACGACTACGATGGCGCCCTCGTTTTCCTGCTCTCGGACGCCTCGGCTTACATGACTGGGTCGAATCTCGTCGTAGACGGTGGATGGACTGCCTGGTGACGGTAATCTTCGCGCGATGAAGCTCGTCGAGGAATTCAAACAGTTCGCCCTCAAGGGCAACATGATCGACATGGCTGTCGGCATCATCATCGGCGCGGCGTTCACGTCGGTGGTCAATTCGGTGGTCAAAGACCTCCTTATGCCGCCTCTCGGTGCGCTGACGGGCAGCGTCAACTTCGCGCAAAAATTCCTGGTGCTCAAGCCCGGAAAGACCGCGGACGTTGTCTACAGCACTGTTGAAGAGGCAGCCACCGATGGTGCGATCACGCTCAACTACGGTCTGTTCCTGAACAGCCTGATCTCGTTTCTGCTGGTCGCCGGCGCGGTGTTCATGCTGGTCAAGGGCATGAACCGGCTGCGCGAGCAGTTCGAGAAGAAGCAGGCCGAAGCGCCTGCGACACCCCCGGCCCCCCCGGAAGACGTCGTGCTTCTGCGCGAGATCCGCGACTTGCTGGCCAAGTAGCGGGTTCCCGCCCGACGATTGGTGCACAATCACGGCGATGCCTCCGGTGTTGCGGTTGTTGCGCCCCAAGCAGTGGTCGAAGAACCTGCTGGTGTTTGCGGCCCCGCTGTTCGCGGGCAGAATGGGCGATCCGGACTCGGTGATGCGGGCCTTCTTGTGCTTCGCGGCCATGTGCCTGTGCAGTTCGGCGGTTTACATCGTGAACGACATCCTCGATCGCGATCGCGACCAGGCGCATCCGGTCAAGAAGAGACGTCCGATCGCCTCGGGCCAAGTGTCCGTCTCCACGGCCTGGGTCGTGTCGGGTGCGATGCTGGCGGCTGGTCTTGGGGGGACGGCGTTCTTGAACACCACCACAACGGTCATTGCGGCTGTCTATGTGGCCTTGCAGGGGCTCTACAACGGTTGGCTCAAGGCGATGCCCGTCGCCGATGTCTTCACGATCTCGGTGGGTTTCATTTTGCGCGCGGCGATTGGAGCTTCGGCTGTCGTCGTTCTGATCTCCCCATGGCTCTTGGTGTGTACGGGGGCGCTTGCTCTTCAGTTGGGATTTGCGAAGCGGCGGCACGAGTTTGACCTTCAGGGTGGCGGTGCGGCTTCGCGGGAGGCCCTGGCAGGCTACTCGCGGGCAGCGCTGGACGCCTTGGTGGTGATGTCGGCGTGCGTGGCGATGGTCTTCTACGGGATCTACTCGATTCTCAGCGAGACGGCGCGAACGCATCCTAGTCTCTTTTTGACGTCTCTCTTTGTCGGGTATGGAATCTGCCGGTACGTTTTCCTTGTTTTCAAGGATGGCGAAGGCGGCGAACCTGAAAGCGTGGTGTTCACAGACCCCCATATGCTGGCCAGCATCGTTCTGTTTCTGGTGGTCGCCGGCCTGGCGATGCAGGGCGTCCGCATTCCGATCGTCGACGGACATCAACCATGAGCAAGTACCGACACGCCATCGTCGTTGGAGCCAGTTCTGGCATTGGGCGCGAGTTGGCGCTCCTGCTTGCCGAGACTGGGTGCAGAGTCGCCGCCGTTGCTCGCCGAAGCGATCGGTTGGAGGAACTCGAACGCGCCCATCCCGACCATGTCTTCGGCGTGGTCCATGATGTGGTCGCCTTTGACGACGTTCCCGGGCTGTTCGTCGAGACCACGGGTCGGCTTGGCGGGCTCGACCTCGTCGTCTACTGCAGCGGCGTGATGCCCGAGGTTGGACCGTCGGAGTTCGACTTCGCCAAGGACCGCTCGATGATCGAGGTCAACGCGCTCGGCGCCGTAGCGTGGCTCAACGAGGCCGCGATCCGGTTCCAGAACACCAAGAGCGGCACCATCGTCGGCATCGGGAGCGTCGCCGGAGAGCGGGGACGGGTTGGTCAGCCGGTGTACAACGCCAGCAAGGCGTTTCTGCACACCTATCTCGAAGCCCTTCGCAACCGCCTTTCGAAGTATGGCGTGACGGTTACAACCATCAAGCCTGGTCCAGTCCAGACGGAAATGACGGCGCGGCTCAACCTCGCCGGTGCGATGCCCGCCAAGGATGCGGCGCGGTTGATCCTGGCCAAAGCGCCGCTCGGGCGAGATTGCTTCCTCAAGCCGACGCACCGGCTGATCTTCTGGATCATCCGCAACTTCCCGACGAGGCTGTTCCGCAAGCTGAAAGTGTGATGGAGGTCCCTTCGAACCAACGGATCGGCGAAGCGATGGGCTTCGGCATGGTCGTCAAGGGCGACGGCTACTGGTACCGACCCACATCCATCGATGGGGTCCTTGAAGTGTTCGACGTGGCGCGCCGTTCGGGGCGAAAGGTTGTCCAACGTGGCGCGGGAAGGAGCTATGGTGATGCGGCCATCCTTCCCGAGGGCCTGATCCTCGACCTGCGTCGGATGAACAACATCCTCGCCTGGGACCCGACAAGCGGGCTGATCACGGTGGAAGCGGGTGCGACGATCGAACAGATCTGGAGGCACACGCTGGAAGATGGCTGGTGGCCGCCCGTGGTCAGCGGCACCATGTATCCGACCCTTGGCGGCGCGTTGGCGATGAACATCCATGGAAAGAACGCCTACTGCAAGGGGACGATCGGCGAGCATGTGACCGAAGTCGAGGTGATCACGCCTTCGGGACAACGGCTGAACCTGACCCCCGACGACGATGCGTTCTACGAGGCGATCTCCTCGGCGGGGTTGCTCGGTGTGATCACGCGAGCCACCTTGCAGATGACGCGAGTGAGTTCGGGCGACTTGCGCGTGCTGCCGCTCTCGTGCGCCAACTGGGAAGAGCAGTTCGCGTGCATGGAGCGGTTCGAAGGCGACGCCGACTACATGGTGGGCTGGGTGGATGCGTTCGCGAAAGGGAAGTCGTGCGGGCGTGGTCTCTTCCACGCCGCTTGGTATCTCGACGAGCCCGCCGAGCGGCCCTCGTCCTTGCGGATGGATCACCAAGACCTCCCGGACACCATCCTCGGCTTCTTCCCGAAGTCCATGGTATGGCGGTACCTCAAGAAACTCAACAACCGTTGGGGGATGCGGAAGATCAATTGGGCCAAGTACACGTCATCCCGGCTGCTGGGGCACGGCAAGCCGCACCCGCAAAGCCTGGTGGCGTTTTCGTTTCTTTTGGATTACGTCCCCAACTGGCAGAATGCCTACCTTCCCGGCGGGTTCATCCAGTACCAGTCGTTCGTGCCGAAAGAGCACGCTCGGATGGTGTTCGCCGAGCAGTTCCGAATGCAACAGGAGGCGCGGCTGGAGTCGTTCTTGGCCGTGTTCAAGCGGCATCGGTCGGATCGGTTCCTGCTCTCGCACGGGGTGGACGGCTACTCGCTAGCCCTTGACTTCAAGGTGACCGAGCGCAGCTGGCCGGAAGTGCGGCGCCTGGCGCACCGTATGAACGACCTCGTTTTGGAGGCCGGTGGGCGGTTCTATTTGGCCAAGGACGCCACGCTCCGGCCCGAGGATGCGCGGGCGTACCTCGGCGAAGAGA
This sequence comes from Fimbriimonadaceae bacterium, assembly GCA_039811705.1. Taxonomy (GTDB): domain Bacteria; phylum Armatimonadota; class Fimbriimonadia; order Fimbriimonadales; family Fimbriimonadaceae; genus UBA2387. The sequence continues at coordinate 515 of JBDHZD010000030.1, read as the reverse complement.
CGTTGGCGAGGTTGCGGGCGCGCAAAGCCGAGTGGGACCCGGAAGGGCTGCTGTCCTCGGCTCAGGCCGAGCGTCTCGGGCTGGTCTGAGCGGGTACAACCTTCGCCGTCCCATGAAAAAGCGCGTCTTCACCGCCGCCCAGCCCAGCGGCCACGTTCACCTCGGCAACTACCTCGGCGCGTTCCGACAGTGGGCCTCGGTGCAAGACGACTACGACTGCATTTTCGGCATCGTGGACCTCCATGCGGTCACGGTGTACCAAGACCCCGAGGACCTTCAGAAGCGGACGCTCGAGTTCGCCGCCATCCTGCTCGCTTGCGGGATCGAGCCCGAGAAGGCGCACATCATGGTGCAGTCCATGGCTCCCGAACACGCCGAACTCGCCTGGATGCTCACGTGCGTCACCCCGATCGGCTGGCTGCAGCGCATGACGCAGTTCAAGTCCAAATCGGAGAAGCAGGTCGAGGTCACGGACGGGTTGCTCCAGTATCCCGTGCTCATGGCCGCCGACATCC
>JBDHZD010000029.1:0-38106 GCA_039811705.1 Fimbriimonadaceae bacterium | reverse complement strand
GGGCTCGAGCATCCGCAACATTTGGCCTACGGCGACCCCTCCCGAACTAGGCGGTGGCATGGTTAGAACGCGATGGCCCCGGTAACTGAACTCGAGGGGCTTGCGTACCACGGCGCGATAGGCCTTGAGGTCTTCGAGCGTCACCAGCCCGCCATTGCGTTTCATTTCGGAAGCCAGCCTCTCCGCCGTTTCGCCTTCGTAGAACTCGCGCGGACCTTGGTCCGCAATGCGCCGCAACACCTTGGCAAGAGAGGGCTGAGTCAGGGTCTCGCCCCATTCGTACGGCTTGCCGTTACGGTTGAACGCTTCGTACGAACCGGGAAAACGGCGGAAGAGAGACATCTTGGCGCGCAGTTGATTGGCGAGCGAATCGGAGACGGTAAAGCCCTTTTCGGCCAGGATGAACGCAGGCTCCACCAAGGCCTTCCAGGGCAACGATCCAAACATGCGGTGGGCTTCGGCCATCCCTGCCACCGAACCTGGAACGGCGACCGCTTTCCAGCCCTCCAAACTAAGTGCGGGATCGGCTTGCCCATCGGGACCAAGGTACATGTCCCGGCTGGCGGCCGAAGGAGCCGTCTCGCGGTAGTCGATGGCCGCGGTGGGACCGTCTGCCATGCGCACGACCATGAACCCACCGCCACCCAGGTTGCCCGCCGTCGGGAATGTGACCGCGAGGGCGAAATGCGTTGCGATCGCGGCATCCACGGCGTTGCCGCCCTGCTTCAGGATCGCCGCCCCGACTTCCGAGGCGACTTGGCTGTCCGAGACGACGACCGCTTGTTTGAACTTTTGCTGCCCGACGGCCTGAACCGATGGGGGCGTCAGGAGGGCAAGGGCCAAGGCTGTGATCATGGATTCAAGATTCGTCGAACCACGTCCGTGTCCTTCGCGAAGGGATCGGGAACGTTCTTGGCGAACGATGGATGCATGTCCAACACCGAAGGTCCGAGGCGGCGCGACGTTGTCAAGTGGATGGGAGCGGGGGCCACGGCACCGCTTTGGAGTGGCGTGGTCGCCGGTCCCTTCTTCAAGCAGTCCGTTTCGGATCATTTTGTGCCTGCCGACAAGAAACTCTCGCGCGAGTGGATTTCCAACCTGTATTCGCGGGGCAAAGCACGCTGGCACGAGGGCTCGGACCTTGAAACCATCGGGATGCCCATCGGCGGCATTGGGGTGGGTCAGGTTTACCTTTTGGGAACGGGACAGATCGCGTTGTGGGATATCTGGAACAAGGAGTACAACACGGGCTATGGCGGGGCGAACTACCCCAAGCGGCGCAAGGCGCTCGATCTGGTGGTGGTCGGGCAGAATCCGGTTCAGCCGCCCTTGGTCAGCCTGACATTGAACGGCGAACCGCTCATGGCAGAGGGTTTTCTGGGCGAGTATCCGCGCGGATGGGTGCGCTACAAGGCACCAGAAGGGATGACCGTCGAGGGCGTGTTTCGCGCACCGTTTGTGCCGCTCGACGCCAAGGCGTCTGCTCTGCCTGGATGCACGGCAACGGTTCGAGTGCGAAACACGGGTAGCGAACGCTGCGAGGCCGTGATCGGATTGGTCGCAGACCCATCCAGGTTCCCCAAGGCATCGCCCGGACTCGAGGCGTTCCGACGCCGCACCGTACGGGCTGGAATATCGTGCCTGACCGTTGGGCTTGAGACCGTGCCCGTGACAGATGCGGACGGTCCCGAGGTGCCCTTTGTCTTTGAGGATTTCGAAAGGGATGGTTATCCTGGATGGATTGTCGAGGGCGAGGCGTTCGGCAAAGGCCCGGCTAGGGGGACCCTCGAGAACCAGCAGAGGGTGAGCGGGTTCGAAGGGCAGAGGTTGGTCAACTCGTATTTGGGCGGAGACGACCGGCTTCAAGGACGCATGGTTTCGCGGGAGTTCACCGTTGAAAAACCGTGGATCAGCCTGCTGGTCGGCGGGGGATCCGAGCGCGTCGGCGTGCGGCTCGTCGTGGCCGGACGCGAGGTGGCTCATGCTTCGGGCAAGAACGCCGAGCGCCTTGAAGTCGTGAACTGGGACGTCGCGGCGCATCGGGGCGCGCGGGCGCATTTCGAGATTTACGACGCGAACTCGGGCGGATGGGGTCATATCAATGTGGACCAGATCGAGTTCCGGGACAAACCCAAACCGGAACCGACTCTTCAGCCCGGTATGAGGCCGGAAGCGGGCGACTTCACTTTGGCCGCAGAAGGTGCTGAAGCGGACCCGAACGGAGTGTTTGTTTCCATCGAACCGGGAGGCCAGGTGGAGCTTCGGTTCGCCTTAGCTTGGCGATATCCGAATTTGTATCGCGACGACCAGCGCGTAGGAAGGATCTACGAGACCCTCGCGACGTCAAGCGCCGATATCGCGGTGTCCCTCCTTCGGGGCAGAGAAGATGTCCATACGGCCGATACGTGGGTGCAGACTTACTACGACTCGACTTTGCCACGCTGGCTCCTCGACCGGGTGGGGTCTACGGTGAGCATTCTGGCGACGAACACATGCCAGTGGTGGCGCAATGGCCGCTTCTGGGGTTGGGAGGGCGTGGGATGCTGTCACGGGACGTGCGGCCACGTGTGGAACTATGCTCAGGCGATGGCGCGGCTCTTTCCGGAGTTGGAGCGCTCCGTCCGCACGATGCAGGATTTCGCCGAGGGCGTCGGTCTCCAGGAGAACGGGGCCATCGGTTTTCGAGGCGAGGGGTGGAGTCTGTGGGCCGGTGACAGTCAGGGCGGCTATATCCTGAAGGCCTACCGGGAGCACCTGATCAGCGAGGACGATGCGTTTTTGCGCGACGTTTGGCCCCGTGTGAAGCACGCGACGCGCTTTCTCATCGAGCAGGATGCAAACAGCGACGGCATCATCGAGGGGCGACAGCATCAGACCTACGACCAGGACTACTTTGGTGCCAACACGTTCGTCGGTTCGCTCTATCTGGGCGCTCTGCGCGCCGCGGAAGAGATGGCCCGGCGTATAAGGGACAAGGCCTTCGCCGCAGAGTGCAAGGCGATCTTTGAGAGGGGTCGCGAGGCGACCATGAAGCGGCTGTTCAACGGCGAGTACTTCGTCCAAGACGTCGACCTGAAGCAGCACCCCGATTGGCAGTATGGCGACGGTTGCCTTGCGGACCAGTTGTTCGGTCAGATGTGGGCCCACGAGCTGGGGTTGGGCTACCTGTACCCGAAGGAGGCTGTCCGAAAGGCGTTGCAGTCGATTTGGAAGTACAACTGGGCTCCGGACATCGCGGCTCAGAATGCGGCGCACAAGCCGGAGCGGTGGTTCGCTCACCCCGGCGAGGGCGGGCTTTTCACCTGCACTTGGCCCAAGTCGAAGCACCTCGGTGAGAAGTCCACGCGCTATCGCGATGAAATCTGGACGGGCATCGAGTATCAGGTCGCAGCCCACATGATTCGCGAAGGCATGGTGCAGGAAGGGCTGGCGATCTGCCGTGCTATCCACGAGCGGTACGACGCGTCTAAACGCAACCCGTGGAACGAGATCGAGTGTGGCGACCACTATGCCCGCGCATTGGCGAGTTGGTCGGTCATCACCGCATTGTCCGGCTTTCATTGCGACGGCCCTCAAGGGGTCTTCGCGTTTGATCCCAAGCTTTCGCCCGAGGACTTCCGCTGTGTCTTTACCGGACCGGTGGGTTGGGGAACGTTCCGCCAGAGCAAGACTGATGCGACTCTGAAGGCGACCCTTACGCTTGTGAAGGGCCGGCTACGAGTGTCGGAATGGCGCCTTGGCGCACCCGGGAGGTTGCGCAAAACCGACGTTGCGCTGAACGGATCGCCGGTCAAGCACCGAAGTCGGCTGGGTAACGGTCAGGCGAGCCTCGCCTTTGCTCCAATCGAGCTCAAACCGAGGGACGTGCTGGAAGCCGAGGTTAGGCTGGGTTGAAGACCGGATGGTTGGTCAGGTCTTGGGAGTCGAATTGCGACGGCGAAGACGCGATCTATCGCGACGTGAATGGTCGTCGCGTGGTGATCGACGGGGAAGGCTTCGGGCTGGTCCGCGTAGAACACTCCAAAGTCCCGTTGATTCTGGCGGATGGCGCCGGTGAACGGTCAATTGGCGAAGGACTCCACCGAGCGGAAGGCTCTGGGTTTACCGTCCTCGCGCTCGGCCCGGGCAGGGTGGACGCAAGGTGGCAAACCTGCTCGGTGCCGTTGAGCGATTGGGAACCAGCCCCTTGGACCCCAAGAAACGGGCACTGCGAGGCAAGGATGCTACGGCGCTTGAGCGTCGGCGATCTGCCGTCAGACGTCTCGGTTCAGAACATGAGCGAAGTCTCGGAGCTTGCTTCTTGCGATGAAGAGGGAAGAGCGCTGAGCGCGCCCGTTGCGGCCCACTTGAATCGCATGGAGATTCCGATCGACCTCGACGGCGTATCCGGATTGACGTTGGTCAAATCGTTCGACCGCTTTCATGGCCGGCAGCGGGCAAGGGTGTTGCTCGGTGGAACCTGCGTCGGCGTTTGGTACGAACCCTTCCAGAATCGTGTGTGCCGCTGGGGTCTGGGTTGGTTGGGAGTTCGAATCCCTGACGACGTGAAGGGGCCGACCGTCTTGGCGATCGACCCGCCACCGGGAACGCCGCTGTGGAGCGTCTCGTCCCTCGAGCTCAGCGTCTGGTGCGACTGATCCTTCGCCGCGCCATGGCGCCGATTCCGACGGCCAATGCGGCGAAGGAGACGGGTTCAGGCACTGCTTCGATGTTGTCGACGCCCATTTCGGCTTCGATGGGCTCGCCTGTCGCATCCGGCGCTCCGCTGTCATGGCGCAACATGAACGACTGGACGTTCGCCATCAGCGCCTGGTAGCTCGTGCTGCCTAGGGCGAGTGTCAGGTCAGATTCGAGCAGCGAGAATGTGGTTCGCGTCCAATCGGTCTGGGCCGGGAGAAGAAAGGCTTGCGTGGAAGTCCAGCGCGCACCTTCGGACGAGAACAGGACGGCGCGGATTTCCAAATCCTTGTCCGTGGGATTGCGGAGATCGACGGCGATGGCGGTCACGCCCGCGCCCTCGTAATCGCCGGACCACTGCGACGCGTTGAAGGCACCGAGCCGTGATCCCGGTCCGGATGCGCCCGCGCTGGTCAACCGCATGAACCGGTCGCCGGCTCCAAGGGGACCCCCGTCGGGCATATTCGTCGGCCCCGTTCCGCCGGTCCAGTTCATGACCGTTCCGTCTTGAAAGTCGTCGAGTTGACCCGCAACAATCTGGGCCGATGCGGACAACGCCGTGCAAGTCGCCGCTAGGGCGCCAACCAGTCTTTTCACTTGATCCTCCGAAGTTGACCGCCACTCCTCAAACGGGAGTGATCGTCGCCAACCAACCAGAATCAACTATGGCACATACAGCCATCCTCAGGTGCAAGATACGCGGACAATTCTTCGGGAATTCCACCGGCTTTGTCGTGTGCGCGCTTCGCGTCCTCGAACGACATCCGCGGATTCTCATGCCGCAGACCCTTGGTTGCCAGCATCAGGTCGAAGAAATGTGTGTTCTGTGTCAGCCCGGCAACGAGTTCCGAGCCCGGCCCGAACCCTGTGACCAGAACGTGGTCGGCGGTATGGTTGCCGCTCGTCCACGTGACCTTGTTGTGGTTGCCCAAGATCATGCCCAGCACGGATGAGAGACTTCCGAAGAACGAGGAGTCACCGAACGGCGACTTGCCATCCAGCATGGAAACGATGCCATCGGTTTCCTTTGCGCTGAGCTTGACCGCGAGGCGATCTTCGATGACGTCCTGGACGTGACCCCTCGTTTTGTTCTCGCGGAGCAGGGGAATAAGCACGTCGTAGGACGCCCGGACGTTCGCGGCCGACCGCAAGCCCGCCGTGGAATCGAAGTATTCGTCTCCTGCGCCATTCAGGGACGGACCTCCGCATGCGTGATCTGCGGTGGCGATGACGAGCGTGTCACCGTGCTTTTCCGCGAAATCAAAACAAACGCGCAACGCGTCTTCACCAGCGATCTGGTCCCAGATCAGGCCCGCGAAGTCGTTGGCGTGCCCCGCATGATCCACCTTGCCCGCCTCGACCTGAAGCAGGAATCCGTTGCGCGCTCCTTTGAGATTCTCCAGGGCGCACGCGGTCATCTCGGCCAGGGTCGGTACGGTGCGCCGCAATTCGGGATTGTTGTTGCGGTCGACTGTGTAGGGAATGTGGCTGTCGCTGAAGATGCCCAAGAGCTTCTCTCCACGCAAGCCCGCGATTTCGTCGCGCGTTTTGACGACTTTGAAGCCGCGCTTGGCGAACTCTGCGTAGACGTCCTTCTTGTCCGTTCTTCGGTCGGGGTTGAAGAATCGATCGCCTCCGCCAAAGAAGACATCGACGCCGCAATCAAGGTACTTCTCGGCGATCAGCGGCTGAAGGTCGCGGTTGATGCACGACACGGAGAACCCGGCAGGCGTTGCGTGGGTCATCGTGGTCGTCGTGACCAGGCCGCACTTGACTCCGGCCTCGCTCATGATCTTGGTCAGGGGCTTGAGTTCGGTGCCATCGGGATAGACGTTGAGCTGCCCGTTCCAGATTTGGCGTCCCGACCCCCAGGTGGATGCGGCGGCTGCAGAGTCGGTGACGACAGAGCTCAACGATCGAGTGTCCTGGAGTCCGACCGTGTACTTGGGGTTCTTGAGAACCTCGGCCCATAGGCTGTGCTTGCCGTCTGTGAGTTGACGGTAGTGATCCACCATGGTCGGGACGCTCATCGCCATGCCGTCGAAGACGACGAAGATGACGTTCTTGGGACGTCGACCACGGGCAAATCGAATCTGCTGCCCGCGCGCCTGTGCGATGGCGAGCGGCGAAATCATGCCGACGGCGCCTGCTGCGCCGAGACCCAGAAGTTGGCGTCGCGAAAGGTTCATCTGCCCCAAGGTACCGCATGGGGAGACACGACTGACTGTTCCTAACAGAGTCCTAACCTTTGGATAGGGCTTGCTTGATCGCTGCGTCGAGTTGCGCTTTGGGCGTTTCGCCCGTCCATTGCGCGACGATCTGACCATCTCGGACAAGAAACATCGCCGGAACAGAGACCACGTCCCACTCCGACCACCGTCCGTCTGCGGCGTGGACCACGGGACCCTCGAAAGGCTTGGTCGCCAGATATCTGTCCAGAGCTTTCTTGTCCTGATCGATGCTCACGAACAGCGTTTCGAACCCGCGTTCGGCATGCGCTCGGCGAAGCTCGTTGAGGGTCGGCCGCATCTTCTTGCACGATGCGCACCAGGTGGCCCAAAACTCGATCAGGACGACCTTGCCTGCGAACGCTGGACGGTTCCACATCTTGCCCGTCTCGTCCCTCAAGTTGAGCAAGGGCATGGGGCGCGGCAAGGGCAGTGCCTTGGTCTGCCGGGGCGGGAAGGCCAACACCGCCCCAGCGAGTAGAGTCAGGCTAAAGGCCAAAGGAAACCCCCAGACCGAAGTACTTTGTCCGCGCCAAGATCAAGCTCGTGGAGAATCTTGGACCTAGGTGCGTGAACAACAGGTGAGTGTAATCGCCGTCGTTGATGGCTTGAAGCGTGTACGCATCGCCGATCATCAGATTCGCGCCAAAGGGGAAGGCCAGGCGACGGGAGAACGTCGAGAACTTGGCGCTCACGAACGGCGTGATCGGTGTCTTCTGGAGGTCTTTGGCCATGGTCAGGAAAACCGCTTGTCCCTTGGGCGTGCTGAGACGGTCGCCGGTGATCCCCAACACCACGCTCGGAAAGGCGTCCTTCTCGGGCGTGATGAACCAGGTGCCGCGTGGCAGAATCGGCGTGTCGCCGTCACTCTTGCTGAAGAAGCCGCCCAGATCCTGATTGATCTTTGGCCAATCCGACGCGCCCTCTTGTCCGCCGTTTCGCTCGATGCCGACGCTGAGGCGCGGCGTGACTCGGTAATCGAGTGTCGCCCTGAACCTCGCCGCGCGATCCGGGGTGCCTACATAACGGAAGGACGCTGTCCAGAGGGAGGGCAGTTGCCCATCGGCCAACAAGCGCGCCTCGCCGGCGCATCCCGCGCACGTTGGCATGAGCTTCTTCTTGCCGCCCTTGACGTCTCCTACCGGCGTTGCGGCAAGGGTTGCGATGCTTGGCGCAGACTCGACCGATGCGGCAAAGCGCGCACGGTCGTTCGCGAAGTCCGTTTCGCACCCCGCACAGCAGAAGTAGAAACGTACACCTTCGTGATCGGCAAACCCCGACGCCAGGGAGGAGTTCTTGATGGGCGTCTTCATGACCGGGCATGCGGCAGCCTCTCTTTTCGTATTGAGAGCCATGTCGACCGGCGAGGCGTCGAACTTGGCCGCGGATTCCGTGGTCTCGAAGGGATACGCGATTCCGCGATGCACCCGCGTCGCCTTGGCATCCTCGAGAGCGACTCGGTTCCCGGTGACGGGGTCGAACAAGAACACGCCGACCGCAGCCTTGCTCTCCGAGGCGGCTTCGATGAATTGGTCTGGTGCTGCAATGAACCGGTCGTCGCACCCATCGCAACAAAGATGAAACTCGATGCCGTTGTAGCGGACCACGAGCTCGGCGGGTGCCGTCACCGCATTGCCCATGACCGGACACACCAGCTGAGGCTTGGTTTGAGCGGGGACTTCGGTTGGCCAAAGAAGCGTAACAATCGGCAACACGCCCTAAATTGTACCACCTTTGGTCCGCCTCAGGCGGCTCGGGTGTTCAGGCTGAGCCGCTCGGCGATCATCTGGCGGTAGTGAATGGACTTGTTGCGTCCCTGGCGCTTCGCCTCGTAAAGCGCTTCGTCGGCCTGATCGATCAACTTCTTCGCATCGGTCAGGCGACCACTGGCCGTTGCCACGCCGAACGAGGCTGTGACCTCGGTGTATCTGAAGTCTTGCTCCTCGATCGCGAGCCGATACGCCTCGGCTCGTTCCAGCGCCAGTTCAGCCCCTACGTTGGGCAGAACGACGACAAACTCCTCGCCACCATATCTCGCGGGGTACTCGCCGACGTTCGAGCTCCTTTGCAGGGTTTCTGCGAGAATGCGAAGCACGTGGTCGCCGGCCGTGTGTCCGTACTTGTCGTTCAGATTCTTGAATCGGTCGACGTCCAAGATGATGAGGGACAGGGGGTTCTCCGTGCGCAGGTGCTTTGCGAATTCTTCGTCGAAGAGCGCTTGGAAGGCGCGCCGGTTCCGCAGGCCGGTCAGGGCGTCGGTGACGGCGAGGTGCTCCAACTGCTTGTTCGCGTCCTGCAGCTTGAGCCTTTCTCGCTCGAGTTCCATGGCGATCTCGTTGAGCCGCTTCATGCTCGCCTCGGACTGTTGCATGGCTTCCTTGCGCAGGGTGATGTCCACGTTGGCGCAGATGGCGCCGCGAATGGCCCCGTCGAGTCCCCGCAACGGAAAGATGTTGACCACCATGTGGCACGTCCGGCCGTCCGGGCGCTTCATCGCCCACTCGACGCCTTGAAGCACTTCGCCCTGCAAGACCGGCTCAAGGTGGTTTCTTGCCCAGGGCCTCTTGGACTTCGACCGAAAGACATCCCATACCTGACGGTCCACAGCCATGAACGGCTGAGTCTGGAACAGGTCCTCCGATTCGCGATTCCACTCTCTGATGCGGAATTCGTGGTCGAACGTGAAGCACGCGATGGGAAGGCCGTCGAACAGTTCTTCGAACCGCTGCGTGGCGGTCATAAGCAGCTTTTGGGCGTCGCTCAGCCGCGTTTGCGTCTCTGTCGCGGTTCGCTGGGCGGCTGCGACGCTCGCTTCGAGCGCGATGACACGCCGCGCATGATTGAGCCGCGATGCGAGATCGTCTTTCTCGATGGGCTTGGGCAACACGTCGTCGACGCCTGCGTCCAGGGCGAGCAGGCGATGCGTCTGGTTGTTGCGCATGGCTGCCACCATGAAGTAGCTGTAGGGTCCGCCAAGGGATCGTACGGCCTTGCAGAGCTGGATGCCGTCGAGTTTGGGCATGATCCAGTCGGAGATCACCACAGGGTAATAGCGGTCGCGTAGCAACCTCAGCGCCGCCTCGCCCGAGTCTGCGGTTTCCCATCGACAGCCTGTGCCGTCCAGCGCCGCAACGAGCATATCCCTCGCCGCGGGATCGTCGTCGACGACCAGCACGGTGAGCGGTTGCTCCATCAGTTCGGCGTGGCTGTGAGTCATGCGGTGTTGCCTGAGTTCAGAATCGTCGCTGGGTCGGGCATTGGCCCAGCAATTGCGTCATCCTAAATGTTGGAGGGCGACTCCGGCCTCATCCCGAAGTAAATACCGGCTTGTGGCAACGAGACGCCTGCGGGCGCGCATCCTCAGGGCCGCGTCAAACGTATGGAAGGAGTACCACAGCAAACCGGAGCGGCCCAAGGGTCGTCTAAGATAAGGGTCCTCTCTTCGACGAAGAGGTGCGAGGCCCGGACAACTGCAAGCCACTAGGGCGTCCATCGGCCCTGAGGCGATGCGCATGGATCAAGAAAACGGCATCCCAAGCTACTTTGGCAAGCTCACTCAAGCGCCCCTGCTGGACGCTGAAGAGGAGATGGAGCTCACGCGTGCCGCCCGAGGGGGCGACATGGAAGCGCGGCAACGCCTGATCGAATGCAACATGCGGCTGGTGATCAACGTCGCCAAGTCCTACCGCAGCCGCGCGATTCCGCTTGAAGACCTGATTCAGGAGGGGGCCATTGGCCTGATGCACGCGACCGAGCGGTTTGATCCGGATCGTGGCTATCGCTTCTCCACCTACGCTACGCACTGGATCCGGCAATCGATCAGCAGGGCGATCGACAACAAGTCGAAGGCGATCCGCCTGCCCACCCACATCTCGCAAAGCCTTCGCAAGATCGAGCGCGAACGCGCGCGTTTGATGCGGGAGACGGGTCAGGAACCTTCTATCGAACAGATCGCGGCCGCGCTTGGGCTGGCTCCGGCGCGCGTGCAGGCCCTCCTTCAGACTTCCCAAGAAGTCCTCAGCTTGGATATGGCCGTCGGCGAGAACGGCAATACCACCTTGGGCGGCATGATCCGCGACGAGGCCACCGACGACCCAGAGGCGGTCGCGATTTCGCAGGAAGCGGCGGAAGAGCTGAGGGAAATCATCGACCAACTCAGCGACCGGGAACGACGCATCATGCGTCAGCGGTTCAATCTCGATGGCCCAGACGAGCCAGACAAGGATCTCACGAAGGACCTGAGCCTCTCGCGCGAACGACTGCGGCAGATCGAACTTCAGGCGATCAAGAAGCTGCGGCTTCTGGCACAGCGTCGCCGCCTGCGCGATATCCCGAGCTAATGTGTCGCGCGCCAGCGGTTGATCGGGAACCAGATGAACTCTGAGCGGCCGATCACGTTTTCCCGCTTGGCCAGACCCCAGACGCGACCGTCCGAGCTGTAGTCGCGGTTGTCGCCCATGAACAGCAGGTGGCCTTTCGGGATTTTGACCGGCGGGCTCTCGAGCAGTTCCGTCGCCATCTCGGGGGTGGTGGCTTGGTAGCGCTCGGCGACCATGCCGTGGGCGTTGGCCACGTCGCCGAAGTACACGACCGGCCAGTACTCGCCGTTGCGCTCGATCAGTTTGAAGTTCCGTTTGATCCGGAAGGATTGCTCGCTCTCGGACTGGGGCGAACCGTCCGCATTCAGGTACGAAACGAAAGGCTCGTCCACACGCTGGCCGTTGCGGTACAGCACGTCGTCGCGAATCTCCACAAGGTCGCCTTCGACGCCCACGCATCGTTTGATGAAGTCGATCTCAAGGCCCTTCTGGTAATCGTACAGCGCATAGTCGGGTGGTCGGAACACCACGATGTCGTTGACTTTGGGGTCCGAGTACCGATAGATCGCCTTGTTTGCGACAATGTAGTCCTGCAACTGCAGGGTGTTCAGCATCGAGCCGCTCGGAATCTTGAACGTTTGGATGCCGAACGGCCGGATGAGCATGAACACGAAGACGCCCGCATACACAATGGCATCGAACACCTCGTTGAAGATGCGGGCGAATGCGAACAGGCCGCCACGCTTGTGTGCAGGCGTGTTCCGCAAGACGGGGAAGAGCGCCACGCGCAAGACGGTGCAGACCGCGACCACCACAAGAACCTGGCTCAGTGGCGTGCGCGCGAGCTTGTCCACCATGTCGCCACCCGCAGGGGGGGCCGACGATTGCGCGAGAAACGGGATCACGTGGTCTGCCTAACCTGCGAGCTAGCGGCGAAGTTCCTTCAGTCGGGCCTTCTTGCCGACCTTGTCGCGCAGGAAGTAGAGCTTGGCGCGCCGCACCTTGGAGTGGCGCGTGATCTCGAACTTCGCCACGTTGGGCGAATGAACAGGGAATGTGCGCTCGACACCGACGCCGCTCGCGATCTTGCGGACGGTGATGGTCTCTGCGATGCCGCCGTGCTTGATGGCGATGATCGTGCCTTCGAACTTCTGAATGCGCTCTTTGCCGCCCTCGCGCACTTTCACGTGGACGATCACGGTATCGCCCGGGCGAAACGCGGGGAGGTCGGTCTTGATCAGGTCCTTGACCACGGACTCGAGGATAGCTGCCTTCGACATGTATGTTCCTATGGCCAGAGGCCTAGGCCGGCGCTGGGCCGACGCGGCTTGGCGGGCGACGCAATGGTCGCGACCTAAGATGATAGCCGATTCGCGTCGCCCTTGTCCAGTCGGGCCCGGGCCAGAAGATCGGGGCGCCTGGCCCTGGTGGACCTGAGGCTTTCCCGGCGGCGCCACTCGGCGATCGCCTTGTGGTCCCCTGTTGCCAACACATCCGGCACGGTCAAGCCTTCATAGTCGGCCGGTCGGGTGTAGTTCGGTGGCCCGAGGAGACCGCTTCCGGAGTGGCTGTCCTGATCCAGACTGCCCGGATCGCCGAGTACTCCTGGCACCAGCCGTCCCACGGCGTCCGCCATCACCAGAGCGGGCAACTCACCGCCGGTCAACACGTAGTCACCAATGCTGAGTCGATGGGTGGCGTGCCTTTGGACAAATCGCTCGTCGAATCCCTCGTAGCGACCGCATACGAAGACGACGTGACGGAATCCGGCCAGCTCGGTTGCGATGCTTTGCGTGAAGGGAAAGCCAGCCGGATCGGTTGCGACCACGGCGGCGTCTTCGTCCGGTTCCAGACTCTCCAAGGCCAGGGAAAGGGGCTCAACCTTCATCAGCATGCCCGGACCACCGCCGTAAGGAGTGTCGTCGACGGTTCGGTGCCGGTCGTAAGCGAAGTCTCTTGGGTCGGCAACATCGACCGAGATCAGGCCGCGATCGACCGCTCGACCCAAGACGCTCGCGCCAAAACAAACGCGAACCAAGTCCGGGAACAGGGTGACGAATCCGAACCTCACGTGCCGATGGTACCGGTTAACGGGTGACACCGATCCGAAAGCCAACCAGGGATGGCACCGTTGGCTCTTCCGAATGGGAAACGTCGTCGACGCGACCTGGACCTTCCCAGAGCGCAACAAGGAAGTCGTTGGCCAGCTCGCCCGACTCTGCCTGCGCGATGCCCTCGACGGCCCCGTCCCGTCGGTTCCAAACTTCGCCCTTCAGGCCACGAAGCAGGGCTTGCTGCAGGACGTAGGCTCGGAAGCCCACGCCCTGCACGCGCCCGCGAACGACGAACCTAACGGCCGGAGGCACCGTTGGGCAAGCGGCTCTCTTGGGCGGCAAGGATTCGATCCACGACGGCGTCGCGGTCGACCGCGCCATGGAAGCAGTCCGGACCGTGGTTGTGTGCGGTGTGGATGAACATGGGGAACGCTTGCGGCGAGCTCGCTGCCGCGGGAGCCGCCACCTTCGGGTTGAGGATGTCATCGATTCGCCGCGCGCTCTCGGCGAAGTGCAGGCGGGTCGCCGCATCCGTCGCGCGCTTGGATGCCGCTTCGGACGCCTTCTGCAGATCGGCGAGCTTGGCTCGCCAGTAACCGGCAGCATCCGTACGCGTTCGCCCGCTGCCGTTGAGTCGACCCTCCACGGTGTCCAGATAGGCGCGTTGAAGGTTGCGGCGGAACAGTGAGACCGTCGGCGCTTGCTGATTCAGTTCGCTCCAAACCGCCCCTTGCACATCTGAGATGACCTCGGGAACGGTGTAGACGTTGGCGGCTCCATGTTGGGTCTGAAGGTCGTAAAGCCGTGTGAAGCGGCCTTCGCTGAGCAGACTGGACATGATCGAGCGGGGAAGGGACAGCAAGCGATTCTGGGCACCCATGGGTTCGATGCGCTGGATGATCTCGTTCGGGGCGAGCCATTCGGGCGACTGGAACGCATTCTCTGCTAGGAATGCCACTGCTTCACGCTGCTTGGCCTTGGGCAGCGGAGTGAACACTGCTCCGCCACGTCCGGCATGGTAGTCGGTTTCGACGACACCGCCCACGTAGCCCGCCACATGCGCCAGCTCGGTCGAACGTTGACCGAGGAGTTCGCCATACATGGTGGCCAAGTACGCATAGTCCTCGCCGAACTTGGTTGTGGCCGGAATGAGCATCTTCATGATGCGCTGGATGTTGGCCAAGCCCAACCGCGTCGACTCGATCGCGTCGTTGCCGATGTCTTCGGTTTGCGTCATCGGGTCGAGGCCTGGGAAGTTGCCGAATCGAAGGCGCGGATCGCTGACTTGTCGCGAGGCGATGAGGTCCAGTTGGAACCGCTCACCCTCGGAAGACCGGGCCTCGATGGGCTTGTAACCCCATTCGATGGCGAACTTGTCGTAGTGCGAGACGATGGACCACATCGCTGTGTCGTCTCCGGGTTGCGCAACGTAGTTGAACCGAGCGTAGTCCATGATGCTCGCGGACAGCCCGTTCGCCCGCGTGAACGCGCCGTCCCGCAACTGAGCGGCCGAGTAGTGCGAACTGGCCTTGAAGTTGTGTTGCAAGCCGAGGGTATGGCCGACTTCGTGTGCGGCGACGTAGCGGACCAGTTCGCCCATGACATCCTCGGGCAGGGGGAGGGTCTTCGCCTTGGGGTCCATATGGCCCACCTGCACGAAGTACCAAGCTTCCAAAAGCTTGAGGATATCGTGCCAGAAGATGATGTGGGCCGAGATGATCTCGCCGCTGCGCGGGTCGTGAACGTTCGGGCCCATGGCGTTGGCCACAGGCTGAGGCGCCCAGCGGATGACGTTGTACCGAGCGTCCTCGGGATGCCAATCGGGGTCCTCCGCGACTGTGGGAGCGACCTTGGCCTGAATGGCGTTCTTGAATCCCGCCTGCTCGAACGCGGGTTGCCAGTCTTCAACGCCTTTCTTGATGTAGGAACGCCACTGCTCGGGCACTTCGCGGCTGATGTAGTAGACGATGGGTTTGACGGGCTCGCTCACCTCGGCGGTGGGATCCTTCTTCTCCAGACGGTGGCGATTGATGAAGGCTTGCTCGTCGACTCGGTTCTTGGGTGCTCCGTACACGGTGAACCCACGCGTGAAGTAGCCAACCCGCGAATCGGCAAGACGTCCGCGCATCGGGGTCTCAGGCAACAGAATCAGGCTGTAATGCACCAAGCATGTGGCCGCCGAGGCATCGGAGCCGCCGAGCCCGAGCAGAGCGGCGAGCGGGTTCGATTGCCCTCGGTTGGCCACCATGAACGTCAACGTCGAGCGGGTTTCCACGTTGGTGGGGAAGGCGCGCATGGACTCGACCCAGCTGCGGTTGGGATCGACCCCGGCACCGCCGACCAGACCGCGCGCGGAGAAGTCGGGCGGGTCGCTCGTGAACAGGCTCGTGACGTCCACGACCGCTTCGCCCTCCTTGCCTTCGGCTTCGACATTGAACGTCATCACGATCGGCGGGCGTGTCGCCGCTTCGACGGCCTTGGTCAACGCAGGGCCCGCATCGCTCGACGACCTGACCGAATAGTCGATAACGTGCATGTAGACCTTGTTCAGCCGTCGCGAGAAGCGGATCACGCGGTCGCCGACAAAAGTGCCGCCATAGCCTCGGTTGGTTGGGACCTCGGCGATCTCTGTCGACCAGAAGAAGTCGCGGCCAAGGTGCTCCTTGGGAATCTCCCAATACCACTTGTTGTCGACTTCATGGATCTTGAAGACACCTGCTTGGGTCTTGGCCTCCTTGGTGACGACCTCTTCATAGGGTTTGGGATCGCCGGGTTTGCGCTGGGGCTTCGGCGGCTCTTGGGGCTTTTGCTCCTGCTTGGGGGGGTCTTGCTTGGGCGGGTCTTGTTGGGCCCAGCCCGGTGTGGCGGCAACGGCAAGCCCTACAGCAAGGGCTAGATTGAAGATGGTTTGTGCTCGTCGATTCAATGCGAATCCTCCAGACGCGAGGCCCCATTTTCGCACCTCGGCAACAAGATGTGCATCGGTGCCCGCAAGATGGGATCATCGCGTCTGGATTCTTACGTTTTGAACCACGGGATTCGTGCCCGGTCCGGAATCAATCGAGCGGCTTCAGCCCCGCTTCGATCTCCGCCCGCCTAGGCTCGAGGAACGGGGGCAGGGCGAGCCGCTCGCCGAGATGCTCGGGGTCCTCGTCCGATGCGAACCCAGGTCCGTCGGTCGCCAGTTCAAAGAGCGTTCCACCCGGCTCGCGGAAGTAAAGGCTCTGGAAGTAGTACCGATCGATCAGTCCGGACGTTCGAAAGCCCATATTCTCGAGGACGGCTTGCTTGGCCAACAATTCGGCGGTGTCCGCAACGCGAAACGCCACATGGTGAACGCCGCCCGCACCAAGCCGACCCGTTCCCTCGAACTCTTCGGAGACCAGTCGAACGCGTCCGTAGGTGCCATTGAGCGCCTCGAGGGTCGAGTCGTCCCGGGCCTGATACCCAAGGGCTTCTACGAGAACACCAGCAGTGGAAGTTGGTCTCAGGCTGGCGAGATCGACTCCGAGAATTCCGACGATCGCGGCATCCGGAGGGGCGACCTGCGTCCAGGGTTGCGACTGGATCTCGCGTCCTGCGACCTCTTCAAGCTCCAAGCGTTGGCCCTCGGGGTCCATGAACAGGATGGAGCCCTCGCTCGGAAACAGCTCTACGCCTTGGGAGGTCAGCCTCTCGCGCCAGTACTCGGTGGAGCCGTCGGGGATGCCGAAGGTGGTCCGCGTGGCGAATCCCAGTCCGGGCCGGTTCGCACCGACCAGGGGCCAGTCGAAGAACGTCATGTCGGTTCCGGGATTGCCCGCCTTGTCCGCGTAGAACAGGTGGTAGGCCTTGACGTCGTCCTGATTGACGCTCTTCTTGACCAACCGAAGCCCCAGAACACCCGTGTAGAAGTCTCGGTTGTTGCGGATCTTGGCGGTGACGGCGGTGACGTGGTGAATGGAGTGCGAGTTCATGGCTGATTCAACCACCTTCTTATCCTTCGCGTTCGGTTCAAGAGGCTTTGGTGGGGTTGGTTTCTCTAGGTCGTCGTCACTACGACTTTGTTTGAGTCGTTTGTCGGCGTGAGCGTCCATCTTGGCCCTTCCCGGTTGACTGTGGCGCCAGCAACATCGAGAGGTGATTCGCTTTCAAGGACAGTGTCGGGACCCGGTCGCGCGAGGAACTTCAGACCATATGCGGTGCAGAGGTCGATGAAAGAGCCGAGATGGTTCTCCGGACGAGTGCGCCTGACGAGGTCCAAGGCGCCCTCGACGGGCTCGTGGACGAGCCACGGAATGTAGCTGGCCACGACGTTGCATCCGCACGACTTAGCCTTGACGATGCGGTCTGCCCAATGGGCCCTGTCCAACCGGAAGTAGTGAACCTCGCCGGCTAGAAGCAGGGTGGGTTTGCCGTGGATCCAGAGACGGCGTTCGCGAATCTCGAGCACACCGCATTATTGCTCCGCTAGAGCCAAGCAACCAAAGGAATGTATAATGGCTCATATGGTAGACGTGCATCTACCTCTCCTGGAGCGGGACCGACGTCCGCTGCGCAGCCTGTTCCTCGACCTCAACGCCTATTTCGCCTCGGTGGAGCAGCAGGAGCACCCGCAGTTGCGTGGTCGTCCGGTTGCCGTCGGTGCCGTTGAGGCTGACAGCGGGACGATCATCGCGGCATCGTACGAGGCGAAAGCTTTTGGCGTGCGCACTGGAACAAAGGTGGGTGAAGCCAAACGCCTGTGTCCCGACATCGTGCTGGTGCACGGCAACCACAAGACGTATGCCGCCTACCACCAGAAGGTCCTCCAAGCGGTGGAGGATGTTTTGCCAGTCGAGAAGGTGCGCAGCATCGACGAGATGTCGTTCCGCTTGATCGGCGAGGAATCCGAACCCGATCGCGCGGTGGAACTGGCCAATAACCTGAAGGCCGTGATCCGAGAGCGTGTGGGCGGGTGTATGCGCTGTTCCATCGGGATCGCGCCAAACACCTTTGTGGCCAAGCTGGGCACAGAAATGCAAAAGCCTGACGGCTTGGTGGTGATCCAAGGGCATGAGCTTCCCGAGCGGCTGGAACACCTCGCGTTGACCGACTTCACGGGAATCAACAGACGGATGGAGGTTCGCTTGCATGCTCAGGGCATCTTTACTGGCGTCGACCTGTGCCGCGCAAGCCAGGAGCACCTGCACCGGGCCTTCGGCTCCGTGGTTGGTGATCGGTGGTGGTTCTTGCTTCGGGGCTATGAGTTGACCGAGGAGGCCACGCAACGTCGGACCCTGGGTCATTCGCATGTCCTCCCTCCACGCCTAAGGACCGAGGAAGGAGCTAGGGAAGTCTTGTTGAGGCTTCTTCACAAGGCTGCCGCGCGCTTGAGGTCCGAAGGCCTGTGGGCAGAGGGCATGGCGGTCTCCGTGCGCGGCATACGCCAGAACTGGTCGTTCAAGACGCGCATTCCGCCGACGCAGGACACGCACACGATGCAGGAACACGTCCTGAAGGCCTGGCCGCAACGCACGTTCGCCGCACCGATCCAAGTCGGAGTGACCTTCTACGACCTCAAGCCCTCGGCCGAGGTGACTCCGAGCCTCTTCGACTCCACTGTCGAACGCGCCGATTTGAGCCGAGCCGTGGACAAGCTCAACCACAAGTTCGGGAAGAATTCCGTGTTCCTCGCCGGCATGGAGCATGCCAAAGACACCGCTCAGGAGCGCATCGCGTTCAACAAGACGCAGTTGTTCAGCGAAGGAAAGGACGACAACGTGGTCGAGTAAAGCAAACGGGGCGCGGCCATTCGGTCGCGCCCCGTCAACGATGGATGGATCGTTTATTTCTTGGACTTGGCGAGGCTGGTGATCAACACGTGGCCCGTGCCCGGATCGAACTCGATGTCCACATCGAGCACGTCGCGCATGAACGAGAGCGGGACGATCGTGCGGTTGCGATCAATGAAGCTGCCGCGCTCCAGATCGAAGGACAGTCCGTCGATCATGGCCGTCTTCTCCCCGATCTTCAGCCAGATGCGCTTGCCGTGGGCCTCGGCAGTCACGACCTTGGCGTCGTGGTGCCACTGGACATTGCCGCCCGAGTGCTCGACCAGATGCCGGAACGGCGTGAGCGGGATGCCTTCCTCGACGCGGGGCTCGACGTCGAACTTGACGATGCTCGAATCCAGCAAGATCGCGATGGGGCCGTCGGCGAGTCGCGTGCCCTTGGTGATGCCGACGCGCGCCAACGTCGTGGTCGTCACGGCCACCGGGCTCGCCACGTTGATCGTGGTCGGGATGGAAACCGTTCGCTGACCCGTGGGCGTCATGTTTTGGGCACCTGCGGCAGTCGTTGAGCCGATGGTGCTGGGCTTGACGCCGCTGATTGTTTCGCTGCCTTGCGTGGTCACACCGTTCGCGGCGGTGACAGGTCGCGTGGTGGGCGCTGTGCCTTGAGTCGGCCGCACGACGGCTTCGGTTGCGCCAGTGCCCGTGTTCTTGACCGTGGTGTTCGTTTGGTCGTTGGTGGGCGGTGTGGTCGTCGGAGGATCGGTCGGCTTCAGCTGAATCGGCGTGACGCGGTCCGTGCGTCCGCCGGGGTTGTTGACGAACACTCGGGTCTTGCGCGTCTTGAACGTGTTGCTCGTTTCGTCGACGATCCATGCCTCGACGTCGTGCCAGCCGTTCTTCTCCCGCGTGGTGTCCCACGTGTAGGTGTAGGGCGGGAAGTTCGTCGTGAACTTCCATTGCTCGTTGACGAAGAAGCTGATGTAGGGCGACTTGAAGTTTCGCCCGAACCCAACGTCGATCTTGACCAGACCCTGCACGGTTTGACCGACCGCCGGAGTCTTCAGGTACACCGCCGTCTGCGTGTGATCCTCGATGGTGATCACGGACGACTGGGAGCCGAGCATCTTGCCGGCGTCGTCGTAGAGGATGACCTCGACGCGATTGTCGCCCGCTGCAAGCGTGCTCAGGTCGATCGTGAAGTTCGATTCGCCGGCCTTGATCTCGGGGTTGGCGTCGCGCGTGGCGACTGACTTGCCGTTCAGGCGAAGTTCGATCATCGCGGCGGCCGCGCCGTCGTACTTGACGGTGATCGTGGGGCTGTTGAGGGCCCGGCTGATTCGAATCACGGCGTCGTTGGCCACCGCGAACGCTGAGGACGTCGCCATCGCCATCCCCGCGAGCAAGCACATTCTGCTGAGAGTTTTCATTCGTCTATACCGCTCCATCCATTCGTCGGCAAACGATCCGCCCTGCGGACTCCGCTCTGTTTTACACCATTCTCGGCCAGATTCCACCCGATTTCGGTGAAGAATGTGTGCAAAACTTCATCCAAGGGTAGCCTTTCAAGCCATGTTGGCCATGCTCATCGCAGGATTCGTGCTCGCGCAGACGCCAGCCACGGCTCAGTCTGGAGGCTTGCTCGCGTTCGTGAACCAACCCGACGACAGCTACGAAGCCCGCCTCGGTCAGCCTTTCGACGGTTGCCCGCAGATTCAAATGACGTCGCACACGTGGCGTGGGATCCCCTGGAAACACCGGATTGTCGTTGTCGATCCGGAGAAGCCCATCGAACCCCCAAGCGACCTCGGTTTCCTGCACATCACGGGCGGCGACCCCAACGCGGCAGACTTGGCTTTGGCCCGAAGCATCGCCAACCAATCGGGTCTGCCAGTCCACATTCTGTTCGACATTCCGAACCAGCCCTTGTTCGACGGCTTGAAAGAAGATGCGCTGATCGCCTACACGTTCCTCAACTACATCCAGGATGGCGGGGCGGACTGGCCCCTCCTCTTCCCCATGGTCAAATCGACGATCCGCGCGATGGATGCCGTCGTCGCTCACACGAAGACGCGACGATTCATTCTGAACGGTGCAAGCAAACGTGGCTGGACGACTTGGCTGGCGGGCGCCGTGGGTGACCGTCGGGTGGTGGGACTGGCACCCATGGTTTACGACAACCTCAACCTGGGAGCCCAAATGTTGCGGCAGGCCGAGACGTTTGCAGGCGGGCACAGCGAGCAGATCTCCGATTATGCTCGTGCCGGCCTGCTTGAGATGATCGCGACACCCAAGGGGCAGGAACTCATCGCACAAGTCGATCCGTTCGCCTATCGGCGTTCGCTGGAGGTCCCGAAACTCATCCTGACCGGATCGAACGATCCGTATTGGCCGGTAGACGCCATGTCGATCTATTGGGACGCGCTCTCCGGTCGCAAGTCGGCGCGCGTCGTTCCCAACGCAGGTCATGACCTGGGTCGCCAAGCGCAATGGGTTTCGACCCTAGCCGCCTTTGGCTATGCCCTTGCGACGGATGGCGGGTTCCCAACCGTGCGTTGGACCTGGTCCGACCGGAATCTGACCATGGACGGCGTGCGGCAGCACGTCGAGTCGGCCCGCATGTGGGTCGCCGAGAGCGACACGCTCGACTTCAGGGGCTCCACCTGGCGTGAGATCGGTGGCCAGAAGGGAATGCGACGCACGACGATCGCGTTGCCTGCCGGTCGAAAGAACCAAGCCGCCTTCGGCGAACTGACCTTCAAGATCGGTGGCATCGAGTTTTCGTTGACGACCGCTCCGAAGGTGTTTCCGGCCGGAAGGTAGCCAGCGTCTTGGACGGTCGCTTATGATTGGCTCGAGATCACACGGCGACGACCGACCGGAGCGCGTGAGATTCGAGTGCCGCTGTGAAGAGTCGGTGGCTCATTCGGGCCTCCTCGGGCGTTGCGCATGGGAACTGTGGTTGGCCTCCGGCGGCCTCTTGCATGAAGGCCGCCCACATTTGAAGCAGGGCGTCCGAGAACCCGAACTCGAAAATGTTGCCCGAAATGACCTTGTGCGCCGAGACGTAGCCTAGGTCCTCGGTGCGCCACTCTTGCGGCCGTCCGGATTCATAGCAGAGGGTCTCGAAGGACTTCGGGTGCTTGGTCGAGAAGCGCGCCGACGTCCGTGTGCCTTGCACCTCGATGAACCATGTGTTGGTTTCACCGGGGGCGATGCGCTTGGTCTCAAGAATCATAGGGAAGGACTCTTGGCCGTCGGTGGCTTCGCAGACAAGAAGGGCGTTGTCCCACGTGTCGCAGGGCGCCATGCCACCTTTGCCGTCCGGACGCTCGGTCACAAGGTTGCTCAGCACCGCCCGCACGTTGGCTGGCTTCCAACCCAAGCGCAAGGGCAAATGAACGACATGGAGGCCGAGATCGCCCATGCATCCATACTCGCCGTTCCGCTGCCGTTGGCGCTTCCAATTGACTGGCTTGTTCGGGTCCATGTCCGAACTGTGCCGGAATCCAGCGTGAACTTGGATGATCTTTCCGAATGCCTCCGCCTGAGCGAGCTGGACGATCCGCTGCGCACCCGGATAGAAGGGGAATTCCGACGAGCATCGCACGAACGTGCCGGGGTGTGCGGCGAGACAGTCTGTGATCGCATCGTTGGCTTCAAGATCGATGCCGAACGGCTTTTCCGCAAGAATCGCTTTGCCCGTGGGAATGGCTTGACAGAGCACCTCCCTGTGGAGGTCGTGGGGCACAGCAATGTAGAGCGCATCGACGCTCGGGTTTGCGAGGATTTCCCGATAGTCGCTGGTGGAGAGTTCGAGGTTGTGGTGTCGTTCGAACCATGCCCTCGCTTCGGGCGAGGGGTCGCCGACAGCCACGACTTGGGGCCGCGGGACGGGTTCGAGAAGGTGCATCCAGCGAGCGGCGGCGCTCGCAAATTCGCGGCCCATCAAGCCGCCACCGATCACTCCGAACCGCATGGTGCGCATGACAGGCACGTTACCCGGCGTCTGCCTCGGCCCCTGATGGCGGAACCATGACCGCCAATGTGAAGTAGAACGTGGCTCCCTTGTCTGGTGCGCCTTCGGCCCAGATGCGACCGCCGTGCCGTCGGACGATCCGTTCGGCCGTTGCCAGTCCAATGCCTTCGCCCTCGAACTCGGTGCGAGAATGGAGCCGCTGAAACGGTAGGAACAATTTGTCGGCGAACGCGGGATCGAACCCGACTCCATCGTCCCGTACAAAATAGGCTGGTTCGCCTTGCGATTCCATCGATCCGAACTCGACGATCCGACTCTGGCGGTTCGAGGAGAACTTGACAGCGTTCCCAAAGAGGTTGGTGAGAACGAGGCGCGCGAGCCGGGCGTCTCCGAATGCGACCAAGTCGGGCTGGATTCTCCACTCGACATCGGTGGTTCCGCCCTCTGCGATCTCCTCGGCAACATCTCTTGCCAATTCGCTGATATTGAAATGGGCACGGTGAAGGTCGCCCCGGTTGATTCGGCTAAGGCTGAGCAAGGAATCGACCAAACGGCCCAACCGAACAGCGGCCGCGTGAACGCGACGAAGCAGGTCTTGGTTTTCCTCTCGGAGTCGGTGTCCTTCTTCCGCGAGCACGATTTGAGCAAAGCCGCCGATGGTTCGCAGAGGCCCGCGCAGATCGTGGGCGACCGAGTAGCTGAACGATTCGAGTTCCGCGTTCAGCGTGCGCAACTCCGCGGTCCGTTCGATGACACGGCGCTCGAGCGAGTTTCGGTGATGCGCCTCGGCCTGACGCATCGCCCGGTCTGCTTCCTTGGCTTCTGCGACAGCGCTCGCGAGCGTGAGGGCCGACGTCGAGAGCACCAGAAGGAACAGACCCATCACCATTGAGGGCGTTAGGAGTCCATAGGGGACCGAGGGACTAGGCTCGGCCCACGCGTAAACGAACCAGCCTACGACTATAATCGTGGCCCCTACTCCGGCCACCCCCAATCGCAATCCTGACCAAAGAGCGACAGGGAACAGGAGGAACTTGATCGGGTGGTAATGCTCCGCACCCGTTCGGAAGACCAGGCTGCAAACCAGGATGCTGGTCGCCAGATTGGCCACGAACTCGGGCGGAGACGCTTTGGACAGAGGAGCCCTTTGGGACAGCAGAAGGCCGAGCGGAGCCACGAGGAGAATCCCCAGCACGTCTCCGATCCACCAGGTGCTCAGCACCGAAGCCCAGTTCGAGGCCGTGACGACCCCGGTCAACGCTAGCATCGCCGTGCCCACGAGGCTCGCGATCGGTGCCTCCACGAGCATCGACACGCTCATGAGTGCGGTGGTGTCCTGAGTTCTCTTCAGTTCCGGACGAAACTGCAGCCGTTCAAGAGCGCTTGCCGCTGCCAAAACCGCGAGTGTGGTTCCCGCCGCTCCACCGAGGGCCAAGGCGAATCGGGCGCCGCCGAGCATGCCTCCGACGGTGGCGCCAATCAACAGACCGGGCCACACCCTGCGCCCCAGCCGAATCATGGCCACGAGCGCGATGCCGGTTACAGGCCAGAACCCTGCCACCGTGGAATCGGGCGGACGCGATGTGTACCCGACGGCCGTTGCCAGAATCGCAGCCGATGCCACCAGGAGGATGTTGAGTGCCCAACGCGTCGATCCAATTGTCGGGACCAGTGCCGGGACTGTGGCCGAAGGCTTGACGGCGGGGTTGGGGGCCATGGCGTGCCAACCTCATTCTAGCAAGGCGGCTATAGTGTGGCCAGCAATTGGACCATAGAAGGGAGCGACGCTTGCGCGCCGTGTTGCGTCGCAGCCAAAGCGCCCGCACGGTTCGAAAGGGCCACGGCCCGTTCCAGTGGCTCGCCTTGAGCCAAAAACAGCGCCAATGCGCCGTTGAATGCGTCTCCCGCGGCGGTCGTATCCACCGCATCGACCCGAATGGACGGGATATGGACTTTGCCCGCTGAAGACGCCACCAGACTGCCCGAAGCGCCGAGGGTCATCGCGATCGTTCCGACGCCCAGTGCGAGCAGGGCATCGCAAAGGTCTTCGGGGGTGCCTTCCCGTTCTGCCAGGATTGCGGCCTCGGTTTGGTTGGGAGTGAGCACATCGACATAGGCGAGGACCGAGGGATCGAGCAACCGGGCTGGGGCAGGGTTGAGGATCGTCGTCGCGCCATGGGCTTTCGCCTCCTTCAAACCGGCCTGAACCGCAGCAACAGGGATCTCCAACTGGAACAAGGCGACGGAGGGCTTCACGTGCTGGACGGCCATTTGCACGGCGTCTGCGCTGACGGCGCCGTTCGCGCCCGCGATCACCACGATCTGGTTCTCGGCGTTGTCGTCGACCAGGATGATCGCAGTGCCTGTGCTTGTAGCAACCGTTTGGACAAGGGAGCAGTCGGCGCCCGAATCACGGAGGCTTTCGAGCAGGGTGCGCCCGAAGTCATCGTTTCCAACGCAGCCGGCGAATGACACGGTCCCTCCGAGCCGACCAACGGCCACGGCTTGGTTTGCGCCCTTGCCGCCTGGAAATGTGGCAAACGTAGTCCCGAACAGGGTCTCGCCGGGTTGGGGAAACCTCGGGACGCGGGCGACCAGATCCATGTTGGCGCTGCCGACGACGAGAACGCAGGGAGAATTCACAGCCCGAGTATTCCCGAGGCGCGGCTTCGCGGCATTCGGTATCGTCTAAACAACCGTGAGCGACTGGATCGCTGCAGTGACGATGGGTCTGGGTCTGCTTGGAACGGGACCACCTGCTGTGGAACCCAAGCCCGTCGTGCCGACCAGCGTGCCGACTCAAACAGTTCAGGTCGATGAAGCGGCCGAAGGCGACCTGGTGACATTCCACTTCGTCGCGACAACCACGAAGGGGCGAGAGGTGGCCAACTCCGAGCGGCGAGGCATGCCGTACACGATTCGGCTTGGCGCCGCTGGAACGCCCGCAGCCCTTACGGAAAGCCTGATCGGTGCCAAAGCCGGTGAGACACGCCGCACTGGATTGATCCGAGCCGAACTCGCCATGCCGGGCATGAAGCCTGCGCAAGGAACGACGGACCCGATGGTCTATCGCCTCGTCGTTCTCCGCGTCCAACGTGCCAGCCGTCCGTGATTGGGTTGCTCCGCTGAGGCAAAACCTCAAGGAAACTGTCAAAGAACGCGCGTTCCGGGTCTTTAGAAACTGGGAGGATTGCCGATACACCTACTGACGACCCACCAAGGGTCTCGGGCAGCAAACACCGTGTCGGATATCCTCTCGCAAGCCGAAATCGAGGCCCTGTTGCAATCCCTCTCTGATGAACCGGAGGGTGCAGCCAGTGTCCGGGAGGCTGCCGCCGAGCCCAAGTCGGGCTCAGGCAAGGCCGCTGGCCCGGTTGGGCACACGACGCGAGGTCGCAACTCCAAGCACACGGTTGCCTACGAGGTCTACGACTTTCGAAGGCCGGACAAGTTCAGCAAGGACCAGCTTCGCACGCTCCAAATGTTGCACGAGACGTTCGCGAGGCACGCCACATCGGGATTGTCGGCATACTTGCGCAGCCCCATCAGCATCGAGCTGGTGGCACTGGAACAAGTCCCGTTCGAAGAATATCTTCGGAGTCTGAACAAGTCGGTCTTCACCAAGCTGTCACTCCTGCCCCTCAACGGCAACGCTGTTCTCGAAATCGAATTCGCCCTGATCTTCGCGATTGTCGATCGGTTGCTCGGCGGCCCGGGTCGGGCCATCAACCGAACAGTTCTGACGGACATCGAGCGACCGCTCATCCTGCAGACCCTCGAGCGCATGCTGACGGCGCTGCAGACCGCTTGGGAGGGCGTCGTGGTCGTCAAGCCGAGCATCGAGAGCATCGAGACGAGTTCGCAGTTCGTGCAGATCGCGCCTCCGAACGATATCGTCGTCAGCATCCTGTTCGAGGTCAAGATCGGCAACTTGCGCGGCGCGATGAGCCTGTGCATTCCTTACCTGATTCTGAAGCCCATCACGGCCAAGCTAAGTGCGCAGAAGTGGTTCGCTGCCAACAACCGGCGCGTCAACGCCACGATCAAGAAGCAGCTTGCCGCCCAGATTTCGCGAGCCACTGTGGACTGCCGAGTCGAGCTGGGCAAGCGCCACATCTCGTTCCGCGACTTCTTGGCACTTCGCGCAGGAGACACGATCGTGCTCAACCAGCGCACCAACCAGGATCTCGCCTTCCTCGTGGGAGACATCCCGAAATTCCGGGGTGTCGCGGCCCGCGATGGCAATCGCGTCGTCTTCACCGTCACCCGCCCCATCGTTCAAGAGTAACCCATGTCCAACAAGCCTCTCGACCTTGTTCCCAAGCTGGAAAACGCACAGCACCAGATTTGGCAGACCGTGTCCACCACGGTGAGCGAAGCGGCCGGCCATTCGTTCACGTTTGGAGACCAGGAAGTTCGTGTGGCGAAGACCACCGACCTTTACGGCGAAGCCACCGACGCGTTGGCCTTCATCCAGTTCGCGTTCTCGCATACTCCAGAGAGCAAGCAGATCGTGATCATTGGCGGCGACACCGTCACGCAATTGGCCTCGCTTGCTCGAGACGAGGAAGTCAACGAGGTGGACGAAGACATGGTCTCGGACCTGAGACCGATCTTCGAGGCTATTGTTCAGGGAATCTGCATGGCGATGGGCACGATGCACAGTGAGCCCGCGGTCACCACGGGTCTGATGATCCGTTTCCAAAACCTCACCTTCCCGCGGAACTTCCAAAAGTCCGAAGACTTGTTCCGATGCAGGGCGTCCGTCAAAGGCCCGGGTGTCGATGGCGAAGTCGTCTGGCTGTTCGATGCCGAGTGCGGAGCCGCCGTGGCGGGTGTTGCGCATACCGAGCGCGAAGACGATAGCGAACCGGCGAAGAAGTCCTCGTTCGAAGGTGGTGGGCATCCGATGCTGCCGGACGGCGTACCGGGCCTTGACATCTTGATGGACATCCCGCTTGAGATCAGCGTGGAACTGGGCCGCTCCAAGATGATGGTGAAGGACGTTCTCGACCTCGGCACGGGTTCCATCGTCGAATTGAACAAGATTGCAGGCGAGCCGATCGATGTCATGGTCAACGGACGATTGGTCGCCCATGGAGAAGTGGTCGTCATCGAGGACAACTTCGGTGTCCGAATCACGGAGGTGTTGTCTCCGTTTGAACGGTTCCAGCGCCTGAACGAAGCGGCCTGAGGAGAACGACCATGGGAATCCTGAACTCGTTCGGCACCTTGATGGGCACCAAACGGGACCTGGTGTCCGGTGCGGGCGCTGCAACTCAAGATGGCGGTAACGGGCTCATGCTCCTCGTCCAAACGCTCTTTGCCTTAGGGATCGTCTACCTGGGCATCCGATACCTCCTGCCCAAGTTCGCGGGTCGCCTGAATCGACGTCTGTCTCCTTCGCTGGGCAGCGAGATCGTGATCGAGGAATCTGCCGCGTTTGCCGGCGGCGCCCTGTACCTGGTGAGCGTTCGCGGCAAGAACATGCTGCTTTCGGTCAACGGACAGAGCGTGACCTGTCTCGCCGAAGTCCCCGCCAAAGAGATGGTAGAGGAGCCAACGTTCGGAGAGCTGTTGCGCGAAGTGCCCGAGTCTGCTGACGACACTCCGCCAAGCGAATTGCTCCAGAGGTTGGCGCGGCTTGGAGGCGGATCGTGAAGGGAGTAGGCGTCGTTCTGCTCCTCTTGGCAGGCACGCTGGCATTCGCACAAGCCCCGGCGAACGTGGGGGTCCCCGGCATCAGTGTGAACTTCGGTGGCCAGGGCGACGGCGACATGAGCACGGCCCTGCAGATCCTTGCCCTGCTCACCATTCTCAGTCTGGCGCCAGCGATTCTGATTCTGATGACCGCGTTCACACGCATCGTCATCGTCTTGGGCTTTGTTCGCAGCGCTCTGGGAACTCCCAACGTACCACCCAACCAGGTGTTGATCGGGTTGAGTCTGTTCCTGACGCTTTACGTCATGGGCCCGACGCTCGATGTTGTCAAGAGTCAGGCCCTCGAACCCTACATGGCGAAGGAGATCAAGTTCGAGGAGGCGCTCCAGCGTGCCGAACCGCCGATCAAGAACTTCATGCTCAACAACACGTACGAGAGCGACTTGGCGCTTTTCGTGAACATGGGGGAGCAGAGACCCGCAACGCGGGAGGATGTCTCGATCTGGACTGTCGTGCCCGCCTTCGTCATCAGCGAGTTGAAGACGGCCTTCATCATTGGCTTTTACATCTTTGTCCCATTCTTGATCATCGACTTGATCGTCGCGAGCGCACTGATGAGTATGGGAATGATGATGTTGCCTCCGGTGGTGGTGTCCCTTCCTGCGAAGCTGCTCGTCTTCGTGCTTGCCAACGGGTGGGCCACCTTGGTCAACGCCCTCGTCACGGGGTATCGGTAGATGAACAACGCGGTCGCCCTTGAAATCGCGAGGCAGGGCTTTCTGACCGGCACGATGGTGGTCCTGCCGATCCTGGCGGTCACGCTTTTCGTTGGCTTGGCAGTGAGCGTCTTTCAGGCGATGACGCAGGTGCAAGAAGCCACGCTGACATTCGTGCCAAAGCTGCTGACCGTCGGTGTCGTACTCGCCGTGATGGGCAATTGGATGCTCACCCGATTGGTGGTGTTCTTCGAGTTCTGCATGAGGCACGCCTCGGACGTGGTGCGATGACTCTGGATGCGGAACTGCTACTCACGTTTCTCTTGGTGTTCTGCCGCTGTTCGGCGCTGCTCCTGACATCTCCAGTTTTAGGCGGACAGAGCACTCCTGTCCATATCCGCGTTCTGGTTTGCATGACCCTTTCTGCTGCGATGACCTCGCAGTTGAACGGACACATTGGAGCACTGCCAACCAATGTGCCCGAGTTGCTCGTGTCTGTCATCCGCGAAATCGGTTTTGGACTATTGATCGGCGGTTTGGTCCAACTGGTGTTCCAGGGCGTGATGATGGCTGGCTCGATCGTCGATCTTCAGATGGGACTCGGCATCAGCCAGGCGATGAATCCGGTAACGGGAGTGCCTGTGTCCGTGATTGCCCAGTTCAAGTATTTTCTGTGCTTGGTCCTGTTTTTCTTGGCTAACGGACATCACGCGATGCTTCACGCCTTCATGGCCAGTTACGGGGTCATTGGAGACGCAGGTGGATTCACATTCGGCAGCGCGCTGCAGGGCGTTCTCCATCTTTTGGGACAGGTGAGCTTTTTGGCGATTCAGGTTGCGCTGCCTGTTCTGGGAGTGACCATCATTGTCGACGCGGCCTTTGGCGTGATGAACAAGGCTGTGCCGACGATGCAGGTCATGCTGATGGGTGTTCCGGCAAAGGTTATCCTTGGACTTACCGCTCTGGCGATTGGACTGCCCATGATGGTCGCCTATACGCAAACGGGCACATCGATGCTCTTTGGCGCTCTGGAACAGGCCTTTTCAGGAGTGAAATAGATGGCGGATCAAGGTCAGGAGCGAACTGAAGAAGCCACTCCACGGAGGCGACAAGAGGCACGCAAGAAGGGAACCGTTGCCAAGTCCCACGACCTCGTTGGTGCAGCAACTCTGTTCGCCATGCTTCTTGCTGCACCCTTCGCACTGAAGGCCATCGGATGGGGATTGTTCGAGAGCATGACGCTGGGTATTGCCAATGCTTCGAACGATTTGTCATTCGAGACATTGCGAAACCATCTGATTTTGACCGTGCGACCGGTGGTTCCCGGATTTGCTGTCATGGTCCTGACGATCATGGCCGTTGGTGTTGCGACGAACTTTGCGCAGGTAGGCTTTGTTCCGAGTCTTGAGGCTATGGTGCCAAAGCTGGAGAAGATCGATCCGTTCAAAGGATTCCAGCGTCTCTTCTCGGCACGGACGTTCGTCGAAGGTGCCAAGGCGGTCATCAAGACGGGCGTGTTCTCTTGGCTTGTGTGGACATCGGTCGAGTCGAGCTGGCCGAAGCTCGTCGGTCTCTCCAAACTTCATGCCCCAGAAGCATTGGGTGTCGTTGGCGGCATGGTACATGGCTTGCTGCTGAAGATTGCGGGATTATGGTTGGCACTGGCCGCCCTGGACTACTTCTTCCAGCGAAAGCAGACGGAGAAACAGTTGCGGATGACGAAGCAAGAGGTGCGCCAAGAGATGAAGGAAATGGAGACATCTCCAGAATTGCGTGCAAAAATCGCCGAACGGCGACGCAAACTCCTGAAGGGACGGCTTGCCGACAACGTGGCAAAGGCCGACGTCATTGTAACGAATCCAACACACTTTTCTGTGGCCATCCAATACGAGCATGGCGAGATGGTTGCTCCGATCGTTGTGGCAAAGGGTCAGGACTGGCTGGCCCTTCGGATTCGAGAGATTGCCAAGGAGGAAGATATTCCCATCATGCCCAATCCGCCTTTGGCGCGGTCGTTGTACAAGCAATGCGAAGTGGGTGACGCGATTCCTCGCGACCTCTTTCAGGCCGTCGCAGAAGTGTTGGCCTTCGTCTATCGAACAGCGGGTCAGCGTGCCTCGAAAAAGCGTGGCAAGAAAGGTGGTCGAAAGTGGGTCGCCTAACGGCTCCCGGCGGCGTCGTCTTCTGCTTCAAAAGTGCCGTAGTAATAGGGGGTGAAGGACTCGAACTCACCAGCGCATGTGTCCACCATCTTGAAAACGGGCTGGCCCTGCATCGTCCGGATGAAGCCAAGTGTCAACATCCTCATTCGGAAGATCGGGTCAAGGGCGTCGTACTTGTCCCAGAATTCATGGGTTGAGCTTCGGAGAGCAGGGGCGAGTGCTTCTAGATTCTGTGTGAATGCCTCAAAGTGGCCTTCGTTCACAGCACTGACAGTATTCTCGAGCAACTGTTGCTGATCTTGAGATGCGAGGGCTTCTTGGGTCCGCGTGCGCAAGGCGAACAAGTCGTTTTCAAATTCCGGTGTGATGCCGAGGATGGACCTAATGGTGGCTGAGGGATAGCCCATATGAAAGGCGTTCTGGATGACTTGTTCGACCTCTTGGTACCTGCCGCACCAGTGCTCGGCATCTACAATGAGGTTCACCAGAACGGATTCGACATCGAGGAGATTCTGAATCTTGCGCAAGAACCACTTGTCGACGCGGCTGATGCGGTTGACGTCGTTGACGCCCCAACCTCGCCTGAGGGCTTCCGCGAGGGCCCACAGGCGCTCGTCCGTGGGTTTGGCGCAAGCGTCTCTTAGCGCGGCATCGTCAAGGGCAGCGACTTTTGGGTGCCGCAGATCCTTCTGCTTGACCTCCAATCCACGGATCGCCTTCATCAAAGCAGACTCGAAAGTCCGATCGATCGCCATGACTTCGCCCGTTGCTTTCATCTGCGTAGAGAGGTGGCGCTCACCCTGTGGAAACTTGTCGAAAGGCCACCGGGGAATCTTCACGACGCAGTAGTCCAATGCAGGTTCAAAACACGCCTTGGTGGTTCCTGTGACTTGGTTGTCAATTTGGTCCAGCGTCTTACCGACTGCGATCTTGGCGGCGACACGAGCGATGGGATAGCCCGTCGCCTTGGAGGCCAGCGCCGAGGAGCGGGATACCCGTGGGTTCACCTCGATGATGTAGTAGTCGAAGCTTTCTGGATTCACCGAGAGCTGCACATTGCATCCGCCTTCGATCTTCAGGGCTTGGATGATCTTGAGGGATGCCGTCCGCAACATGTGATATTCGATATCGCTCAGGGTTTGGCTCGGCGCGACGACAATCGAATCGCCAGTGTGGACCCCCATCGGGTCAAGGTTCTCCATGTTGCACACCGTGATGCAGTTTCCAGCGGAATCGCGCATCACCTCGTACTCGACTTCCTTCCACCCGAGCAGAGACCGCTCGATCATCAACTGACTCCGCATGGAGAGTTTGAGGCCCTTGGAACCAATCTCCCACAGTTCGTCGCGGTTGTAAGCCACCCCGCCACCGGTACCGCCGAGTGTATACGCTGGGCGAATAATACAAGGATATGGGGCTTCGTCAAGAAGCGCTTGCAGTTGTTCGGGTGTCTCGACGATCCAGCTCTCTGGTACTGGTTCCTTGATTTCCCGCATCAGGGACCGAAAAAGCTCTCTGTCTTCGGCTTTGCGGATCGCATCCAACTGAGTGCCGAGGAGCCGAACGGAGTATTTCTCAAGCACGCCCCGTTCAGCGAGTTGCGTCGCCAGGTTGAGCCCTGTCTGACCACCTAGTGTGGGTAAGACGGCATCCGGGCGTTCGCGGGCGATGACGCGCTCGCAAAACTCGGGCGTCAGCGGTTCGATGTAGAGGGCGTCGGCGACGTCCCAGTCGGTCATGATGGTGGCTGGATTGCTGTTGATGAGCACCACTTCGTGCCCTTCTTCCTTGAGCGACTTGCAGGCTTGAGTGCCTGCGTAGTCAAATTCGGCGGCCTGACCGATGACGATGGGACCGGAGCCGATGACGAGGATTTTCAACGTTTCATGCTCTCCATTTTGGCAACGAATTCCGAGAAGTAGGGTCGAGAATCCCAAGGGCCGGGCGCAGCCTCGGGGTGGTACTGGATCGAGCGAGCCTCGAAATCCAGAGCCCGAATCCCTTCGACCGTACCGTCGTTCACGTTCAATTGTGTGATTGCGGCGCGTGCCTTGTCCAAGGTCGAAGGATCGACGGCATAGCCGTGGTTTTGCGAGGTGATCGTCACCTTGCCGCTCTCGAGGTCTTTGACGGGATGGTTCGCGCCTCTGTGCCCGAACTTCAGTTTGAACGTCGAACCGCCCAGTGCTTGGCAAAGGACTTGGTTGCCCAAACAGATGCCGAAAAGAGGGAGTTTGCCAAAGAGTCCACGGGCGGTTTCAACCACATGCGAAAGGCGGGCCGGATCGCCGGGTCCGGGAGAAAACAGCACTCCGTCGGGACTCCACGCGAGCACCTCGTCCGCCGTTGTGGTGTGGGGCAGAACAATGGACCGGCATCCCAGCGCGGCGAAGCGGCGGAGGATGTTGTACTTGACGCCGCAGTCCAATACGGCCAGACGAAGTCGATGGTCGCCGCCCGGTTCGTCGATGCGCTCCATGCCTGCATAACTCCAGGCGTAGGGTGCCTTCGTGCTGACCTGCTCGACGAAGTCTGTCTCGTCGTATGTTCTGGCTGCCAGCAGGTCGCGCATCGCTTCGTCGGGGTCGCGGTCGGTGATCATTCCCATGGCGACGCCGCCGGAACGGATGTGCTTGGTGATGGCCCGCGTATCCACACCCTGAATGCCGGGCAGACCTCGCTCCTTCATGAAGGCATCGAGCGACCATTTGGAGCGCCAATTGGACGGAATGGCGCAGGCTTCTTTGACCACGATGCCGACGGGCTTGACCGACGCCGACTCGAAGTCGTCGTCGTTGATGCCGTAGTTTCCGATGAGGGGATAGGTGAAAAGGACGATCTGTCCTGCGTAGCTCGGGTCGGTGAGGACCTCCTGATACCCGGTCATCCCGGTGTTGAAGACCACCTCGCCCACGGCGTCTGTGTCGGCGCCGAGAGGGGCGCCTTGGTACACGGAACCATCGCTGAGCAAAAGGGAACGGGCCACGGCGTCTGGAGGGGTTGGACGACCCGAGGCGAGATGATACCCCGCGTGGCATACTCGTGACATGCTGTTCGCGCTGAGCCTTGTCTGGTGCGCCGCGGTGGGCGCCCCTCTGGAGCGTTGGTGGGATGACCGGGTGGAGCAGTCTCTGAATCGCCAGCCCAGCCGCAAGGCCCAGTGGGCGAAAGCCCTGGAGGGAGTCAAGCCCGCGTTGCGGCCTGAACTAGCGTATCTGGTCGCCGACCTTCCGGAAGGAGACCTGGCGGAGATGAACCCCGACGTGCTCATCGAAAACGCCCGTCTTGCCCAAGAAGCCCGCGCGGCGGTGAAATGGGGAGGCACCCTGCCCGACGAGGTCTATCTCGATGCCGTCGTACCGCACTGCAGCGTCACGGAGAAACGCGATTCGATGCGCCAAGAGTTCATGGACAGGTACCTCCAACTCGTCAGAGACTTGCCTTCTCCGGGGGCAGCGGCGCTCAGGATCAACGAGGTCTTGTTCAAGGACTACAACGTCACCTACAACACGAGGCGCCTTCGCACGGACCAATGCAGCCGCGAGACGATCGCCCAGGGCATGGCCACCTGCACGGGACTCTCTGTCATGCTTGTCGAGGCGTGCCGCGCCGTTGGCGTGCCTGCGCGGGTGGCGGGAATCCACTCGTGGCCGGTGCGCGGTGGGAATCACACATGGGTTGAAATCTGGGACGATGGGGCCTGGCATTATGTTGGCGCGGCAGAACCGGACGAGAAGGGCCTCAACCATGCCTGGTTCACGGGAGACGCGGCGAAAGCCATCAAGGGAGAGCCGCGAAACGCGATCTGGGCCGTCTCTTACAAGGCCACAGGAGAGCACTTCCCGTTGGCGTGGAATCCTCGGGCCAAGGTCAATGCCGTGAACGTTACCGACCGGTACACGCGTCCCGTCGAGGATGCCCGACCCAGGCTGATGGTCGAAACGACGCGAGGAGGCCAGCGCGTCGAAGCCCTAGTGATCGCGCTCGATGCGGCAACGGGTGATTCGCTGATGTCGGGAACCAGCCTGGGTCCAACGGCCGATGTCAACCTGCACTTGCAGGCGCACGTTGACGCGGGCACCACGGCCTTCGTGGTGGCAAGGCACCAGGGGAAAGCGACGTCGGCCTGGGTCAGCGTCGAGGCCGACACTGTGGTTCGGCTGAACCTGGACACACCATCTCTGGATGCCGAAAGATTGGCTGGCCTCCTTGCGGAACGATTCTCAGGCGACGAAGCCAAAGAAACCCGCGCGCGCAAGCTGTTGGTCGAAGCTCCCTTTGACGAGAGCCTCCGTGAATCCGCATGGCGCGCCTTTCTGGCGTCTCACCGGCACGACAGCTTGCGCAAGGAGTTCGAACAGAAGCGCGTCTCGACTGGGGACCGAACGGCTCCCTATCTTTGGCGGCACGTCGGCGACAAGCCCGCCGATGGATGGGGCTTGGTGATCGCCATGCATGGCGGAGGGGGCGTGCCCAAGGATGTCAACGATCGCAGTTGGATCGGCATGTTCGAAAGGTACTACCGAGATCACCCCGAGCCAGGGGGCTACATCTATCTGGCGCTTCGCGCTCCGAACGACGAATGGAACGGCTTTTACGATGACGCCATCGCGCCGCTCGTGGAGAAGCTCATCCTCCAGTTTGCCGTGTGTGCCGAGGTCAACCCTGCGAAGGTTGCCATTCTGGGGGCCTCGCATGGGGGCTATGGCGCGTTTGTCATCGGGCCCAAGATCCCGCATCGCTTCGCCGCCGTCCACGCTTCCGCCTCGGCTCAAACGCCGGGAGAAACGCGTGGGGAGAACCTGCGCAACGTTCGGTTCACGTGGATGATCGGCGAACGTGATACCGCCTACGAGCGTGCGGACCGATGCCAAGCCTTCGCCAAGCAGTGGGAGGTGTGGAAGTCAGAGTACGGTGGGTTCGATGGAGGCATGGAATGGCTCCCAGGAGTGGGACACTCCGTGCCCGACCGGGACAAGGTTGCAGAGTTGGTCCGTTTTCGGCGCAACGCGGGGCCCGACAAACTGGTGTGGTCTCAGTCGGACGATGTTGTTCGCCACCACTACTGGTTGGAGGCGGGACGTCCCATCGACGATGGTCAGATTATCGCTTGGAGGAAGGGCAACAAGGTGACGCTCGATAAGGCTGACAAGCAGTCGGAACTCACGCTTTGGCTTCAGCCTAGCCAACTGGACCTCTCGATGCCGATTGAAGTTGTCGTGCCCGGCGGCACGGTGTTCCTGGTCACCCCAAAACCGAACATGGAGGACTTCTGCGCCAGCTTGGAGTCCAGAGGCGACCCCGATCTGGCCGCCCCGATCCGCGTATTTCTGGGTCTGTCGTGATTCATGCGCCACTCGTGCTGAAGGCAGGCAGCCTCAGCACGAGTCGAGTCTCAGATGTCTGCGAGCTTCACTGGCTTGCCGCCAAGCTCGGCCGAACGCCACACGGCTTCGGTGAAGTGGATCACTTCGAGTGCGGCTTCGAACGTGGAGAGCACCGGTTCGCGCCCGAGGATGGCGGCAATGAAGTTTCGGTCGGGGTTGCTCCCGCCGCGCAAGTCCTTGGCGACATACTTCGAGCCATCGTTTTCTACGATGGTGAGTTCACCGTAGCGCACCAAGAAACCGCCGCGCGTGCACCCGATGGTGAAGTCCTCGTGCCACGCGGGGAAGTCGCCCAGCACTGAAATGTTGCCCAGAGCGCCGTTCTCGAACTTGATCGAAACGGCGGAGTCGATGTCTACTGGCGTCTCGCGATTGTCTTGATAGGCGGTGACCTCGGCGGGCAGGATGCCGGTCGTGTACAGCATCATGTCCACCACGTGGCTGCCTGAGTCGTTGATCTGGCCGCCGCCGGAAAGCGCCGGGTCCTGCCGCCACGAGCCGGCCGTCCCACGCTTCCAAGCCTGGCCCAGCACAGCGCTGAAGAAGTTCACTTCGCCGTACGCGCCCGAGGCGATTCGGTCTCGAATGACTTGATACATGGGCACGTAGTGCCGCTGGTAGGCCAACAGGCCGACTTTGCCCGTCTCCTTCATTGCGGCCACGAGTTTCCGACAGTCTGCAGTCGTCGTGGCGAGGGGCTTCTCGCACATGACGTGGAGCCCCTTGGCAAAGCTGTCGAGAACCTGTTGGGTGTGTTGGGTGTGGGGCGTGCTGATCTCGACGGCGTCGCACGGGACCTTGTCGAGCATCTCGCGGTAGTCCGCGAAGACGGGGACATCCGCGAGGGCAGGGAAGTCCCGCTTGCACCGTGCGATCTGCTCTTCGCTGGGGTCGGCGAGGGCGACGATTTGCGCTTCGGGGACTTCGCGAAGCTGGTTCATGTGGTGGCGGGCGATGCCTCCACATCCGATCATTCCAAGGCGAACGGTGGTCATCGTTGAGGAATTGGGCGCCGATCCACCCGATTCCTGCTTGACGGGACGTTTATCCGGGTCGGCGGTTTCGGGGACCGCCGACCCGGATAAACGGCACTAGCCGCCGCCGTCCGGATCCTCGGCTACGGCCCCGACATCGACGGGTACGACGCGCCGAAAGCGATCTGGTACCAGC
>JBDHZD010000028.1:0-38586 GCA_039811705.1 Fimbriimonadaceae bacterium | reverse complement strand
GCGGCGATTGCGTCTTCCCCAGAAGCGGTTCCGCGAAGGTGCGCCGATTGCGACTGTGTTGGACCTGAAGCCCGGCGACTACGTGGTGCACATCCAGCACGGGATCGGCGTGTTCAGGGGCCTCGTGTCTCGGGAGAGCGGCGGGGTGCAGAAAGAGTTCTTGTTTATCGAGTACCAGCCGCCGGACAAGCTGTTTGTTCCAGCGGACCAGCTTGACCGCGTCCAGAAGTTCCTCAATCCGGCGGATACGGTTCCCAAAATCAACCGTCTTTCGGGCACGGAGTGGCAGAAGACCATTCGCGCGGCGAGGGACGAGGCGCGCAAGTTTGCCCGCGATCTCGTGGCCCTGTACGCCAAGCGCAAGCAGGCGCAACGTCCCGGGTTCGGTCCGGACACGCCGTTCCAGGCCGAAATGGAGGGCACCTTCCCTTGGGTCGAGACGCCGACGCAGTTGCAGGCGATCACCGACGTCAAGACCGACCTCGCGCTCGACTACCCCATGGATCGGCTCGTGTGCGGCGACGTGGGCTTCGGCAAGACCGAGGTAGCGATCCGCGCCGCGTTCAAGGTGATCCAGGCGGGGAAGCAGGTGGCCGTTCTGTGCCCGACCACGATCCTCAGCGAGCAGCACTACCGCAACTTCGAGGAACGCTTGGGGCCGTTCGGCACCAAGCTCGTGTTGCTCAATCGATTCCAAACGGGCAAGGAGCGGACCGAGATTCTGGCAAAGGTCAAGTCCGGCGAGATCGAGGTCGTCATCGGCACCCACGCGTTGCTTTCCAAAGAGATCGCGTTCAAGAATTTAGGCATCCTTATCATTGACGAAGAGCACAAGTTCGGAGTCAAACAAAAGGAGCTTCTCAAGGAACTCCGGGTGAACGTGGACGTGCTGACGCTCTCCGCCACACCCATTCCGCGCACGTTGAGCATGGCGCTGATGGACATCCGCGAGATGTCGTTGATCACCGATCCGCCCCCCGGAAGATTGCCTATCCGAACGTTTTTGCGGCCTTACAGCAAAGAAGTCGTTAGGGAGGCTATCCTTCGTGAGTTGGCCCGCGGCGGACAGGTGTACTACGTGTACAACCGGGTTCAGGGCATCGAACACGTCGCGGAACGGCTAGGGAAGATGGTGCCGATGGCGCGTATCGGCGTCGGCCACGGGCAGATGAACGAGAAGGAGTTGGAGCCGATCATGGTCGGCTTCGTGAAGGGCGAGCTGGACATCCTGCTCTCGACCACGATCATCGAGAGCGGCCTCGACATCCCCAACGCGAACACATTGATCGTCGAAGATGCGGATCGGCTTGGCTTGGCGCAACTTTATCAGCTGCGCGGTCGCGTGGGGCGCTCGGACGTCCAGGCCTACGCCTACTTGTTGTATCAGTCCGCGAAGGAACTCACCGAGAACGCGCTCTCGCGTCTGCAGGCGTTGCAGGAGTTCTCGTCGTTGGGCGCGGGGTATTCGCTGGCGTTTCGCGACCTGCAGATCCGCGGAGCGGGCGAACTTCTGGGTGCGAAGCAGCACGGCACGATGGCGACGGTAGGGTACGAGCTATACACGCAACTCATCGCGGAGCAGGTGGCCGCCCTCAAGAACGCCGCCGACGGCGTGGTGGAAGAGGTCAAGGACCCGCTGGAGTCGCTGACCCCGCTGCCCGCGTTCGACTTGCCGGTGACCGCGTTCGTTCCCGAATGGTACGTGCAGGACCAGGCGCAACGGCTTTACGTCTACCAGCAGATGATGAGCGCTCGCGACTTGGATCGGTTGGCCGAGGTGCAGGCCGAGGTCGAGGACCGTTATGGTCAGGCTCCGGTGGAAGTCGCCCGGGCGTTCGCTGTCATGCGCGTCCGCATGCGTGGGCGCGACGTCGGATTCGAGAAAGTCGATGGCAGCCAAGGGCGTCTGGCCGTGACGTTCAAGGACCGAACGAAGGTGCCGCCGCGCATCATCAGCCTTCTGAACCGCCGCTACAAGCCGTGCTACCTGACGCGGGATGTGTTCGTGTGGCCGTTCACGGGCGACGCGCTCTCGGCGTGCGAGAGGCTGTTGGACGAGTGGGACTCGTGCATGGCCGAACTCGAGGCCGCCCGGGCCATGTTGCCCTGAGTATGAGCGAGGGCCTATGGCCGTCGCAACAACGTCTCGGTTCTGAATCGAGCGTGTCGGACTACCGACCTGCACGTTGCATCTTTCACAGAAGGAAGAGCGATGTTGGGGGCGAATTCCACAACATTGGCACGAGCGCCACGCTTCAATGTCACGACACGCCATGCAAGGAGGCTGATTCAATACCCATGTCGCGAAAGGAAACGTCCCACGCCCAAGAAGACCCCCGAGGAGTAGATCCTAGCTCCAAGGGTGCCGAAGTTTCTGAGAGCGAAGACCCCGGTGGGTCGAGCACGCCTCTTTGGATTCCGATCGGCGCGCTCAAGCTGCAATCCGCCCCAAAGCGGATTCAGGTCGAAGGCGATGAAGAGCAACCCAGGATTTCAACAAGAGAGCACGTGCCACGGAGCGCACCGCGTGGTGGTCATCGGGTCTATGCGCATAAGGATGTGTTCACCGGCTCGGGAACGGCTGCCTTGAGCAAGCGGTTGCATCTTGTCGTCAGTCAGTTTCTGGCGAACGGTAGGCCCAACGAGAGCAAGCCTACGAGCGGCAACACGAATCGAGGCTGGCTTCGCTCTCCGATGGGGGGGCAAGGCGGATACCATTACTACCTGTGGTGGACGAGGGGCAGACAGATGGGCGGGCTGGCCGATCCAGACGGGATCTACCTGCGTTGCGTGCGGCATCACGACGATCACACGCCGCTGCCGTTTGGCAACCCCGGGGATTATGGCGACGACCCCCGCGAGATTCTGTACGCCGTGAGCGAGCCCACCACCGATGAACAACGCGAGTTCATCGAATCAAGGGCCTCGGTGCGCGTGGTCAACGGTTGGCCAGGCTCTGGCAAGACCACCTCGCTTTGGTTGGCGGTCGAGCAGAGGTGTCAGGGACCGACGCTCTATCTCACGTGGTCGGACGACCTTGCACGGGCGGCACAGCGGAGGTTCGACGCCTTCGCCGACGGCAACGCAGACATTTTCTCCACCAGTTTCGAGGCTCTATGGGCCACCATCACGCAGGAGACGCCGACCCGTCTCTCCTATCAAGAGAGTTTGCGCCGATTCAGGGTTGCGATCGAAAAACTGAACCGGGAAATCGCCCCTTGGAGGAACCACAGCGAGTTGCTGTACGGCGAGTTGCGGGCGTGCTACATCGGGACCTATGGAACTTACGATCCGGATTCCGAGAGCATCACGGTCCTCAACAATGCAGACAAAGACTATCTGAAGAAACGTGGAAGCGAGATTGGTGCCGCAGAAGCCAAGGCGGTCAGCAACTTGTTCCGATTGTTGAGGGAAGGCGGACAACTCTACGACATCTTTCCCGAACTCTGGCTCGCGCTGAAGTGTCGGCATACCATCGAAGAGCATGGATTGCCCGAGAAACTCGGACGATTCGAACACATCGTCGTCGATGAAGTTCAGGACCTGACAAGGGTGGAGATCCTGACGCTGTTGTTCGCCGCCAGGGCAACGGCTCAAAAAATCGGTAGGTGGCCCGAGATGCTCTTTGCGGGCGACGAGCGCCAGACGGTCAGGCCCACGCACTTCAGGTGGGCGGATTTGACCTTGCCGCTCGGTGCCGCTGTCACCAAGCCCGAGCAATACGATCTGCAGAAGGTGTTGCGCTGCCCGGACAACGTTTCTCAGGTGTTGGAGAGCCTGTGCGACCTTTGGCGCGATCTAAAGAAGGAGGCGC
This sequence comes from Fimbriimonadaceae bacterium, assembly GCA_039811705.1. Taxonomy (GTDB): domain Bacteria; phylum Armatimonadota; class Fimbriimonadia; order Fimbriimonadales; family Fimbriimonadaceae; genus UBA2387. Next base: position 34,772 of record JBDHZD010000028.1, on the reverse strand, counting down.
GCCCAGGCAGAGCCGTCGGGGTTGAGACCGAACGCCACTTGCAGGGAGTCATCATGCATGCCCGGGCAAAGACATGGGCCGAAGTCGAGGCCCTCGCGGCATCTCTCGAAGACGCGGTGGGCACCCGGTTCATCGCGACGGGCGCGGAGGATCACGCCGAGTTGTCCGAAGACCTTGCCGAGCGCGTTCAACTGCCCGCGCAAGTCAAGGGCTTGGATTTCCAGACCGTGTTCGTGCTCAATCCCGGCAAAGCCCTGATCCAACTCGTGGACGACCGAACGGAGACCTCGCGGGTGTTCGAACTGGGTAGCCGACGCCGCATCGACTCCCTGTGCGTGGCGATTTCGCGAACGAGCGAAGCGCTGGTGCTGATCGATGTCGACGAGGGGATGGATCCGGATCGGGCAGAACGGGCGTGGCAAGCGACCCGAGCGTTCGCGCCCACTGCTCAGCCCGCCGACGTTCCTGACTTGGTCGAGCGCTTTCGGGACGCAAGCCGACCGCCCGAGGAACTGGCCCTCCTCAGATGCGAAGAAGCGCATAGGGTCGTCTTCGACAACGCGCGACGGGCGTGGCTCTGCGTCACCCAGGCCTTCAGGATGCTCGGCGATCGCGACCTGCCCAACAGCATTGCGGACATCGAGACGCGGCAGACGGTCAGCAAAGCTTTGGTCACTGTAGCCACCCAAATCGTGTCAGGTGCCTCCTTCGAGGGTGATGCCCAACGCCGACAGGATGTCCTCGACGAGATTTCTCGAACCACTCGGGAAGCACTGGCAGAACTTGGTACGACCCATGTGCAGGGGGCTTTCGAGGCTCTCGCCGCCTGGAGGTCGGAACCGGCACCGACCTTGGCCATGGCGCTTCACGTCGTGGACCAACTCGCGCGGTTGCCGAAGCGAGAGGGTTGGTTCCGAGGGCTTCTCGCCGTTTCGTTCGCCAATCTGCGCAGAGCTATTCAGCAAGCGGCCCAAGACCCTGATCTGGCTCACCGGTTCGCCGAGCCGGTTGACCTGTGGCTTGAGGCTGTCGACGACGAGCGTTATCTGCAAACCACTCCAACCCTCAGGCGCGTTGCCTTCGATACGTTGCTTGGGGCCGGTGAACCACGTCACATTGCGGCTGCCAGAAGGGTCTTCGAGCGTTTGCCGCGCGAGGAGACCGATACCGAGGGAAGGCTGTTGGAAGCCGAGGGCCGATTCAAAGACGCCAGCCAGAAGTACACGCGGCGTTCCGACCAGTACCGATGTTTGCGAAAGGGTGCCCTGTGGACCGACGCGAGGAAGGTAGCGCCAGAGTCCGATCACGAGTTCCTGGATTGGCTGATCAAGGTCCAGGGTCTGGTGCCGGGGCCAAGCGGGTTGAAGCAGTGGCTGAACGCGGCAGAAAGGGAAGGGCTCGATGCATTGGGCAAAAGCATCTCGAATGCCGGATTGCAGGGCGAATCTCCCGAACAGTCCCGTCCGAACGAGCAACCGCGGTCCTGAGACCGGGTATCCTACGGCAAGAACTCCGTAGACAGCGGGTGGCGAGGCGTTAGCCGAGCCAGAATGGGCCGAACGGTCCGCCTGCCGAGGGGCGCAAGAAGAAGATCGGTTTTGGGGCCTGACGGCTCTTGCCGCGCTTCGCGCCTCTTTGGCGCGAAGCGCGTTTTGGTTTGTCGAGGTCGCCGGAGTCTGGAATACCGCCAATGCCGACAACCCACAAAGCCCAAATCATCGAACAGGCCCAGGAATGGTACGGCAAGTCCGTGGGCGTACTGTTCGCGGACTATCGCGGGCTGAGCGTGAAGCAGATCCAAGCGATCCGCGCCCAGCTCAAGGAAAAGGGCGGCGACATGCACGTCATCAAGAACACCCTGTTCAAGCGGGCCGCCGGAGACGACGCCGCGAAGATCAAGGATGAACTGTTGCACGGGCCGACCGCCGTCACCTTCGTCTACCAGAACGAGTCCGAGTGCGCCAAGGCGCTCGTGGACTTCGCCAAATCGAGCAAGAAACTCGTCGTCAAAGGCGGGTTCTTCGCCGGCAAGTGCTTCACAGAGGCCGAAGTGGAGAGCCTTTCCAAGCTCCCCTCGCGCGACGTTCTCATCGCCCAGGTCATCGGCACCATCGCTGCGCCGCTCTCGAACCTGGTCGGAACCGTCGAGGCGATCTACGCCCAACCGATCCGCACTGTCTACGCCGTGGCCGACAAAGCCAACGAGGAATCCGCGTAACCCCGCAAACCACGAATCACCATGTCTAAAATCGCAAGCATCGTCGAAGACATCGCCGGCCTCACGGCGATCGAACTCTCCGAACTCAAGACCGCCCTCGAAGAAAAGTTCGGCGTCACCGCCGCGGCTCCCATGATGGGCATGCCCATGATGATGGGTGGCGGCGCCGCCGAAGCCGCTCCCGCCGAGGAGGAGAAGACCGAGTTCGACGTCGTCCTCACCGAGGCTGGCGCGAACAAGCTCCAGGTCATCAAGGTCGTGCGCGAAGTCACCGGTCTGGGCCTCAAGGAAGCCAAGGACCTCGTGGACGGCGCCCCCAACAAGGTCAAGGAAGGCGCGTCCAAGGCCGACGCCGAGGACCTCAAGAAGAAGATCGAAGAAGCCGGCGGCAAAGTCGAGCTCAAGTAACATTCGCCCTCGCGTCAAGCGGCCCGGAGCTCTTTGGGCTTCGGGCCGCGTTGTTGTGGCAGGGGCCATGCCGTCCGCCTGAAGGCCGTGGAGAGTCCAGCGAAAGGACATGCAACGCCTTGCCCAAGGTGGGATGGCGACGTTGCGTAGAATGAGGGCATGAAGCCGCTGCTCGCATCGATCCTTGCCTTGGTCTCAGCGGTGGCAGGTGCACAGAACCGCGCCGCGTTGCAGGAGTTGTTGCTCCCGCCTCGCCCCGATCTTTCGTTTTCGCGCGTCGATTCCAACTTCGGGCGCACGTTTGATGCGTGGGTCCTCGAAGCTTTGGGCGCGAAGGCTGGCGCCCGATCGGCCGTCGAGGTCTACACCGACGCTGTTTTGCTTGCAGAGGTCGCGCCTGATCGTGCCGAAACGGGTTTCGAACGTGCGGTCGCGATGCTTCAGGCTGCCCCGGCCAACACCGATCGCGACGGTTGCCTTGCGTTGTCCTACTGGCGATTGGGCATGCCTGCCGAGGCCGAAGCCGCTGCTGCAGACGCCGTGCGGTCGGGCAGCCAAACCTATTGGTCGCCGTTGCTGCGCGGCGCGAAGGCGATGTGGGAGGCGCGAGCGCCGTTCGGCGCCGTTCTCGGCGACCCCAATTTGACGGTCCGGGACAGGCTCAACGCTCTGTCTTTGGCCTACCAAGCGGCGCGGTCCCTGCTTGAAGCAGCCGTAAGCGAGTGCACCGCTGCGGCGCGCATCGCTCCCGAAAGCGTGATTCCGGTCCTTGAGCGACGCCGGATCGTGGAAGCTCTGGGGTCGGCGCAAGCGGGCTCCGGTGGCGAACCGACGCTTGTCCTAGGTCGCACCCAGTTGGGTCAATGGCTTGAGGATTCGCGCAAGATCGCGTTGCTTTCGGGCGGTCCGGCTGCCTTCCGCGCACGAGCGGCCGCAGTCTATCTTGGTGGCTTGGCCATGCGCTACGGCGACCCGAACGATCCCTCGCTCGTGTCGCCTGCTGCCCGCGAACGTTTCGCCCGGGCCATCTCACCGGAGGATCGCTCCACGTTGCGCGTGCTTGCCAGCGACTTGTCGAAGGGTGGCGAAAAGGAGCGCGTTTGGAAGTTGGTGGCTCTTCTGAGGCTGGCCGACAATGACCCCGTCGGAGCCCAGTCGGCGGTCGAGGGCGTCACTGGCGGCGATGCGGCGTGGCAGGAGTTCTTCGCAGGGATGCTGTATGCCCAGGGTGCCTACGATGCCGTGCTGGACCGCTTTCCATACGAAAAGGTGGCGTCGGCGAACAGCCCGACCTTGCGTCTGGTTAGGATCGGGGCGCTCGCACAGGCGGGGCGTCGGGCCGAGGCTGCGACCGAGGCCGCCTCGGCAGCAGTCGCTCACCCGGGATCGGCTCGCCTGGGTTTGGCAAGCGCGATCATGCAGGCGGCGGCCGGACGGTCGGATGACATCGACCGTGCCTTTGATTCGCTGGAGCGCCTGGTCGCCATCCGCCCCGAAGATGAAGGACTGCGTGACGACGCTGTGTACAACCTTGCCATTCTGTGCGCGCTCAGGGGCGACGCTTCCCGTGCCGAAGGTCTGCTCGCGCGTGTTCGGGACCGGACGCTGTCTGACCGGGTCGAGAAGGTGCGGACTGCGCTCAAGGGCTAGGCTCTTTCGGGTGCCACGGCCTGACGGATGGGTTGTGTGCTCGCGACAGGCCGTGCCCTTTCGCAGTTGAGATCACGGTCTGGCGGCAACCGGGGCCAACGGTCGGAAATGGGGACCGAGCCGCACAGACAGTGGCACCCCTGTCGAATCCATGCGAAACTGGGTGCGTCGGCCTGACCGGGCCTTCTGGGATGGGTTGTGTGCTCGCGGCAGGCCGTGCCCTTTCGCAGTTGAGATCACGGTCTGGCGGCAGCCGAGGCCAACGGTCGGCAATGGGGACCGAGCCGCACAGACCGTGGCACCCCGGGCAAAGCCTAAGCCACGCGTTCGATCGAGAACTCGGCCAGACCTCGGAGCAAGCCCGTGTCCTGTACCGACTCCAGCTCCTTGAGGGCGTGGTCCACCGTGGATCGGGCCATCTCGCGGGAGCGTTCGACCCCGTAGAGTGCAGGGTAGGTGGCCTTTCCTCGCGCCCGGTCGGAGCCGGCCGCTTTGCCCAACTGGTCTTCGGAACCCAACTCATTGAGCAGGTCGTCGGCGATCTGGAATGCGAGACCAAGATCGAGGCCGAACCGGCCCAGCGCTGCCACCTGTTCGCTCGTTCCGCCGCCAATCAGACCCCCGATTTCGCATGCTGCGGCCATCAACGCACCTGTCTTCCGTGTGTGGATGTAGTGGAGCGTTTCGGCGTCCGGCTCGCTTCCTTCGGCTTCGACGTCCACGACCTCGCCGCCCACCAAACCATCCGAGCCCGCGGCACGGGTCAGGCGGAGCAACGCTTCCACGCGAACGTCGGCTGGAGCCTTCATGGATGCCAGAACCTCCAGCGCAAGGGCGAACAGCGCATCGCCCGCCAAGACGGCGATGGCTTCGCCGTAGACGATGTGGCACGTGGGCCGTCCACGGCGCAAATGGTCGTCGTCGATCGCGGGCAGGTCGTCGTGGATCAGCGAGAAGCAGTGGAGCATCTCCAAGGCGCACGCCGCGTCCAATGCGTCATCTTCGCTTCCGCCGACCGCTGCTGCCGAAGCGAGGCACAGGCCCGGACGTAGCCGCTTTCCCGGCGCGAGGCACGAGTACCGCATCGCCTGGTGGAGATTGGATGGCCGCCGATCGGGTGCGGGCAGCAACGCGTCGAGACGCTCGTCCACGCGCAAGGCCAACGCCTGCAATTCCGGCAACACCGAAGGCACGCCGGGCAGTTTACCGACGCCCGCCCCGAACCCTCCAAGACCTGGCATTTCTGCCGATATGAACCAACGGGGCGTCCATCCGCCCGCAGAGACTCCATGGCCATCCTGCAGAAGATGCTGAAGCACACCGACCTCATGCTGGGCGTCGGCCTGTTCGCCATTGTGGCCATGTTGGTGTTGCCCCTGCCGCACTGGCTGCTCGACCTTGGATTGGTCGGTGCGATGGCGATGGCCTTGATCATTCTCTTGGTCTCGGTCAACGTGAGCGATCCGCTCGAGTTCAGCGTTTTCCCGAGCGTCCTGTTGCTCACCACGCTCTATCGGTTGGCGCTCAGCATCGCGGCCACCAAGCTGATTCTCGGCACGGGAAGCGCCGGACACGTCATCGAGACGTTCGGCAACTTCGTGATGGGCGGCGACTTCGTGGTCGGCTTCGTCGCGTTCATCATCCTGATGATCGTCCAGTTCATCGTCATCACGAACGGTGCGGGACGCGTGAGCGAAGTGGTCGCCCGCTTCACGTTGGACGCCATGCCCGGCAAGCAGATGGCGATCGACGCCGACCTGGGCGCAGGCCTCATCGACGAAGAGGGAGCGCGCGCCCGCCGCCAGCATGTCAAGCGTGAGGCGGACTTCTATGGCGCGATGGACGGCGCGAGCAAGTTCATCAAGGGCGACGCCATCGCCAGCATCCTGATCACGGTCGTCAACATCATCGGTGGCTTCGCGGTCGGGTTCATGCGTGGGCAGGGCGACCCGCTTCAGGTGCTTCAGACCTATGCGTTGCTCTCGGTGGGCGAAGGTTTGGTCAGCCAATTGCCCGCCCTTCTCATTTCCACGGCCAGCGGCCTGATGGTGACGCGTACCGGCCAAGAGAAGAGCATGGGCAGCGAGGTCACGAAGCAGGTCCTCGGCCAGCCGAAGGCGATCGGACTTGCCGGCATCACGCTCACCGCTATGGCGTTTGTGCCCGGCTTTCCGATGCTGATGTTCATGGCGGCGGGAGGTCTGTGCTTTTTCGCCTATCGTGTGCTGGGCAAAGATCAGGCTCGAGCGGTCAAAGAAGCCAAGGACAAGAAGGCCGAGTCGGCAAAGCCCACAGGACACCCCGCTCCGGACAGTCCGGTCACGGTGTTGCCCCCGCTCAACCCCGTCGAGATCGAGATCGGTCATGCCCTGACAAGGCTGGCTGACGTTCGGGTCGGCGGCGACCTGAGCGATCGTGTCAAGGCGACGCGCAGCCAGATCGGTCTTGACTTGGGTTACGTGATGCCGATGGTCCGCATCCGCGACAGCGTCCACATCGGCGCACGCGAGTACGTGATCAAGATTCGCGGAGAAGAAGTCGCGCGCGGCGAGATCGTGCCCGATGGGCTCTTGGCCGTGGACAGCGGGGCCGTGCTGACGCCCGTCCTGGGCACGCCGACGAAGGATCCGGTCTTCAACTTGGATGCTCTCTGGATTTCCGACCGCTTGCGCGAGCAGGCCGAGCGATCTGGGTATACGGTCATCGAGCCGAGCGCGGTCATCTCGACCCACTTGAGCGAAGTGGTCAAGCAGTACGCCGCAGAACTTCTCAGCCGCCAAGACGTCGTCGCGTTGCTTGACAAGGCGAAGGAAGAGAACGCTGCCGTGGTGGACGAGTTGGTGCCCAACGTGCTGAACGTGGGCGATGTGCAGAAGGTCTTGCAGCACTTGTTGCGCGAGCGGGTCCCCATCCGCGACCTCGTCACGATTCTCGAAACGATGGCCGATTACGGTTCGCGCACCAAGGACCCCGAGCAATTGGGCGAACTCGTGCGGTCGGCGATCGCCCGCACCATCACGCGGCAGTTCGTGGATCAGGACAACCGTCTGTACTGCCTCACGCTCGACCCGAGCTTGGAGCGGGCGCTTGTGGAGAGCGTGAATGTGACCAGCATGGGCTCGGCGCTGATTCTGGAGCCCGACCGGCAACGCGACTTGGTATCGAGGCTGAGCGGCGAGATGGAGGCTGCGATGGCCCAGGGCTACAACGTGGTGCTGCTGTGCAGCTCGCAGCTCCGATTGGCCCTTCGCCGGCTGTTGGAGCGGTACCTGCCGACGCTGAGCGTCTTGGCGTACAACGAGGTCGCCCCGAAGGCCGAGGTCGAGTTCGTGGGTCAGATCAAGCCCGCAGCGGCTTAGGATCCTGCCAAGGATCGGCGCCCGCACCGTCGTCTCCTCTCACCTTGATCGGGTTCGACGCGATGCCCTGGATGGGCGTGCCGCAACACTTTCTCAACTTTTCCCCGCCATTGATGAAAATTTGGTGTATGATGGATAAAAGGTTTTATCAACCGTCGATGCCGACTGATAAAAGGATGCATCAGCCCGGTTGAGCCTTGAAAGAGCGACAATGAAGTTCATCTCTGCCGTGCGGCGCGGGTTCGCCGCCATCCTCATCGCCGGATGTCTTTGGGCCGTCGCTGGGTGCCAGAACGAGGCCCGCCACGTCTCGGACGCCGAAGTCGAGAAGTCGAATGCCGATCGGCTCGCCGCCATCGACGCCGACCCCAAGCTCACGCCCGAGCAGAAGCAAGCCCTCAAAGACAGGCTGACCAATCGGCCCGGTGGGCAGACCGAAGGGCGCGCGACCAGCGGCCAGTAAGGATCGGCGCATGGGAGTCACGCTCAAGGACGTCGCCGAAGCCGCGGGAGTCTCGATCACCGCGGTCAGCAAGGTGCTCCACGGGAGTGGCAAGAGCGTGCGCATCGCCAAGGAAACCGAGACGGCCATCCGGGAAGCCGCGCAGCGGCTCCAGTACGTTCCCAACAGCGTCGCACGCTCGCTGCGGACGTCCCGCACCCGAACCATCGGCCTCGTGTTCGAGAACTTCGGCAGCCTTTCCGAAGGTCCGATGTACTACGTCCTCATGCTCGATGGCGTGGCCCAGGAGCTGTTCCGCAACCACTACCGGCTCACCATTCTCGCAGAAGTCTCCCACAAGCACGTCGGTGGGACGCTGAGCGACGGGAGGATGGACGGCGCGATCTGGTGCAAGTTGCCCATGGAAGAAGACGTCCTTGCACAACTCGCCCACAGCCGTATTCCCGTGGTCGCTCTGAATACCGAAGCTCCCACGCATCCACGGCTGACCTATGTCTCTTGTGACAACGAGGGCGGGGCAAGGCTCGTGGTCGATCACTTGTCCGCCTTGGGCCATCGCCGCGTGCTGTACGTGATGGAGACGGGCGAGGATGACACACCCGATGCAACGGCGCGATTGCGCGGGTTCCGGCGCGCGTGCCAGGAAGCCTGCTTGCCGTTCACAGAGGACGACATCGTGTTCTGGAATCGGGACGCGAGTCAGTTCGCAGACTGGTGGCGTTCGTATCCGCCCCATACGGGCGTGTTCGCATGGAACGAACGAGTCGCAGGAGCCGTGCTTCGCCGCGCTCACGAGTGTGGAGTCCATGTTCCGCGCGATCTGAGCGTGGTCGGCTTCGACTCCACACCGTTCTGCGAGACGACTTCGCCGCCGCTGACCGCAGTTCGCCAGCCGATCCTCGAGATGGCAAAGCACGCGGCGCGGATCTTGTTCGAGTCGCTGGACAAAGGTCCGGACGAACCCAGAGTTTTTACCTACCCGTGCACCTTGGACGTACGGGGCTCTACGGCCCCCGCGGCTGCGGTGCGACGGAACCGTCGGAAGCCCGTCGAAACTTCCAACGGCCCTATTCTCGACGCAGAGAGAGGAAACCCATGAACCAACGAAGAGCCTTCACGCTCATTGAACTCCTCGTCGTCATCGCGATCATCGCGATTCTGGCGGCCATGCTCTTCCCGGTCTACGCGCAAGCCAAGACCGCCGCGAAGAAGGCCGTTTCCCTGTCCAACGTCAAGCAGATCGCGCTTGGCATCATCATGTACCAAGGCGACTACGACGACGTCTATCCTCAAGCCGAGACCGGCGGCTGGGCGACGCCTCACATCCAGTGGTATGGCATGGTCTACCCCTATGTCAAGAGCGGCGACCGCGTCACCACGGCGGCGGGCGACCAAAGCTGGGGCAAGGACGGCATCTTTCGCTCGCCCAGCTACCCCAAGGCGATCGGCGCGGACCAAGCCGGTGGCCACAGCTACGGCGTCAACCACGGCATTTTCGCCAACAACTACGGACATGCCGGCGCGGTTGACGGTCCGGCCAACTCCACGGTCGCCCAAAGCGCCATCGAGAACGTGGCCAAGAAGGTCATGATCATGGAGAAGGGCGCCAACGCCTCCGATTGGAGTTACCCATGGTTCCACGACTGGCAGCAGATGTGGGTCGGCTCGATTCTCGGCACGGCGGGAGACGTCGGTACGCTCCAACGCGATGGCGTCGACGTTTACACTCCCGGAACCATCGTGTACAGCGCGGTGTTCGACAGCGACTGCACGAGCAGCACGGACGGTGCTTGGGAATGCGCGGCTCACCCGCGATACCGCTTCAACGGCGTCTCGCCGATGGCCTATCTGGACGGCCACGCGCAGACGGTCAAGAAGGGCGCCATCAAGTGGTACGAGAACGTGTTCTTCGATCGCAGGACGGTCTCCAACCCGTGGCAGTGGTACTACGGCTACTGCACGGGCGGCGGCTGGGGCTTCCCCTGCATCTGGTAGTCCAAGCTTCCCGACCATGCCTCTTCACGCGCCCCGGTTCGCCGGGGCGCTTCTCTTGTGAGAGTGTCGGCGGGTGGTTGGCTGGTAGTCGGCAAGTGGTCCTGGGCGTTAACCCAAGCCAAGCCTCAGCCGAAACCTAGCCCAACCTCAAACGGTACAGATCTCGATGGCCCGCTTGAGCGACGTCATCGGGTCTTTGCGCGGGATGAATTCTTGGGCCACAAACCCCTTGAAGCCGGTGTCCGCGATCGCCTGGGCGATGCGCCGATAGTTGAGTTCCTGGGTCTCGTCGATTTCGGCGCGGCCGGGGTTGCCGCCCGTATGGTAGTGGGCGATGAAGTCTTTGTTGCGCTCGATGGTGCGGATCACGTCGCCCTCCATGATCTGCATGTGATAGATGTCGTAGAGCAGGCGGAACCGGTCGCTTTCGACCCGCTTGACCAACTCGACGCCCCAGGGGGTCCGGTCACACTGATAGTCGCCGTGGTCCACCCGGCTGTTGAGCAACTCCATGATGACCGTGACGCCGTGCTTCTCGGCGAGCGGGGTGATGCGCTTGAGGCCTTTGGCGCAGTTCTCCAGCCCTTCGGCATCGGACATGCCGCGCCGGTTGCCCGAGAACACGATCATCTGAGGGATGCCAGCCTCGGCGACCAATGGAATCAATCGCTCCGCGCCCTGTACGAGCCTGTCGTGGTTGGCCACGGTGTTCCAGCCGTCGGTGATGCCGCCTGGTCCATTGGCGATGGCGCACTGCATGCCGTTCGCCTTGGCCGTCGCCCACTCGTTTTCGCTGAGCAACTCGACCGAGGCGATGCCCATAGCCTTGGCCTGCTTGCATAGGTCTTCGAGGCTCATCCCGCCGTAACACCAACGGCAGACCGAGTGGTTCAGACGGCCGGGCTCGCGTGCTGAAGCTTCGGCGCGGCGGGTTCCGAGCGGGCCGAGAAGCGCCGCTCCTGCGGCCAATCCGAGGGCGTCGCGTCGCGAGAACTGATGGGACGACATGACTGGAGGTTAGCACAAGCCAAGTTCCGGCGTGCACGCTTCTGCCTTGACATCGGGGTGGCTGCTCGCTCTTCTAACGCGCCTTGGTGGCTGGTCCATCCTCCCCTGAATCCCCTCTCAGGCCTGGGAAGGGACTTGCTCCGATGCTCGGCCAAGGGGATCAACCGAGGTGGTCGGGGTTCAGGCCCTCGAGTTCTGGAACCACGAAAAGCCCGTCCTTGCGGATGAGCCGGTCGTCGAACCAGATCTCGCCGCCCCCGTACTCGGGGCGCTGGATCAGCACGATGTCCCAGTGGATGGCCGACGTGTTGCCGTTGCCGCCGGGGCCGGTGTAGGCGTTGCCGGGGGTCAGGTGGAACGAGCCCGCGATCTTCTCGTCGAACAGCGTGTCCTTCATGGGGTGCAGCACGTGCGGGTTGAAGCCCAGCGACCACTCGCCGAAGTAGCGCGCGCCCTCGTCGGTGTCCAGAATCTCGTTGAGTTTGGCCGTGTTCGCGCCCGCTTCGGCTTCGACGATGCGCCCGTCCTTCACCACGAACCGAATGTCCTTGAACTCGGTCCCTTGGTAGAGCGACACCGTGTTGTATTGGACGACGCCGTTCACCGAGTCGCGGACGGGGCAGGAGAAGCACTCGCCGTCGGGAATGTTGGCCTCGCCGCAGCACGGCACGCAACCGATGCCCTTGATCGAAAACGAGAGGTCGGTTCCGGGTCCGACCAGCCGCACGCGGTCGGTGGCGTCCATCAGGTCCTTGAGGGGTTTGCACGCTTCCTGCATGCGTGGGTAGTCGGCGACGCACACCTTGAAGTAGAAGTCCTCGAACGCGGGCGTGCTCATCGAGGCCTGCTGCGCCATGCCGTGGCTGGGCCATCGCATGACGACCCACTTGGTGTTCGGAACGCGGGTCTCCAGCACCACGGGTTTGCCGTACTTGCGCTGCCACAGGGCCATGTTCTCCGTGGGCACCTCGGCGTTCATCGCGTAGTTGTCTCCGCCGCGCAGGGCGATGTAGGCCGTCATCTCCTTCATTTCGGCCAGCTCGGTCGACGCGATCAGGTCCACGGTGGCGTCGGTCAGCCCGTGAAGGATCTGCCGCTTGACCAGGTTGCTTTCCAGCCGGACCTGCACGGCGCTGCCCCTGGCCTGGACGGCCCGCACGACCTCGGCGACGGCCTCGGCTGGGATGTCGAACGCGTGGACGAGCACGCGGTCTTCGGTGCCGAGCTTGATCGAGTGGTCGCAGATGAGGTTGGCGAGGCCGGTGACGCGCGGGTCGAGCATGGCCCGAAGGTTACCTGGAGCACAGTCCAACGAAACATCCGCGAAACGGAGCAACGCTCGGCACGTCTGGAATATAGGACTTGATACGTCATGGGATGCAACCAGTACGACCACATAGTGAATCCTGGGCTTTGGCGCCAAGACTATGCGCTGTTCAGAGTAGACTCGTCCAGAGCACGCAATCACCGCGCTCTCATCGTTAGCGACGCTCCAGAGACGCTGTATCCTTGGGAGCCCAATCCCGCTTGGGACACGGCCCATGGCATCGTCACCGGTGAGTACGAAGTCTATGGGACGTTGTACCGATGCGAAGTCCCAGCCAACAGCCCTGGGGACTATCGGTTTCGCGTGTACCTTTGGCACGAGAACCGACTGAATCCGCCGCCCGAAGCAACGGTCGTGACGTTTGGTATCGCGGTCTCATCCGCGAACCCATTAGCCATAAGCGAACTCCGCGATCACGTTTCGATCGTGCGAGTAAACTCCTCGGCCAATGGCAAGTGCCTCGCAAAGGCCCACTTGCTCCAGTCTCTGGATCAAGCGATGCCGAACAACGTGCCATCACTGGTGCTGAGACAGTAATTGCGGCATATCCCACACCTTTTGGATACCTTTGTTGTGCTGTACACGAGTTCACAGTTCGGGTGTTGCAGGGAAATCCGGGCCATATGCGAGTCCGCACGTTTTTCTCAAGCAATGGGAGCGATTATGGCACTCCTCTTGACACTCCGGTCCCCGCCTGCAACCTCGACGTGAGCCGTGCGGTGCATATTCGCGGCTGGTGGCCGCACAGCAACCTCTACCTAGTCGGACCTTTTCCGATTGAGCCACCCAATAGCGCGGTCTTGCCGTGGCAATTGGTTCCGACCAACGTGGGTATTCACAGAATGCCATTTCAGCTCTGTTATGCATCCTCCCCCGAGGAAGAGGCCTATCGTGATCCAGGGATTGCGGTTGATCCATTCAACTGTGCTCGGCTGCTTGAGGGGAAGGATCCAAGGCGGAGCAACAACGGACTCTACGGAGTTGACTTGGTTTATCGAGCGGCTTTGGTAAATAGTGCCTCGAATGCAACGCCGTTTGGAGTGGCCCTCGTTGGCAGGGGCACACCTTCTGGTTTTACAGGTGCCGCGTTCTTGGAGCCCTTCCCACCTTCACCCTTCCAACCCGTAGGTGTACCCACAATCAAGCGGGTGAGCCCGTCCGATCCCACATCGGTGGCTTTGGGACAGAAGCAGGTTCCGCCCGCAGATTCAACCGATCCGAAGTACATAGACACATTTCTAGCAGTAGGGGGCGGTGCCTCGCTTCCTGTCGACATGCATTGGTCGAGCGTTGAACTGCAACTACCCGATGAGGAGGAGGGCTGATGGTCTCGCTGATCCTTGGGGTGGTTCTCTCGATGTCTGGCGATCAGAGTCTCGGCAAAGAGTTCAATCCGCCTGGCCAGTACCTCACTGAGGACGGTCAGCGCATGGTGGGTTCGTTCGATGAGGATGCCGTGGAGATGCGTCGCACGGGCGTGTCTTGTTCGATTTGGTTCTTTCGCCTGAACGACCGGATAGGCTTCACTTCGGAACCTGAAGAGATCGTTCGATTTGTGGTGGTGGATGCGGGGTGGGCGCCAGAGGTCATGACCTTGGACCAGTACAAGCGAGATTCGCGGAAACTGAGCATCGTGCGAGAGGCCAAGCTGAACCTGCGGTTCGTGAGCGGAAGGCGGATGATGTTCGACGTAAATTACAGACGGCACGGGGATGATGCTTGGAGAACGTGCGCTGCGATTGTGGACTTCCTCAGCAGGACTGCCAGTTCTCGCACGTTTGCGCTGGGAGCCGTCGTCCTTGCGCCGCTCGACGAAGTCGAGTCCGGCCGTTATGTTCAAAGTCGCGTTGTCGGGCTCCATCGCAAGTTCGAGTGGTATAGGGCATGGAAGCAGACACGCTCCACTTCGGTGAACCCGAAAGAGTGGCAGGGTTGGCACATACCGCAGGACGCCAAAGGCCTTTATGCCGGATCGGACCGAATCTGGGCTATCGGTGAGCCAGAGCACTCTGGTTACAAGGCAAGGTTGTACTCGTTCATCGGATCACGTGTTACATCTCAGGACCTTACCGATGGGCAGCCGCACCGTTTCTATCGCCACTTGCTCTTACAGCCTGGCGAATCAGCGAACCGGGAAACTTGGCGCGATCTGGCAACCGGACGAGAGTGGTCACCGGGGATCCAGGTCATCGCGGCTTCAGGGATGGAGCGCGTCTTCGTGGTCAAGGATGTCGCAAGCGGCGAGCATCGTTTGACGAACAGCCTCGTTCGTTAGCCCTCACTCTTCCTTGGCGGGCGGGCCGTGGCAGTCCATGCACATGCCTTCCTTCCAGGCGTCGCCGATGTCAATCGGGTGTTTGAACACCAGACCCTTGACGTCCGTCTCGCGTTCCAGGCCGGGCGGTTTCTGCGAGAGGATCGTGTGGCAGGTTTGGCAGTCGTTGCCGATCACCTTGCCATCTTCGCTCACGTGCTTGCCTGTGTGGCAGCGGAAGCAGCCCCGCGAGTGCAGGTGGTTGAGGTTGTCGGGATAGCCCTTCCAGCTCACCTTCATTTCGGGGAAGTAGTTGGTGCGGAAGATGTTCTGGATCGAGGCGATGGCCTTCTGGATGTCGCCTTTCATGCCCTCGTAGCGGTCGGCGTAGTTCTCGCGGTAGTACTTGTCCACGTCCGCTTGGATGGCCTGGAGCGCCTCGCCTTCCGTCTTGTAATCCTTCTCAAGGGCCTCGGCGGCCACCATCTTGATTTCGGGCAGCTTGGTCGAGATGGAGCCGCTGGCGAGGGCTTTGTTGATCGTGGTCTCGGGTGGACGGTATTGGTGCGAGGGCCGGTTGTGGCAGTCGATGCAGTCCACGATCCGCTTTTCGCCTTTCTTGAGTTCGAGCTCGGTCGGGGGCATCAGGTCCATGTTGCGGTAGATCGTCACCTTGCCGTTCTTGTCCTTCGATTCGACGTAGGGGATGATCTGACGCTGTCGGTCCGTCGCGATGTAGCTGATCTCGTTGTCGATGTACATGTGGGCATGGATGCCCTCGGAGGCGCCTTGTTCGGTGCCGCCGATCTTCATGAGCATGCTGAACTGCCCCTCGGAGTTGTCCTCGTCGGAGAGGTAGTACGTCTTGTCGAGCAGCTTTTGGCTGTAGAAGTGGCTCGGCCAGTGGCAGTGCTCGCACGTTTCCTTCGCGGGGCGCAGGTTGTGGACCGGCGTCTCGATGGGGCGGCTGAATTTGTTGAACAGCACCGAATAGACCTGGTACGAGCCGGAAATCTTGGACTTGACGTACCAATCCGCGCCCGACCCGATGTGGCATTCCGCGCACTTGACGTTCGCGTGGGGCGAGTGCTGGTAGGCCACGTACTCGGGCTTCATGACGTTGTGGCACGTCTCGCCGCAGAACTTGGTGGACTCGGTGTACTCGTAGGCCTGATAGCTGCCGAACCCGGACAGAAGCATCAGGAACAGTCCCCCGAAGAGGAACATTGAGAAGGCCGTCCGGTGCTTCTGGTTGTTGAAGTCGAGAGTCGGGAGGGGCTTGGCGGCTTCGCCGCGTTTGATGCGCTTGGCCGTGCGGATGAGTCCCACGAACGCCACAAAGAGGCCGAAGAGCATCACACCGGGCAAGAAGATCCACGTGATCAGGCCCATGTAGGCGTTGCCGCCGCCCGCGAAGGCGTCGAGCACGTACAGGAAGGCGATCATGCACAGGCTGAGCGCGAAGATCGTCATCCCTACATACGACGTCGGGTTGTAGAACGCGTCGGGGAGTCTCCGTTTGAACTTGAATGCCATTTAGCGCACCTCTTCACATAACAAGACGGGCCGGATGCCTTGCGCGATCCGGCCCTCTGTGGGTCTTACCTTCACGCGCAAACGCTAGGGAAGCTTACCGGCCTTGATGGCGTCTCCGTTCTTGACGCCGTCCTTGTTCGAGTCGAGGCCCTCGACCGCCTTGAGAATCTCGGGCGTGAGTTTTTTGGACTTGGCGCTCTCCATGGCCTTCAGGAGGTCTTGGCCATACGCGTTGAGCTTGCCGCCTTTGGCGCTGGTGTGGCAGACGCCGCAGGCCGCCTTCTTCAGTTCCGAGCCGTCTTTGACGTTGTAGGTCTTGTTGAACACGGGGCCGAAGGTGGCGAGGCCGAAGCTGCCGACCGTGAACCCAAAGACGCCGATGATGATCGCGAGTTTCCTCATGTTGTGTTCGATCTCCGTTCTCGGAGCCTTGCGATTCGCTGTGGCTCCGAAGATCTGACGTTTACTAAACCGTATGGATTGGGCCCTGATCAACGGTTATGGGACCATCCAATCTTTCCTTCCAAAAAAAGATTGATTCACCATGTCCAAATTGCTCTCGTCAACGCAACAAGACGGCTTTCTGGACCATGGCTGTGTTGCGCCGATGCTCCCAGCGGATCGGCCCAAGACCCTTGACGTACCAAATCTGAATCTCGATCTTCGCGCCCGGTTCGGCCAAGTCGAGGACCACGTGAGTGGACGGAGTCTTCTTATCGGCGAAGTCCACCTTCTCGTCTCGTTGGACGAATGTGCCGCTGACCGACTTGGCCTTGCCCAGCGTCACGGCCACGCCGCGCCACTCGTCGTCACCGCTGCTGGCCCTCAGGATGGGCAACGGCGGCGCGTACCATGTGCCCGCAAGTTGCTCCGCGACCAGGTAGCCGTCTTTCCACGCCAAACGCGATTCGCCCAATGCGCCGCCCAACACCCAGCCGGGGACGCCGGCAACAGTCGACGATCGAAGCACTGCGATCTCCTCGACCTGCGGAAGGAACGCCCCGGTCACCTCGTAGGTCGCCGACCAACCTTCCTTCAACGGAAAGCGTTCGGGTGTCTTGGCGCACCCACTGGCGAGGACCACGACGGGGATCAGCCAGACGACCTGCTTCATGCCACCTCGAGTTTGGCCAGACTCTGGACCAGCTTCTTGACCCCCACGGCGCCCGGGAAGGCCACGGTGACTTCGGCGTCCTTCTGAATCGGGTTGCAGGCGAGAACGACGCCGAGGCCGAACTTGGCGTGCCGGACGCGCGCGCCGACTTCGAACGGCGGGGTCCACGACGGGGTCTGTACGGGTGGCCGAGGCGCGGCGGGTCGGGTGGCAGGTATGGGTTCGAACCGGTCGGGCCTCTCCGAGCGCAGCGTGTACTCGGGACGTCGACTCTTGCGCGTCGCGAACAATTCGTCCGGCACCTCGTCCACGAAGCGCGAACGCAGGTTGAACGACGGTTGCCCGAACAAGGCGCGGCGGTGCGCGTGGGTGAGATGCAACTCTTCCTTGGCGCGCGTCATGCCCACATAGCACAATCGACGCTCTTCTTCGATGGCCGAGTCCGAGTTGAGCGAGCGGGAGTGGGGGAACACACCTTCCTCCATGCCGCAAAGAAACACGACCGGATACTCGAGACCTTTGGCCGAGTGGAGCGTCATCAAGGTCACAGCGTTGCCCGTTTCGTTCAGGGCGTCGGTATCGGCGCTGAGCGCGATGTTTTCGAGGAACTCGGTCAGGCTTGGTTCCTCGCTCTGGTCGTACATCGTCGCCACGTTGACGAGTTCCTGCATGTTTTCCAATCGGCTGACCCCTTCGCGCGACTCGTCGGCTCGCAGGGCGTCGAGATAGCCAGAGTGCAGCATCAGGTGCTTGAGCACGGGGGCGACCTGCCCGCCTTCCGCCACATGGCGGGCTTCTTCGATCACGGAGACGAACGCCCGTAGCGCACCCGCCGCTTTCTTGGCCAACTCGGCTTGGACGTCTTGATGGGCGGACGCCTGCAGCAAGGACTCGCTGCGCGCGTTGGCCACCCGCTCGATGGCGGCGATGGATGTGTTGCCGAGGCCGCGAGCCGGCACGTTGACCACCCTGCGGAACGAGGCGTCATCCATTGGGTTGGCCGTGAGCCGCAAGTACGCGATCATATCTTTGATCTCCTTGCGCTCGTAGAACCGCATCCCGCCCACGAGCACATGGGGGATCCGGAGCATCAGGAACGCGTCTTCGAACGCTCGGCTTTGAGCGTTGGTTCGGTAGAGGACCGCGAAGTCGCTCCACTTGCGCCGCCCGGCGTTGACGTCGCGCGTGATGGCATCCGCCACGATCATGGCCTCGTCTTGTTCGGTTCCCGCCTCGGTGAGCGTCAGGGCCGCGCCGCCTTTGACGTCGGTCCAAAGTCGCTTGTCCGCGCGCGACCGGTTGTTGCGGATGACCTCGTGCGCGGCGTCGAGGATGATCTGGGTCGAGCGGTAGTTTTGCTGCAGCTTGATGACCTTGGCGTCGGGATAGTCGCTTCCGAACTTGAGGATGAGCTGCACGTCGGCGCCGCGCCAGGCGTAGATGGACTGGTCGTCGTCGCCGACCACGACAATGTTTCGGTGCTTGCCGCCCAAGTAGCTCACGAGCTTGTATTGGGCCAGATTGACGTCTTGGTACTCGTCCACCAGGACATGCAGGAACCGCTCTTGGTATTTCTCGCGCACGTCCTCGCGCTCGCGGAACAGCCGCACGGCCATGGCCAGCATGTCGTCGAAGTCGAGGGCGTTGGCGCGCCGAAGGGCGGCGTCGTAGTTCTTGTAGACGTCCGCTGCGATGCGCTCGAAGAAGCCAGCCGCGCGTTCGCGGTACTGCTCGGGCGACAGCAGTTTCTCCTTGGCGCTGCTGATCTCGGAGAGAAGGGCGCGAGGCTGGACGCTCTTGTCGTCGACGTTCATCCGCTTGAGGATGTCTTTGACCAAGCTCATCTGGTCGCCATCGTCGTAGACGACGAAGTTGCGGTCGAGCCCGATGGCCGCGCCGTCCATGCGGAGAATCCGTCCGCAGATGGCGTGGAACGTGCCGATCCACATATGCTTGACCGAGCCTTCGACCATGCTCTCGACCCGCTCGCGCATCTCTCGGGCCGCCTTGTTGGTGAACGTCACGGCCAGAATGCGCGATGGGTAGACGCCGTCTTCGAGGAGCCGGGCGATGCGGCACGTGATGACGCGGGTCTTGCCCGAACCGGCTCCGGCGAAGATGAGCATCGGGCCACCCGGCCACTCGACCGCCTCGCGTTGGGCTTCGTTCAGGGACGCGAGATCGAAAGAGACGGGCATGGGAAGGACCTATTATGGCGCGGGTAGGATGGGTCTCGGTGGAACTCCCGCGCTCCATTCAGAAGGCGATTTCACGGGCCGTCCGCGAGTGCGAGCCCGAGAAGGTCGTGCTGTACGGCTCCCGCGCTCGCGGCGACAACCACCCTGTCAGCGACTTCGATCTGGCGTTTTACGGTGTGCGGAATCTGGGCGCCTGGCACGAGTTCGCCGCCGACATGGCGTACGAACCACCGAGCTTGTTCGAGGTCGACGTCGTGCGGATCGAGGCCGTGTCTCCCGAGTTGCGCGCGGCGATCGAGCGCGACGGCAAGGTGGTGTATCAACGATGACGGCTCTTGATAAGTTCGCCACCTCGGTCGGCTCCCTCCGCGAGTTCGTCAGCGAGCCCGTAGAAACCAAGCGCGACGTTGCCGGCGTGTTGCAGGGTTTCGGCACGGCGGTTGAGTTGGGTTGGAAGGCGCTCCAACAACGCACAACCGAACTCGGATTCACCCAGCGGGGCCCCCGCTTGGCACTGCAAGCGGCCCTTCAGGCGGGCTTGGTTCCGCCCGAGGGAGCAGAGCCTTGGGCGGAGATGCTCGAAGACCGCAATCTGCTGGCGCACACGTATCGCCCCGAGATGGCGCTGGATCTGGTGGATCGCATTGCCAATCAGCACCTGCCATGGTTGGAGGCCGCTTTGAGAGTGCTTCAAGATCAGGGTCAAGGCGGCATGTCGTCTCGAGCCATCTCGTCCGCGGATACGAATCAACCGGAAAGCGGGTGATATCGCCCGGAGAGCGAGTGATCCAAGACCAGTCGATGAAGGCAGTTGTGCGAGCCTGTTCGTTATCTCTCTGGCCCGGCTGGCTCAGAGCCAAGGCGGCGTGTAGCCGATGGGCCAGATCAGATACACCGTGTTGTCGCTCGTCGCCCACGCCTTGCGGAAGTTCTCCCGCTCGTACGTCATCCGCACCACGTTCCGTCCGGGGTCGTTGAACACCGGCCGACCGTTCTCGTCGAACCCCACCAACACTACCAAGTGCCCATCGTTGGGCTCGGGAGGCTGACCCTTGACCACGGTGTTGCTGATCGAGCACACCACGGGGAAACCCGCCGCGATGCAGCGCTCCAGATCGGCCAAGTCGTTGAACCGGCCGACCACCGCACGCATCCCCGGCACCGACCCCGCGAAGGCCGCATTGAATGACCAGTTGCCGCATCCACGGTAGACGGCGTCGTAGACGCCCCTCTGTACCAGGGGCATATCCCGGTCTACGAACGGCGTCCGCAGCACGCGCGCCCAGTGGCCCAGCACCATGCTCGTCGCTGTGGGGCTGCACAGCACGCCACCGTTGGGGTAGGCCATCTGCGCGCGCCGTGGAACTTCGATGACTCGCGCGAAACCTCCAAAGGCGGAAGGAGCCCGCTCGGGCGCCGACATCAGGCTCAACGCGGCAGCCACCAATCCAGGCGTACTGGGAACGCTCGAACGCGAACGGGGCGTCGCGACCACGCGAACCGTGAACCCGCCGGCCGGACGCCGCAGCACCAGCGTGTCGGTGTCCACGCGTCCGTGGTCGTCGCGTTGTCCCTTGACGCTGACGCTGCCTCCATCGGCCTGCCATGTGCCCCATCGGTACTCCGCAGACGTCCAGCCGTCACCCGAGGCGATGAGGGAGTACTCGGCGCTGGCCCAGCCCGAATCCAGATTCCAGCTCAGGATGGCTTGGTCGAACGTTGCGTGGACCTCTTGGGAGAACTCGACGCGCCCATCGGCCAACGGTTTGCGTTCCCATGCTTCCGGAAGCACCAGCAAGTGGTGCCGATCGGTCATCGGTTGGAGCAAGGCGGCGGCTGCGACCAAGGAGACCATGGCGCTCATTCTAGCGCAGGCCCCTCAGCCCCAGATCAAATCCGGGCGCAGCACGATCGTCTGCTCGCGGTCCGGGCCGATGCTGAGGATCGCGACGGGCGTCTCGGTGTACTCCTCGATCATCCGCAGGTAGGCGCGGGCGGTTTCGGGCAGGTCCTCCAACTTCCGCGCACCCGTGAGGTCCTCGGGCCAGCCGGGCACGGTCTCGTACACGGGCGCGAGTTCGCCGATCTCCCACGTGTTCGTGGGCAAGTGGCGGATCGTCTCGGCGCCGCGCCGGTACGCCACGCAGACCTGCAACGGGTCGAACCCCGAAAGCACGTCGAGCCGCGTGACCACCAGTCCGCTGAGCGAGTTCAGACGGCAGCTCTGGCGCAGGGCCACCAGGTCCAGCCAGCCGCAGCGCCGGCCTCGACCGGTCGTGGTCCCGTACTCCTTGCCCACGCGGCGGAGTTCGTCGCCCAACTCGTTGTCGAGTTCGGTGGGGAAGGGGCCGGTGCCGACGCGCGTGGCATAGGCCTTGCACACGCCGAGCACGGAGTGGATGTCGCGGGGCCCGATTCCGGTGCCCAAACACGCGCCGCCCGCCACGGGGTGGCTGCTGGTCACGTAGGGGTAGGTGCCCGAATCCAGGTCGAGCAACGCGCCTTGCGCGCCTTCGAACAGCACTCGGTCGCCGCGCGCCACGGCATCCTGCACCACGATTTCGGTATCGCCGACGAACGGCCGCAGCCGGTCGGCGTAGGTGCGGTACTCGTGGTAGACCTCGTCGAAGTCCAGGCTCTCGGCGCCGTCGCTCATCAGGGCGAGCAGGCGGTTCTTGACGTCCAAGACCTCGCGCAGCCGCTTGGGCATCAGGTCGGGGTGGACGAACTCGCCCATGCGGATGCCGAACCGCGCCACCTTGTCTTGGTAGGCGGGGCCGATGCCGCGCGACGTTGTGCCGATCTTGTTCTCGCCCCGCGCCTCTTCCTCCAGCCGGTCGAGCATGCGGTGCCACGGGAACACGACGTGCGCTCCGGCGCTGATGCGCAGGGTGCCCAGGTTCGGCCGAGCCGCGCGCGTGCGGTCGAGTTCTTCCAGCAGGCCCTTCGGGCACACGACCATGCCGCTGCCGAGGATGGCCGTGACGTGCTCGTGCAGGATTCCGGCGGGCAGCAGGTGGAATCGGAACTCTTCGTCGCCGACGATGACGGTGTGTCCGGCGTTGTTGCCGCCGCTGTAACGGACGACGACGTCGGCTTCGTCGCCGAGCGCGTCCACGAGTTTGCCTTTCGCCTCATCGCCCCATTGGGCACCGACGATCACCAGGGTTGGCATGGTTTTCAGGTTCCTAAAACGAATCGCGCCCGCAAGGAGCGGGCACGGCCGTGATGTTACCCGAGCCGCCGGACCCTGGGACGGGATGTTGGGCCCGCCGGAGAATCATGAAAAAACTGTGACCGTTCTGCGGAGAGCTGTGATATGATAGGAACAAGTCTCTCAAAAGGACGGCTCAAGGGAACCGAAAGAGATGATCAACACAATGATTCTATCCATTGCTCTCGCTATCGGCGAGGCAGCGGTGGGGGGGGGGCACACAGCCCACCTGAGCCCCGCAAACGCGGCGATGCCTCGCCTCGCTGTCGCAGATGAGAGTGTTTGGACATTGGACACGCAGTCCAGCAACATCATGTACGAGACCGAATGGGTCACGGTGCGCGCACTGGGTCCATATCAGGGCGACATCAGCATCGCGCCATACCGGTACAGCACGCATGGCGGAACCAGTGTCGCCAATGGCGTCTCGGTATGGCAATCTCCCAGTAGCGTGGATCCGGATCCAGAGTCCTCGCATTGGTCGAATGGCTGGGAAACGCTCCAGAACGGACAGAGTCCACCGTACGACTACTTTGGCCCGACCAATGTGCTCGACGAGTCTGAGTTGCTGAAAGTCGCGCATGTTTTCGAACACTCCATCAACGTTCAAAGACTGACCAGTTCATTTGATGGGGCCTACATGGTCGGCAAGAAGAAGAGGCTGAAGAAGGTCGCTTCACCTAGCGTCAAGGTGAGTAGAACCCGCGACGAGCAAACGGTCCTTACCGAACGGAGGACGATCATCCCGCCAAACTTGGATCCACCCGGCGGCGGCGGAGGAGGAGACTGACCGGTGTCAACACTCGCGTTCGCGCTTTGCTTGGCGTCTCTGCATGCGCAAGATGCCACATCGGTGTTGCCAGAAGTCAATGTTTTGGCACCGGTCTCCGAGGCCGCGAGTGCCGAAGCCCTCACAGCCGCTAGGTCGCGAGATGTCGTGCTCAGAGAGGCCACACGCTTGGGCTTCGAACCCTTGAGCACGAACGGACCGATTCACCTCGTGCACAAGGATATGCTGAGCAACGGGTCTTATGCGATGATGCACGATGTCGTCTCATTGCTGAAGGGGCACTCGCCAGTACAACCACTGTTGCTGTCGGACTTTCCAGAACCCGTGAGGCTGCGCTTAGCCAAGGCGTTTCAGCAGAGTTCGACGATCGGACGCTTTGCAAGGGCACAGGCCGAAAACTTGCGCTTCGTGGCGGTCCCAACGGCGTACCTAGGTCCTTCGACACCTGAATCGCGGCTTCCAAGGCCCATCGCGCTTGAAACGATCAACGACTTGCCGGCGACGCACCCGAGCCGCGACGATCGAATCGAGTCCTACAGCTCATCCACCGTACCTGTTGGGGACTATCGTGTCACCGTGGAAGCCGTTTCCACAGACACCCGCCGCACGATCATCCTGTGTTCAGGCTCGCCTAACGCCATTGAATGGGCCCGCAGAGCAGCATCCGTTTGGAAGGCGCTTGAAGAAAGGCTTGTTCGATTGCGCAGTGAGACACGCAAACTTGTCCAAGAGATGCTGGAACAGGAGTTAGGCAGCGACTCGGGATTTGATTCGTTCGCGAAGGGCCCGGTCAGATGGTCAGAACTACAGCCAACATTGGTGAAGCATTTGCGGCGGCAATCGGCTTGGCGCGACTATGCGGCGGTGCAGCCGTCCCTCGTGCTGAGAACTGTGTCGTTGCAGGTGTACGTCGAAGTCGCGCCCAGGCAATGGCAGGGCCTGCCCTTGGAGTTGTTGCTTTCCGAGGGATGAGCCAACATCTCAGGTTATCCGCTAGGCGGATTGTGGACGAGCATCAGCGGGTCAAACCGCCTGAGTTGGAGCCGCTTGACGGCGGTGACGCGGATGGGCTCTGATGCTTGCGATCTCCTTGATCCTGTGCGTGGGGTCATATCTGACTTCATCGCAGACTGCCGTTAAGCCTGACACCGTCATCCTGACGCCCGTGTCTAGCCTTTGATTCCTCGACACTCGTCTTTCCTGCTCGACCGTTGCTTAGTCGGCGGAAGCCCGCGGATGCGGGGCAACTGATCGTTCTTGTCGGCAGCGCATCCTCCGACCTTCAGCGCGCGCGAAAGACTGCCACTATTTGGAAAACGGTGGAAGAGAGGCTCGCTCGCCAGAGAGCCGATCTTGCGGCGATGGCGCAGGCTGAGGCCCTGCAAGACCTGAGCCGAACAGGAGCGACAGAAGGCTTCGTAGGAAACCGAGCGAAGTTCGATTCGGTGGGGCCGGCCATGTTGAAGTTGCTGCGAAGGGAGAGCGCCTGGGATCAAATCTCGGCTGCTCGACCCGATATCGTCTTGCGCTCCTCGTATATCGGGGTGCTCATCGAGGAGGGACCCCGCAGTTGGAATGGGTTCCCGCTGGAGTCCCTGCTGTCGGGCCATTGAGCGTCCGGTTGGAGGGACCCGCCCCGTCGGGTCCCACACCACCGAACACCACCGCGCCCCACCGAACAGCCACCTAGGCCGGCTGCATGGACTGGTAGTGCATCAGCACGTTGCCGTCCGGATCGTAGAACGTCAACAGCTTGACCATCCCCAGATCGCGGATTGCGCCGTCCGTCCGCACGCCCTTCGACTGGAGGAAGGCGAACGACGCCTCGATGTCCTTCACGCCGAATACGGGGGTCATCTCGCCTACCTTCGGCGTCTCCACCTGCGAGAGGCCGAGGCTCACGCGGGCGACCGACGACTTCAGTTCCGCCCAGCCCCAGTCTTCCATGAGGTAGTCGAGCTCGAAGCCCAGCATCTCGCCGTACCAGGCGATCGAAGCCTTGATGTCCTTGACCGGGATCGAGACCACCAGTCCACCGTCGAATTCGTAGGGGTGTGCCATTGTCTGTGCTTTTCTCCTGTTCCCACCCTCTCTGGAGTGGGTATGTGACATAATAAGTATAGCGAATATATCCACGGATTGCCACGGTGGCGAAGCGAAAGTGCAGAAATTGACCGCGAGACGCTGGACGATCCCCGTGCTGGCCGAACTCGGCCGCGCCGACGGGGCCAAGTTTGTGTCGCTCGCGCTCCGGCTGGGCTGCACGCAACCCGCTCTGCGCGCATCGCTCGACCACGCCATCGCCCTTGGTCTGTGCCGCCCGAACCCCGGCTACGGGCACCCGATGCGTCCGGAATACGTCCTCACCGAGCTCGGAAAGCTCGTTGCTCCTGCGGCGCTGGAACTCTGGGACTTGGCCCGCGAACATGGCTGGACGGGCTCGCTGTTCCGCAAGTGGTCGCCTCAGACCGTGCTGTGGGTGGCGCGTGGCAACCACGGGTTCGCCCTGCTGCGCGACGCCCTGTCCGCCACCGACCGCGCGCTCAGCCTGACCCTCAAGGTCCTCGTCGCCGATGGGGTGCTTGCGCGGACCGTGGTCGAGGACTACCCGCCCCGGACGCTCTATGGCCTGACGCCTGACGCCGAACGCCTGATCGCACCGCTGGAAGCCCTGGACGACTTGGCCCTTGGGCTTGGGTAAAACCCTCGCCATGCCCAACACTCGGGACGAAGCGTTCCAACTGCTCTGCCAACACACCGACAGCGATTCGCTCCGCCGCCATTGCCTGTGCGTCGAAGCGGCCATGCGCTGGTACGCCGAGCGGCTGGGCGAAGACGCCGACGTCTGGGGCATCACGGGTCTCCTGCACGACTTCGACTACGAGAAGCACCCGGACGACCATCCGGCGTGGGGTATGAGACTGCTCGAGGCCGAGGGCTGGGACCCCGCGATCATCCGGGCCATCGGTTCGCACAACGACGCATTGGCGATCTCGCGCGATACACCCATGGAGAAGCACCTATACGCGTGCGACGAGCTGGCAGGATTCATCACGGCCTGCAGCTACGTCCGCCCCTCGCGCGATGTGCGGGAGGTCGAGGTGAAGAGCGTGGTCAAGAAGCTCAAACAGCCCTCGTTTGCCGCGGGTGTGCACCGCGACGAGGTCTACGCCGGCGCTGAAGGCATCGGCTTGGACTTGGAGACGCACATCGCCAACATGATCGAAGCTTTGTCGGCACGCGCCGAAGAACTCGGGCTGGCCGGTAGTTAGGGCTGGTCCTCGTCCATTGCGGACCTTGTGATGGATGCCTGCGAGACCGAGGGGCCAAACCAAGGAGCCGACCCAGCACGTGGCGAACAGAGGGGCGATGTCCGCCTATACGTTTGCCCCGATCCGCCCCGAGCAATGGCCCGAAGCGCTTGCCCTTTGGGAAGACGTGTTTGGCGTCGGTGCCTGGCTCTTCGACTCGCTTCACAAGGGTACCGAACGTCGCAGCCCCGAGCACACCCGCATCGCCATGGACGGCAATGGCCGCATTGTTTCAGCGGTTGACGTCTTTCTCCGCGAGATGAACGACGCTGACGGCCGGCCGCTTTGGGTTGGTGGCATCGGCAGCGTCGCGACCCTGGAGGCTCACCGTAAACAGGGGTTGTCCGGGCGCCTGCTCGAACAAGCCATCGAAGTTATGGAGCGCGAGTCATGTGCGTGGTCGTTCCTCTTTACGGGGGTACACCACCACTACGAACGGTACGGCTGGTTCAAGACGCCGCTCCGATACAAGTACGGTCAGGTGCTCGAACAGCCAGAGGGCGAGGGGCGAGAACTATCGCATGGCGAAATCCGGACGTTCCTTCCCCGGCTGGCCGAGTTGTGGAGCGCGGACCACCTGATTCGCCCCTTGGGGCACCGACGCACGCCGCTCTACTGGGAGCATGCGATTTACGCGCGGATGACGCGCCCCGAGCGGCGCGTGTTCGCCGATACAATGCTTCGCGCCTATGTCGTCGTCCAATTCGACGAGTCGTCGGTCGCCGTGCTCGAGGCTGCGGGAGACCGAGGCGTGCTGTCTCGGCTTATGGGAGGCATCGCGCTCGAGGCGTCGTTGCGGGGGCTGACCGAGGTGGTCTCTCACCTGCCCGAAGCCTCTTGGTGCGATCTCGCGCTCCTTTCGCTGGGGAGCTCCTGGACCACCTGCGAAGCGCCGTGGGCGATGTCTCGTCCGGTCCTGGCCGAGCAAGCGGTGGTGACGCGCCTCTTTGGAGCCTCTGGGGCGCAGCATTCACCGTTGGACGACTTTTAGGACTAGGGTCGCTGGACGCCTTGGAGACCCAGTTCGGGAAGCAGGTCTTCGACGAAGTGTCGGAGGTTGCCCGTGGCAAAGTCGGCCCCGGCCTCGAGGAACCGGTCGGGTGAGCGGCTGACGCAGAATCCGCCAGCGCCGATCCGGTAACCGCCGATCGGCTTCTGGGCGGCGAGCTGACGCAACAACGAAAGGCATGCCTCCTCGCTTTCGGTGCAACCGCAACTGACGAGAACCAAGTCGGGTCGGTGCTTCCAGACGGCATCTAGGAACGCTTCTTCGGGAACGTTGGCGCCAAGGAACCGGCAATCCCAACCCATCGAGCGCAGCGTGTCGCTGACCATGCGCAGCCCGAGAGAGTGAAGGTTTCCCGCCGAGCACCCTAAGATCGCGCGCAACCCGTTGGAGGCCATCGGAGGACGGTAGTGGAACGCCCGCGCCATGGCGCGTTCGGTGACGGCGCTGGCCAGGTGTTCCTGACCCTCGTCGATTTCGCCGATCATGTAGCGCTCGCCCACGACGCCCATCGCTGGGCCGAAGAGCTCGCACGAAAGGGTGAGCAGGTCGATGCCGTTCGCCAGGAGACCGTCGAGCAATTCGAAGCACGTGGGTTCGTCGCCCGCGATGGCCGCCTCGGCATAGGCTTCGACGGGCATCTCGCAAGGGACCGACTGAGCGCGGCCCGCGTCAACGGCGCTGAGAGCCGAATCCACCTGGGGCGCAGCCAGCGAACACTTCACCGTTCGACCCACCTTGGTGGACTTGACGAGTCCTGCTTCGCGCAATCTGGCCAAGTGGTTCGAAACGTTGGGTTGCTTCAATCCCGTGGCGCGCACGAGTTCGCCCACGGTTTTGGGGCCTTGCCGAAGCTCGGTCAGGATCGCTCGCCGCGAGGCGTCGCCCAACTCGTCGAGAACTCTGCTTTTCATGCGTGCGTCGTGCTTTCTACTCGTTGCGGACGCCGATCGTCTCAGTGCGTCAGTCTTCCGTCATGCGATGGAGCTCGCTCAGGCTTTCGCCTAGGATCAGGCGCTTGCACGTCTCGCCGAGGAGCGGCGCGATGGGGATGACCTTGATGCGCCCGTTCGCGAGTGCAACCTTGTTGCCCAAAGGGATCGAATCGGTCACCACAAACGAGTCGACGGGCGAGTCCGAGAGCTTGGCCATGAGGGCCTCGGTGGACATGCGTTGATCTTCCAGCACGCCGTGAATGCCCAGCACATGGACCGATTCGGCGCCCTCTTCCTTCAGGATCGCAGCGTCCTTGAGCGCCGTGTTGCCCGTGAGGATTTCGTCGTCCACGATAAAGCAGTGGCGGCCACGAACCTTGCCCGTGATGGCCTTGACCGTCGGCGACTCCGAGTTATCGCTCCGACTCTTGTAGATGTAGGCTGGGTCGAGGCCGAGGACCAGGGGCACTTCTTCGAACCGCTTTGCGGCGGCCGAATCGGCGAAGACGACCGCGCAGTCTTCGCGGCTCCATCGCGACAGGTACTCCTTGCGGATGTAATCGACGAGCAAGGGCACGACCGGGACCTCGTCGGCCGTCGGGATGAAGTATTGCTTGATGTGGGGATCGTGTGGCGAAAGGAGCATCACGCGCTTCACGCCGAGTACCCGATTGAGGATTTCGGGCAACCGTTGGCCCATGACGGAGATGCGGGGGCGGTTCTTTCGGTCGCTCCGGCTGTACGGCATGTAGGGGAAGACCAGAAACGTTTGCCTCGGGTGAGCGTTGTTGATCGCGTCCAACAGGGCGAAAAGCTGGATCAGGCCGTCGTTCACCGGGGGAACCTGCGTGTGGAGAACGAGCACGATGTGGTCGCGCACGTTGCTGACCTGCACTTCGATGTTCTCGTTGGAGAATCGGCTGACGCTCACTTCGCCCATCTCGACGGTGTAATCGGGGTGGTCGAAGAGGCGACGCGCCATTTCGTCCTTGACGTCCCTCGACAGGCACTCGACACCCGTTGTGGCGAACACCTTCACGATCGTCCGGATTCCGTTCGGCTTCACTTCGCCGCCAAGTGTACGCGAGATCGATGGTTTCGGTGTATCGCGACGTCCTTCCAGCGAGGTCGCCAAACCTGTACACTGGGCCATGCTGATCGCCGCAACCATCGCCGCCGCCGTGTTGCAGCCGGCCGCCTTGCCGGTCCAAGGGCTGCACGTGCTCAGTCTGCCCAAGGCCAACGTCGATGAATTCGTCAGGTTCGTCGAGACCGACCTCAAGCGCGAGGGGGTCAACCTGATCGTTCTCGAGGTGGACTACAACTTCGACTTCAAGAGCCGACCCGAGATGGCCGAGCCGGGCGGCTTGAACCACGAGGACGCCCGAAAGATCGCCGAGGCGTGCAAGCGGGCGGGCATCCGCCTCATCCCACAGATGGGCATGCTGGGTCACCAATCGTGGGCCAAAGACACGGGCAAACTGCTTACGGTTTACCCTCACTTCGACGAGACCCCTGGCAAGTACCCGAACAACGAGGGCATCTACTGCCGGAGCTACTGCCCGAGGCACCCCGAGGTCCACAAAGTGCTGTTCCCATTGATCGACGAGATGTGCGACGCGTTCCAGGCCGACGCGTTCCACGCGGGGATGGACGAGGCGTTCATTCTGGGCGATGCCGATTGCGCCCGCTGCAAGGACGCCCCGAAAGCCACGTTGTTCGCCGAAGAGGTGACGCGCATCCAAGAGCACCTGAAATCTAAGAAGCGCGAGATGTGGATGTGGGGCGACCGCTTCCTCGACGCCAAGATCACGGGTCTCGGCGAGTGGGAAGCCAGCACCAACGAGACCGCGCCCTCGTTGCGGATGATCTCCAAGGAGGTTGTGATCTGCGATTGGCATTACGAGAACGCGCCGCCGACAGCTGCCTGGTTCGCGGGGGAGGGGTTCCGGGTGGTGTCCTCGCCGTGGCGCAAGCCCCACGTCGCCCTAAGTCAGCTGGAACAGATTCTGGCGGCTCGCAAGGGTGGCGCCAAGACGATCGCGGACCGCCTGTTGGGGACCTTGCACACGACGTGGGTTGACGGCGCGACGTTCATGAAGGCCTATCGGGGCGAAGAGACCAATGACGCCGCGAAGGAGACCGCGGCGACCTTCAAGGCGCTGATGAAGGCGATCCGCGGCGAGAAGTAGCTCGGTTCTGCAATGAGTACGGGGGTTGCGGAAGAATCCACAACCCCCGTTGTTCGGTGCGCTGACAGCGACTAGTTCGAATCGTCGAACTTCTGCATGCCTTCCGCCGCGAGCTTGTCGGCTTTGGCTTGCTGTTCGTCGTACGACTTTTTCGCCGCATCGGCCGAGACGTCGCCCGTGTTGCAGCCCACCAACCCGAGGGTGGCGATTGCGAGAACGAGAAGAGCGAGCGTCCGCATTAGTTGCCGAAGGCCCAGAACGGGTACTGGAGCGACAGGACCGGGGTCACGCCGGGTCGGTAGGTGCCCGAGGAGATGCCGCACTTGGTGTTGGCATCGACCGGCACGCCGTACTCGGCAGCGGTGGGCGTTCGGCTGAGGAACGCATTGGTCTGCAGCGCCTTGGCCGAACCGTCGGCGAAACCGACCACGATCACGCCGCCGCTGACGCGGGTCGCATCGTCATCCGAGAGCGGGTTGCACGAAGCATCGGTCTTCTTGAAGTTGGCCGCCCAGAACTCGCGGATCGCCATCGGATAGATGGTCTGCGTGGAGAGCGGATCGTTGATGCCATCGACGAGCACGGGCGAGTAGTTGATGTTCGGGTTGGTGAATTCGAACAGCAACATGGCCTGGGACACGTTCGGGATCGAGCTCTGCGTGCCACCGAGCCAGCTGTTGCGCAGTCGACCGGCCGCCGTCGCGGAGCGGTTGAACGTGTTGAGCGCGCCCGTCAAACCGAGGTTGATCGCAAACCCGCCCATGATCTGGCCGTTCTGCGTCCACTGGGCCCAGCCGCCCGATTGAGCCGGCGTGTTGAGCTTTTGGCGAGACGGGTGCTCGAACATTTCGACCGACTTGGTGTACGGGAGAATCCACTTCTGCCAGGAGTAGTGGTTCATGCGCCACGGGTAGGGACCGGCGCCCGAGCAGCCGTCGCCGTTGGAGGGCGTGTAGCTGGGGTCGTTCAGCGCGGGGTTCAGGGCCGACCGCGGATAGCAGTCGTCGTTGCGGGGATAGACGTCGTCATAGTCCGACGTGTAGAGGATGACGCCGAGCCCGAGCTGTTTCTGGTTGCTGATGGCAACCGCTTTCTTGGCAGACTGCTTGGCTTGCGCGTACACAGGGAAGAGCATGGCGGCGAGGATGGCGATGATGGCGATCACCACCAGAAGTTCGATGAGCGTAAAGG
This sequence comes from Fimbriimonadaceae bacterium, assembly GCA_039811705.1. Classification (GTDB taxonomy): domain Bacteria; phylum Armatimonadota; class Fimbriimonadia; order Fimbriimonadales; family Fimbriimonadaceae; genus UBA2387. The sequence continues at coordinate 2,603 of JBDHZD010000028.1, read as the reverse complement.
CCTTTTTCAACGTTGGTTCACTCCGACTGATGCAGGTCGAGGGGGATGAGCCCTGAGCGATATGCGGCCCAAAGAATGGATGATTGTTGTTAAGGAATTGTTAAGAATGCGGATCCGCAGGTTAGGGTTGTGTGATGAACTCGCGCCTTGTCCGGTCAAACGTGGCGCATTCAGCGGCCATTCGTTCTCGCACACGCTGAAGAGGCCACAGATCGTCCACAGCCTCGGCAAGCCACGCGTTTCCAGCCAGGATGTCGATGGGCCTTTTGACCTCTTCATACTCGTAGGGCGGGGGGTTCCAGGCGAACTTCCCGCCCCCGCATCGGGTTGCCGCCTGCAGGACCGCGACACCCGCCAGCACCGGCTCGAACGCCTTGCGATCGAAGACGTGTAGAAACGCTCCACCGCAATACTCGCCCGCCCCCTTGTGGAACGTGGGCTGAAACGGAAACGGTCGGAAGTACACCCCCGGCAACCCCTCCGCATTCAACGCGTCGCAGAACTCCCACGAGTCCAACCACGGGGCGCCGCAAATCTCGAAGGGCTTGGTCGTCCCGCGCCCCTCGCTCACGTTGGTAGCCTCCAGCAGGCACATGCCCGGATAGACCACGGCGGTATCCACCGTTGGCATGTTCGGCGACGGGATCGCCCAGGGCAGACCGGTCTCGTCGTGATAAGCCGAACGGTGCCATCCCTCTACTTCGACCACCCTCACGTTGGCACCCGGAAACTGCGTGGCTTCGACGTATCGGGCGATTTCGCCCGCCGTCATGCCGTGCCGGGTCGGAAGCGGATACAAACCGACAAAACTGTCGAACGCCTGATCCAGAACCGTGCCTTCGACCGTCACGCCATCGATCGGATTGACCCGGTCAAGAACCAGCACTTCGATTCCCAGAGTCCGGCACGCCTTGATGCAGAGGCTCAGCGTCCAGATGAACGTGTAGTAGCGCGCGCCCACGTCGACGATGTCCACGACGAGCGTCTCGACACCCTCCAGCATCGTTGGCGTCGGCTCGCGGTGGGTGCCGTACAGCGAGTGAAACAACAGGCCAGTCCGCGCGTCGCGATAACCCTCCCACTCGATCATGTTGTCCTGAGTGTGCCCCCAAATCCCGTGCTGCGGGCCGAAGGCGGCGACGATCTTCAGGTCGCCCCGTTGGTGAAGGGGCAGCAGGTGGTCGAGGATGTGCCGCCCGTCCGACGCAATGGACGCCTGATTGCACACCACGCCGATCGCCTTCCCGCGCAGCGGGGCGCAATCGCGGGCGAGCAGAACGTCTAGGCCGTTGAGCGTGGGCATCGGCGAGAAGGCTACCCGGCTCTCAAGTGCCCGAGAAGCACGTCCGCCCAGATCCACGGCGACCCTTCGTCCTCATGCTTCAAGAACACCCATGTCGGCTTGCCGAGCCCGCGAAGGCAGGCGGCCCACTCGCGCAGATCGTCGTCCGAGTAGTCGCACTTGCGCAGTCTGGCATACGCGAAGTCGGCGGTGTCCCGCCGAACCGCATCCATCTCGTCGGTGTCTGAAGCGACAAACGCGGCGTTGTGCTTCCGGAGCGTCTCGGCCACCGCGTCGTCGTTCCAACTTTCGTGACGGAACTCAAGTGCCAGCCTGCAGCCGGGGGCGAGCTCGCCCAGAAAGGCGTCCAGGCGCTCGACGTCCTTCTTCATGTTGGGCGGCAGCTGAACCAGAACCGGCCCCAACTTTTCCGCTTCGGCCAGCGGTTTGAGACGGCTCACGAAGAACTTCGCCGATTCGAACGACTCGGGCTTGAGGCGACGCATGTGGGTCACGTCGCGGTGCATCTTCGGGCAGAACTCGAATCCGGCCGGCGTGCCGTCGCGCCACTTGGCGACGCCCTCCTCGCTGGGCATCCGGTACCACGTCCCGTCCATCTCGACCGCGTTGTAGCGTTGCGCATAGAAGTCGAGAAACTGGGAGGCTTTGAGTTCGGGTGGATAGAACCGTCCCTCGCCCTGCCACGGCTTGTAAGAAAAGCCCGAGAGTCCGACGCGCACGGCATGCATAGGAGCGATTATGGGGCCACAATGCGCCCGTGCTGCCCGAACTCGCTCCCGCCGAATGGGGGCTCGCGTGCGTCGCGGGCATGCTCGTCGGTGCATCCAAGACCGGCTTGCCGGGCGTCGGGATGCTCGTGGTCCCCGTCATGGCCCACCTGTTCGGCGGACGGCTCTCCGTCGGGGCCTTGCTGCCGCTCCTGATCGTCGCCGACGTGTTCGCCGTCACGTGGTATCGCCGCGATTGCCGTTGGGACCTCATCGTGCGGCTCGCGCTCTGGGTCGGCTTGGGCGTCGCGGTTGGCGCGGGGATTCTGGCCTGGTTCGGCGGCGCGGCGGCTTCGGATGCGATGGGTCCTTGGATCGGCGGCATCGTGCTCGCCATGCTGGCCACGCATCTCGCGCTCAAGGGTCGAAACGCCGAAGCGTGGTCGCGGGGACGACTATGGACCGCTGGCGCAGGAGTCCTCGCCGGGATCACCACGACCATCTCCAACGCGGCCGGACCCGTCATGTCCCTCTATATGGCGGGGCAAGGCGTGGACAAGCGCAAGTTCGTAGGCACGCTGGCGTGGTTCTTC